>DATGQY010000136.1:0-56755 GCA_035303925.1 Marinobacter sp. | reverse complement strand
CCAGTACCGCCGAACACTTCCTTGCCAATGACCACACCGAAGGTAATACCCAAAGCCACCTGCCAAAGCGGGATGGTGGGCGGGCAGATCAGTGCGAACAGGACTGAAGTTACGAAGAAGCCTTCGTTCACTTCGTGCTTGCGCACGGTAGCGAACAGCACTTCCCAGAAACCACCGACAATGAAGGTTACTGCGTAAATAGGCACGAAATACGCCATGCCGTAAACGAAGTTATCCCACCAGCCAGCGCCGCTGCCGGTGATTGCCAGAGCATTGATAAAGGCTTCACGCAGGCCACCGTCGGCAACCAGCGCGTCAGGGTTGGCCGCCAGGAAACTGTTGGCCTGAAACCCGATGTTCCACATACCGAAGAACATGGCCGGGAAGGTGCACAACCACACCGTGATCATGATGCGCTTGAGGTCAACGCCGTCACGTACGTGAGAAGTGGTGGACGTTACGCTCGAAGGCGTATAGAAAATGGTATCAACGGCTTCGTACAACGCGTACCAGCGCTCGTACTTACCGCCTTTCTCAAAGTGATGCTCGATTCCATCGAGAAACTGTCTGATCGCCATCGTATTAGCCCTCGATCTCGATTCGGGTCAGGTTCTCACGGAGAATCGGACCGTATTCATATTTGCCGGGGCACACGAATGTGCACAGCGCGAGATCTTCTTCGTCCAGCTCCAGGGCACCCAGCTTCTGTGCCATTTCGGTATCACCAACAATCAGTGACCGCAGCAACTGCGTTGGCAGGATATCCAGGGGCATGACCTGTTCATAGGCGCCAACCGGCACCATAGCGCGCTCACTACCGTTCGTTGTGGTGGTGAAGTTGAACAGCTTGCCGCCTGCAAGTTTGGACAAATAGATGTTCAGCACAGAGAACTTGTTGGCGCCCGGAGACAGCCAGCCCATGAACTCGCGCTTATTGCCCTCTTCCAGCACCGATACCTGATTGGCAAAACGACCGAGGTAGGCACAGGGGCCTTCCGCACGACGACCGCCGAACACAGAACCGGAGACAGCACGAACCTGGCAGTCAGTCGCCACTTCGCCATCCAGCAGCTCCTGCAGGTTGGCACCCAGACGGGTACGCACCAGGCGAGGCTTCAGAGCTTTCGGGCCACCGATTGCGACAATGCGTTCTGCCGGCACTTCGCCGGTCTCGAACAGCTTGGCGATATCGATAACGTCCTGGTAATTGATGGACCAGACCGTTTTACTGGCTGACACCGGGTCCAGATGATGGATATGGGTGCCCACGTTGCCGGCCGGGTGCACACCGTCAAACTGATGCACTTCAATGTTGTCGGCCTTGGGTACAGCAACATTTGCGCCCGGCTTGCCGGTAACAAACACCTTGCCGTTGGTGAGGCGGGAGATAATGGTCAGACCCTTTTCGAAGGCCTTGCTGTTCTCGCCAATGATCACCGTCGGGTCCGCCGCCAGCGGATTGGTGTCCATTACGGAAACAAAAATGGAGTTCGGAGTGGAGTCAATAGCAGGAACCTTGCTGTATGGCCGGGTGCGGAACGCTGTCCACAGGCCGGACTCAATCAGGTTATCTACTACTTGCTGGCGTTCCAGGCCGGCGAGATCCGAATCGTTATAACGGGCATAGGTTTCCGCCTCGTCACCATCAATTTCGATGACAACGGACTGGAACACACGACGATCACCGCGATTGATTTCTTTCACCACACCGGCAGCCGGTGAGGTGTAACGAACGCCTTCGGTCTTCTTGTCCGTGAACAGCAGCGTACCGCGCTTGACACGGTCTCCCTCTTTCACAGCCATAGTCGGCTTCATGCCGTGGTAGTCAAAACCGATGAGCGCCGCATGGCGAATCGGTTTGCCTTCCGTAATGGTCTGTTCGGGAGCGCCGCTGATGGGAAGAGCCAGGCCTTTTTTGATCTTGATCATTAGCCTCATCCAATCATCAGAAACTATTCTGTGGATTTTAACGTCCGGCCCCCAGTGGCCCAGGAACGGTGAGAAACGGGGTGCCAGACATACCCAAAATCGCGCTAATTATAGAGATTAAGGAAACCTATTTCCACCGGTAACCAAAATGGTTTTGTCACTCGAAAGTACGAAAAAACCCCGGTAACTCGCGTTACCGGGGCTTCTTTAACTATGTCGCCCTGACCGGGCCTACGACTTTAGTCGCGGGCGCGCTTCGGGAAAATCGGATAGCTCACACCCGCCATCTGGTTAACGCAACGGATAACCTGGGCACTGTAGCCAAACTCATTGTCGTACCATACGTACAGAATCAGGCGCTTGCCGTTGGCGATGGTCGCCTGAGCGTCCACGATACCGGCATGACGGGAACCTACGAAGTCGGTAGAGACCACCTCGGGCGAATTCACGAAATCGATCTGCTTCTGCAGTTCGGAGTGAAGCGCCATATCACGCAGGTAATCGTTCACTTTCTCAACATCAACTTCGGACTTGAGATTCAGGTTCAGGATGGCCATGGACACGTTCGGCGTGGGAACGCGAATGGCGTTACCGCTGAGCTTGCCTTTCAGTTCCGGCAAAGCCTTGGCAACGGCCTTGGCGGCACCGGTCTCGGTGATAACCATGTTCAACGCGGCACTACGACCACGACGACTGCCCTTGTGGTAGTTATCGATCAGGTTCTGGTCGTTGGTGTACGAGTGTACGGTTTCAACGTGACCGTCCTCAATGCCGTATTCGTCATTGATCGCCTTCAGCACCGGGGTGATGGCGTTGGTGGTGCAGGAAGCGGCCGACAGGATCGTGTCTTCGTCGGTGATCCAGTCATTGTTGATTCCATAAACAATGTTCTTGATATCGCCTTTGCCCGGCGCTGTCAGGATCACCCGGCTGACACCTTTGGACTTCAGGTGCAGGCCCAGGCCAGCTTCGTCACGCCAGATGCCGGTGTTATCCACCACAATGGCGTTGTTGATTCCGTACTCTGTGTAATCCACCTTGTCCGGACCGTCAGAATAAATCACCTTAATGAAGTTACCATTGGCAATCAGTGCGCTGTTTTCCTGATCGACCGTGATACTGCCATCAAAAGGACCGTGTACGGAGTCACGACGCAGAAGGCTCGCTCGCTTTTCCAGATCATTTTCCGCGCCGCCCTTGCGAACAACGATAGCGCGCAGGCGCAAATCATTACCGCCACCGGCCTTTTCCACCAGAATACGGGTCAGCAGACGACCGATCCGACCAAAACCGTACAAAACAACGTCTTTGGTTTCGTTGCGGGCATCACGCTCCGGCTGGCTCGAATATTGACCAACTACCGGTCCGATTTCACGCTTGAGGAATTCGGTCAGGTCGCCGCCTTCCGCCTTGAATTTAACCGCCAGCTTGCCAATATCGACGTGGGCACGACCCAGTTCCATTTCGTCCATTGCCTGCAGAATGGGCAGGGTGTCGTGAACAGACAGCTCGCTATTCTCAACCTGACGAACAAAACGGTGGGCGCGGATAATATCAATGACCGACTGATTAATGATCGCCCGGCCGTAAACAGACGTAACAACGTTGTTCTTGCGGTACAGACGGCCAATCAGCGGGATCATGGCTTCCGCGGTGGACTCTCTATCCATCCAGTTGGACAGGTGCTCGTTGATTTGTTCGTGACTCACGGTTGGAACCTCGTATAGCACTGGGAATAATTTGAGGCGCACATTATCCAACTTAACAGGCCCGACGGCAAATAGGTTTCTGACCCACCTTTGGCTACCCGGCCATGACACTGTCACCACCGGGCGCTAGAATAATGCCGCTTTCTATCCCAGATGCGCCAACTCAGGAGATTTCCCCACTCATGCCTCAAGGTTCAGCCCGCCCGTTTGCAACCGACACGCTGATTGCGCCCGCGGCACCGGAACAACCTTCGGACCACAGAAAGTGGGGCCAATTGCATGGCTGCAGCGATGCCCTGGCCATCTGCGAGAGTGCCAGAGCCCACAAGGGCCTGACACTGGTGGTCACCCGCAGCACAGCTGATGCAATCCGACTGGAACAGGCCATCCGTTTTTTCCTGAACCTGCCTCCCGAGGAAGACGGTGCCACGGTCAGCGATGACGGCCTTGAACTGCTGTCATTGCCGGACTGGGAAACCCTGCCTTACGACCTGTTCTCACCTCATCAGGACATCACCTCACGCCGAATTCGCACACTGCACCGTCTGCCATCAACGCGTCACGGCATCCTGGTCGTCCCGGCTCGCACCCTGATGCACCGACTGGCGCCACCCAGTTACCTGCAGGGCAACACCCTGCTGCTGAAAACCGGTCAGACACTCGACATCGAAAGCTGGCGCCTGCAACTGGAGGCCGCCGGTTATCATCACGCCGAGAACGTTTACGAACACGGTGAGTACGCCGTTCGCGGTGCAATCCTGGACATCTACCCCATGGGCTCTAACCTGCCCTACCGGATAGACCTGTTCGATGACGAAATCGACACCCTGAGAACCTTCGACCCAGAGACCCAGCGCTCTATAGACCGCATTGATCAGATCGAATTGCTGCCGGCGCACGAATTCCCCTGGCACAAGGAAGCCCGGTCCGGGTTCCGCAACCGATGGTTTGAACACTTCCCCCACTCGGATAAGGATTCACCGGTTTACCAGGATGTCAGCAACGGCATCACACCGCCGGGCATCGAGTATTATCTGCCGCTGTTTTTTGATGAAACCGCCACTCTGTTCGATTATCTACCCGCGTCAACGCTGATGTTCACCGCCGACGGCCTGAACGATGCTGTCGAAGCATTTGACACAGAAACCCGGACCCGGCACGAGGACCGGCGGCACGACCGGCTGCGCCCCATCCTTCCGCCAGGCAAGCTGTTTCTGCAACAAGACGAAGTGTTCGGGCAATTCAAGCGATACCCCAGAGTAACCTGCACACCTGAGGCCACAACGGGGGCGGGCACATCAAATTGCGGCGCTGATGCTCTCCCGGACATCGCCATGGACGGTCGAGCGGCTGACCCGGCAGGAAAACTCAAACGGTTCATCAAGGCGTTTCCCGGGCGTGTGCTGATTTGCGCGGAATCGTCCGGGCGCCGAGAAGCCCTGATTGAAAATCTTGGCGATCACAAGCTGAAACTGGCTACCGTGGCGAACTGGCAGGCCTTTCTCGAGCAGCAAGACACCACCCTTGCCATTACCATCGCTCCGATGGAACAGGGCATGATGTTGCCGGAACAGAACCTGGCACTGATTACCGAAACCGCACTGTTTGGCGAGCGGGTACTTCAGCGCCGCCGCAGAGACAAACCCACCGAGGTGGATGACGCCGGCTACCGGGATCTCTCCGAGCTGAGAGTCGGATCGCCTGTTGTACACATTGACCATGGTGTCGGGCGCTACAAAGGGCTTGAAACCATCAGCGCCGGGGGCGAGTCCAACGAGTTTCTGACTCTGGAATACGCCGGCGGCTCGAAGCTCTACGTGCCCGTTTCCAGCCTTCATCTCATCTCCCGCTATGCCGGTACGGATGAAGAACACGCACCATTGCACAAACTGGGCACCGATCGCTGGAGCAACGCCAAACAGAAGGCGCTGGAGAAAATCCGCGATACCGCGGCAGAGCTGCTGGATGTCTACGCCCGCCGTGAAGCCCGCAAAGGGTTCCAGTTTGAAGACCCGAAAGAGGCTTACCGGGCCTTTGCCGCCGGATTTCCGTTTGAAGAAACCCCGGATCAGCAGGTCGCTATTCAGTCTGTGTTCGAAGACATGACCAGCGAACAACCGATGGACCGCCTGGTATGTGGCGATGTCGGCTTTGGCAAAACCGAAGTGGCCATGCGCGCTGCGTTCCTGGCCACCTGGTCTGGCAAGCAGGTGGCGGTGCTTGTGCCCACTACCCTGCTGGCACAGCAGCATTACGAATCCTTCCGGGACCGGTTCTCCGATACCCCGGTATCAATCGAACTGCTCAGCCGATTCCGTAGCAGCAGCCAGACCAGCAAGGCCATGGCCGCCATTGAAGAAGGCCAGGCTGACATTGTGATCGGCACCCACAAATTGCTGCAGGGCGATGTGAAGTTCAAGAACCTGGGCCTGGTGATCATCGACGAGGAACACCGGTTTGGTGTACAGCAAAAGGAAAAGCTGAAATCCCTGCGGGCCGAAGTCGACATGCTCAATCTGACCGCCACGCCCATTCCCCGTACCCTGAACATGGCCATGGGCCACCTGCGGGATCTGTCCATTATTGCCACGCCGCCAGCGCGACGACTGTCGGTGAAAACCTTTGTACGCCAGCGCGACGACGCCATGGTGAAAGAAGCCATTCTGAGGGAAATCCTGCGGGGTGGCCAGGTGTACTTTCTGCACAACGATGTGTCGACCATCGAGAAGACCGCCGAAGATCTGCGCCGGCTGATTCCGGAAGCCCGGGTGGGCGTGGCCCACGGCCAGATGCGGGAGCGCCAGCTCGAACAGATCATGTCAGACTTCTACCACAAGCGCTTCAACGTGCTGGTGTGCACCACCATTGTTGAAACCGGCATCGACGTGCCCAGCGCCAACACCATCATTATTGAACGGGCCGACAAGTTCGGCCTGGCTCAGCTGCACCAGCTGAGGGGCCGGGTTGGCCGCTCCCACCACCAGGCCTACGCATACTTGCTGACACCGCCACCCAAGAGTATTTCCAGCGATGCCAAGAAACGCCTGGACGCGATATCAGAAGCTCAGGATCTCGGCGCCGGTTTCATGCTGGCCACCCACGACCTCGAGATACGGGGCGCCGGCGAACTGCTGGGCGAGGAACAAAGTGGCCAGATCGAAAGCATCGGTTTCACGCTGTACATGCAGTTGCTCGATGAAGCAGTGAAAGCCATCCGCGACGGCCGCACTCCGAATGCAGAATTGCCTCTGAGCCACGGCACCGAGATGAATCTGCGTATTCCGGCACTGATTCCGGATGACTACCTGCCGGATGTCCACAACCGGCTGATGTTGTATAAGCGCATTGCCAGCGTCAAAGAGGAAGATGCATTAAAAGAACTTCAGGTTGAGATGATTGACCGCTTCGGATTATTACCGGCGCCTGCCAAGAATCTGATCCGCCAGACCCAGCTTCGATTGATGGCTGAAGCTTTGGGCATCGTCAAAGTGGACGCTGGCAAGGAGTGGGTGCGACTGGAATTCGGCGCCACCACACCGGTTGATCCGTTAACGCTGGTTAAAAAAGTGCAATCCGCGCCGGACACCTATCGCCTGGAAGGCGCTAACAGCTTCCGCTTCCGGCTGAATGATGATTCAACCGGTGGTAAACTCGATGCCATCGCAGACATGCTCACCGAGCTTGGCCCGAAAGCCAGAAAAGCCCGAGCCTCCTGAGCCAACCAGATTCAGCCGGAGTGAAACACTTGCACGCCATTGATCGCCGTTCACGAACCACTTTGACGGGTGCTGCCCTGACCCTCGCCATCACACTCGCACCCGCGGGCTCAGCACTGGCACAAGGCAACCCCGAGGACTTCTACCGTGCGGAAATCGTCATTCTGCAACGGCTGGTTGATCCGGCCGCAGTTGAGGAAAACATGTCTGGAAAGCAGGTTGAGCCAGCCATTGAATCCTCCAGGGCCCTTTGGGTGGAAGACGCCAGCGGCAGCCGGAGCTCAGATCTGAAGCTCACCGGTGTTAACGAGCTGCACCTTGGCCGGGCGGCGGGTCGCCTGGAGAACAGCGGAAATTACCGTGTACTGGCGGCAGCGGGTTGGTACCAGAGCTTTCCCCCCAACTACGATGGCGCTCCTTTACGGGTAGCGGTTGGAGACTGGCTGACAGGTGCCCGGCAAAAAGCGGTCGAAGGCCATATCGACATTGACCGGAAGCGTTACCTCCACGTGGGCGTTCACCTCAACCACTGGCAACAGGGTACGGCACCGCAAGACGAGTTTGAATTGGCGGCGGACGGCGACGCCTCTGCGCCTGACACCACTCCAGAAGAGACCAGCCAGGCACTGCAGCCATCTGCTGACGCCACTCAGGGGAGTATTGCGGGTGGTATTCAACCGGCAGTGGCCGCGCCCACACCGGTAGAACTGGTCACCTGGATAAGAGAAACCCGGCGCATGCGCAGTGAGGAAATCCATTTTATTGATTCCCCCACGATTGGCGTGCTGGTGTTCTTCAAGAAGATGTAGGCAGCGGACCCAATTGACCCAGACCGGCCATTGAGCGCTCAAGAATCCGCTTAACGCCGGTCATACCCTGCTCGATGGCCGCTTCAATTTCCGCCATGGTGATGATGTGGTCCGACTTTCCGGCAGCCCAGTTCACCACCAACCCCAAACACACGTACCGCATGCCCAGCTCGGCCGCCAGCACGGCCTCGGGCATGCCTGTCATGCCAACCAGGTCGCAGCCATCCCGCTCCATCCGACGTATCTCCGCCGCCGTTTCCAGTCTTGGCCCCTGAGTTGCGCCGTAAACGCCAAAGTCGGAAAAATCCACCTTCAACGCCCGGGCGGCTGACACCAGCAGCTCACGACCTTGTTGATCGTAGGGGTGCGTAAAATCAATGTGGGTGACGTGCTCCAGCTCACCTTCAAAGAAGGTACTCGCCCGGCCCCAGGTATAATCGATCAACTGATCCGGAATCACCACGTGGGCCGGGCCCATCTGGTGATGGATACCACCTACCGCGTTAACGCCAACCACCGTTCGCACACCGGCATCATAAAGAGCCTGCAGGTTCGCCCGGTAGTTCACCTCATGGGGCGGTATGCGGTGGGGGTTTCCGTGGCGCGCAAGAAATACCACTGACTGATCGCCCAGGCGACCGTGCACCAGTTTGTCTGAAGGCTCACCCCATCGGTTAGAGACGGCCTCGTCACCGACGATCTCCAGGTTACTCAGACTGGTCAGGCCGGTTCCACCAATGATTCCGACGGGTAAGTTGGCAGGGCTCTGAGTCATGCTTTTTCTCCGGTCTGGGTATCGCTCTCGGCGTTATCATCGCCGGAATCGGGCTCTTGAGCTTCCTGGCCATTACCTTCCCGATTGCGTTCGGCGCCGCTGACCTTAACCCCCTTCGGCAAATGCAGGGTGCGGGTCGGGAATGCCACTTCAGCGCCATGGCCTTCGATAATGTTGCTGATTTTCAACAGCACATCTTCTTTGATTTCATGGAAACGCACCCACTGGGTGGTCTTGGTGAAGGTGTAGACCATGATATCCAGAGAGGAAGCGTTGAAGGCCAGGAAGTTCACGATCAGCGTTTGATTGGTATCGATCTCGTCATGGTTCTTCAGCATGTCCCGGATTTCATCAACAATTTTCGTCATGGCGCTGACATCGGCGTAGCGAATGCCGATGGTCTCAGAAATGCGCCGATTGGTCATACGCGACGGATTCTCTACCGCAATCGTGGTAAAGGTGGCGTTCGGGACGTACAAAGGTCGTTTGTCGAACGTGCGAATGGTGGTCAGACGCCAGCCGATGTGCTCCACCGTGCCTTCGATATTGCGGTCTGGCGACCGGATCCAGTCACCCACCTTGAACGGACGGTCCAGATGGATGATAAACCCACCGAAAAAGTTAGCCAGCAGGTCCTTGGCAGCAAAACCTACGGCAATGCCACCCACGCCACCAAAGGCCAAAACGCCGGAAATACTGAAACCCATGGTCTGCAATGCAGTCAGCACCGCAGTGATGACAATGACGGCCCGCAGAAGCTTGCTGATGGCATTTACAGTGGTGAAATCCATGGGTTTGCGCATCTTGACTGGCGAGGTGAGAATCTTCTCTACCTGCTTCACCACCCCGAACAACGCCCAAACCAGCACCCACATAAACCCTATTTGCAGCAGGGTCCCATTCGCAGTAAAGATTTCTGCTTCGGAGAAATGGTGAGCAACCTCAGCCGCCCAATAGACGCCCTGTAACCAGATGAAAGCCACCAGTGGCTTTCGAGACGCATGCAGGATGGCATCGTCCCAAAGGTTATTGGTGTTGCCGAATTTCTTTTCCAGGTACTCCACAACCCGACTGACAACGAAGGCAGCCACTGCGGTACCCAGCACCAGCAAGAAGATCAGCACGCCGGCCCGCCAGCCCTCCGATAACAGCCCGAACTGATCAATCCAGCCGTTCACCACACCCAACATTTCGCCAATCATCCTGTTCCTCTGAATCCGTCTGTTTACTCGATGACAACGCGTGCGCCGGCCGGCACTCGCTCGAAAAGCTCGACCAGATCTTCATTGCGCATGCGAATGCACCCATGGGATTGGGCAATCCCCATCGGCTCGGTATCTGGCGTACCGTGAATGTATATGAATCGTCGGAAGGTATCGACACCAGGCCCCCGGTTTCGCCCCCACTCCCGACCACAAAGCCAGAGAATACGGGTGAGAATCCAGTCCCGATCAGGGTGTGCCCGGGCCAGTTCGGCCGTATAGACCTCGCCCGTTGGCCGCCGACCCCGGAAGACTGCATTTACGGGTTGACCACCACCAATCCTGGCGCGGACGTAATGCTCCCCTCTGGGAGTGCAGCCACTGCCATCTTGTTCACCGGCGCCACGAAGCGCTGTCGACACCGGATAGCTGACCAGAACCTGATCGTCCGCAGTACACAGTTTCAGAGCCTGATCGGCAATGTTAATGATGATGTATGCCCCTGAGGGCCATGGAGTACTCAAGAAGTGCGACTCCCTCCGGCGAAAACCAGAGGGAAGCCTACCCGAGGCCGGGGAGCTCAGGCAACCGTAACACCTTTGATTGAGGGCGGTATCAGGATTTTATCAGGCGCCTTCATACCCGCTGCCAGGAACGGCACCAATCGGGCGGCGATTTCCTGAACAGACGTTTCCACCCCCAGCTTGTTTTCGAGAATGCCGATCAGAGCATCACTACTGGACATGGTAAAGGCCGTTGCGCCCAACATGAACTGAATTCGCCAGTATCTGTCTACCGATGAAAGCTCGGGGGTTGCCTCCTTGAGAAGCCGCATAAAACGGCCAAAAGGCTGACTGTATTCCTGTTCCAGGAACTTGCGCAGATGACCCTGAGACTGGGTGTAGGCAAGGCCCAGCAGGCGCATGAAAATGGAAATACCCTTCTCGTTACGCTGAGGCATGCGCACCGCGCTTTCGGTCAGTGCCCAGAGGGTCTGGTTCAGGGTAGGCGGATTGCCCTGGCACTTTTCCTCCAGCTCATCGAACGCCGTCTCGAGCGTTGCCGAAAAAGGCGAAAGGAAACGCGCGAACACCGCATGAATAAGTGCGTTTTTCGACCCGAAGTGATAATTGACAGCGGCCAGATTTACTTTAGCCTTACTGGTGATCATACGAAGGGAAGTTTCCGAGAATCCTCGCTCGGCGAACAACTCTTCGGCAGCATCCAGGATGCGATCAACGGTATCAGACTGCGCCATGATATTGTCAGTGCCTCTAGCAAACGTCTGTTTGAAACATACGTTTGAGCACTGTCAATGTCAAGCGCGCGGTTCTGGTGCAGCCGCAACCCCTTGCCAGCCTTTATCGATCGCTTGCTGGTTACCTTCAAAAAATGCCTGCTGAACACGGTTATAGGCTTTTTCAGCCTCCAGCAAATAGATCAGGTAGAGCCGCAAATGCTCCCGCCGAGTCATGAAACGCGGCAACACTCTCTGCTCAGACAACTGCACCAGATCGCTGAACCGGCTGTGACGTAAGCCAGGGTTGTACTCGGCCATGCGTGCGCATTGCCAGATCAGCCCGTCTTTACCTTCCAGGTGTTCTACGTGTTTTCGGGCATCCCGCAGCATGCGCTGACGCTGCATAACAAGATCCAGGTGCGAGGGCTTTGAGGTATAAATACGGCGAATAAACGGCACGCCCAATAGCAGAATGATCACAAACGCACCAAAGCCACCCCCGGCAATCCACGCAGGCACGAACCCGGTCAGGCCGCTCAGGAAAATGGTGGCGGCAATCATCGCTGACAGTACCCATAGGTCCCGGCTACGTCGGGCTGCCGCCAGGCGGTAGTTGTCGGGCCAATCGGCCATTGAAAGCAGATCAAAATCCATCAGCAAGACGCGATCACATTGGCGCAACATAAGCCTCAGTTTGCGCTGCCGGGACTCCGCCAATGCCTGCTCAATATCCGACTCAGACTCAGCGTTCGCGTTTTCGTTCGCCGGGCCTGAGTCAGCCCCGGCCTCTTTTTGCCCGTCAGTTTCATCCCGATCGGTCGGTTGACGCGCCGCAGGCAGCTTCCCGGGCTCAGCCGCGGCATCGCCACTCTGCGCTTGCGGAGCCGGCATGGGATCTGCCGCTCTGCCAGGACGGAGTTGTGCCGCCGGCGCTTCTGCGTCGCCGACTTTTGCTGTTGCGGGATTTTCAGCCATGATGCTCCCTGTCGTGATGGCCCGTTAAACCGGGTAACGGCCTTGCCCGGCATTACTTGAGAGTAGCAAAGCCTGCCGGTCAAAACCCGCCTTTCTTGGCAACCGGCACGGCCACCGGTATCCTTGCGGCATTCACTGCACTTCAGGAGAAAGGTTATGTTTACCGGTATCGTTCAGGGCATTGCCAAAGTGACCGACATAGTGGCGGCACCGGGATTAAGCACCCTGGTGATCGAGTTCCCTGAAGACAAGGTAAACGGCGTGACCATCGGTGCCTCGGTCGCCATCAATGGCACCTGCCTGACCGTTACCCGCCAGGAGGGCGCAACACTCTATTTCGACGCCATGCAGGAAACACTTCGCCTGACCACGCTGGGCTCACTGAACGCCGGAGACACCGTCAATTTCGAACGGGCCGCGCGGATTGGTGACGAAATTGGCGGTCACCTGCTCAGTGGCCACATCCACACCACCGCACGCCTGGCGGAGATCATCCGACCGGAGAACAACGTCACCCTTTGGTTCGAAGTACCTGAAGCCTGGGTAAAGTATGTGTTCGCAAAAGGCTATATTGCGATCAACGGCGCCAGCCTGACCATCGGCGAGGTAGACGGCAACCGTTTTAACGTGCACCTGATTCCGGAAACCCTCCGCGCCACCACCTTCGGCACCATTGAGCAGGGCCAAATGGTCAACATTGAAGTTGATAGTCAGACCCAGACCATCGTCGACACCCTGGCCCGGATGGGTTATGACCGCCCCGCTTCTGCCGTTTAACAGTCGTCGTGTTGCGCCGCCTCAAAGACCACAAAGCGCGGGCTGGCTGCCCGTTGTTCGACCTTCCGGAAGAACCGTTTCAGCGTTTTGTGATACCCCAGATGCCGGTTGCCAACCATCAACAATCGGCCGCCGGGTGCCAGGTGCCGGGCCGCATCGCTGAACAATCTGAGCGCAATGTGGTCGCCCACCACACCCCCTTCGTGAAACGGTGGGTTCAGCAGTATCAGCGGGTATTGCGAGCAATCGCTGGAGATACCGTCACTGTGGTGTAACTGTGCTCGCGCCAGATACCCGCTCCGCTCGAGGTTGCGCCGAACACTGGCAATGGCCTGGCTCGATACGTCACTGAAATCTACATCAACATCCAACCGGCTCGCCAGCGCCGTGAGCCCCAGAACGCCGTTACCGCAAGCCAGATCAAGAACTCTGGCACCTGCCGACGACGCCCTGACGGACGGCGTTATCAGAGGCAGCAGTTCCCGCGTACCAATATCCAGCCGGTCTCTGGCAAAAACGGCGGGCATCGCCTCCACTGCAACAGGGACCAGCGGCGCGTTATAGCCTTTCCAGGTGCCTGCCCAGTTGTCCAGGCGTTCACCACCCCGCCGACACACCACAACCCGGGCTTTCTTCCTGGCCGGCAATACCGCTTCGGTAGCCACCGCAGCGGAAAAAACGTCCACGCTTCGGTCAGGCAAGTGTTTGATCATGCCACCAGCCAACAAACAACCATTCTCGGCCAGCACGCCGTTCACCCAGCGCAGCAGCCAGGCCAGGTATTCCGCTTGCCGGGGAATTCGCATCACCACCAGATCGAATGACCCTGTTGGCGGGTGAAGCCAGCTGCAAGGTGATACCGGCACCGGTCGGTCAGGATTGCGGGCCGCATTGGCTGTCAAGGCCTTATCAAGAGCGGCACTGTCGGCCACTGACACCGGTGCGTGGTCAGAAAGCCCGAGTGTCAGCGCTCCGAACTGGTCATCCACCACCAGCACCCGGCTTTTCGCGGTGACCCACAGACGGGCTTCCTCCAGCAACAGTTCATCGGCCGCATCCCAGGCCCTGAGTACCTGACCGTCATTGCCCGGTCGAGCCAATGTCAGTTGTTGTCCGGCAAATTCCAGCACTTCACTTGTCATTTCGGGCATCCAGTCGCAGCTTTCATAAAAATTGCGAATTTTAGGCTGATTACTCTAGAAATTAACCCTAAGTTAACGATGTTCACGCCGAAAACCCTTTCCGGTCAGATTATCCGGCGCATTCGCCGGCTGACACGCAGTTTTCCGGACATGATTTTTTTGCCCCTTACCCCAGGGGTTTTTTTATGACTGATTTTCAGCGGGGCATACGCTGAAAAGCGCGATACACGGTAAACCGCTTGTCTTGCGCCAGCTTCTGTACAGGGCCGATAAACCGCTGAAGCAGCGCCTCATAGGGTAGAAAGCTGTTAGCTACCAGGCGCAGCTCGCCACCCGGGACCAGATGCCTAGCCACCTGCCGGATAAACTGCTCGGTCATGGAAGTGTCGGTTCTCACGCCCGTATGGAACGGCGGATTGGTCACCACCGACTGCCACCGCCCTTCCAGGTTGGCGAGACCATCGGCGGCATAAATCTCTCCACAGGCACCGGCTTGGGCATAGGTTGCCTTCGCACAGGCGACCGCCTGAGCCTGCACATCCAGGCCGTCGACCACTCCAGGTTCGGCTCCGGCCGCTTTCCGGAATGCCTGCAACCAGGTACCAATAACGCCAGCACCACATGCAAAATCCAGCACCTTCGCGCCGGTCAGCGGTTTTTCTGCCAGGTTTTCCAACAGCAGCCGGGTGCCGCCATCCAGCTCCCCTTCGCTGAACACACCGGGCAAACCCGCAACCGAAATTTCAACGCCGGCACACGACACGGTCGTCCAAGCCAGATAGTCCGCCAGGCTGAATGTTTGTTGTGGCTGACTGTTGGTACCCGTCCAAACCTGGCAATGGCGGGCACTGTCAGCTTTGATGGCATCTGGCACGGCGTTCAGGAACTGTTTGGCGCCCCCGGAAACACCCTCTTTTTTCTCGCCGATCATGACCACACGGGCCCCCTGGCGACCCAGGAAACGCGCCATCGCCAGCCTCAGCTCCAGTTCGGCACGGGCCTTGGGCAGGAACACAACCACGGCATCAAAGCTGCCAGCTTGCAGCCCATCCGATTCGTAGCCAAAGCAAACTTGCCAGTCTGTGTGGACAGTCAGTGTCTGAAATACGCCCGCATGCTCGGTCATGGCCAGTCCGGGCGACGGGCATTGCGGCAACAGCGCGGGATCGGCGACACCGAGCAAGGCTGTATGCCCGTCAAGCAGCTGAGAATTACGGAGCAGAACTTCGTGGGTATTGGGGAGTGAAGACATGGTGAGCCGGCCCATAGGTGGTGCTGAAACGGCGTATGCTAACCGGAAAAAAGCCCTGCGTCTGCCTCGGGGGCATGATCAGGGCTTCTCACAGGATAGTGCGGCCACCGGGGCCTGAACAGAAGAGTGGCTGAAGGATTACTTATATTGTGCCACTGTGCCAACCCTTAGCGCGTCTTCCGGGGACATTCCCCAGTCTTCTGCGGGCCGGGCCTCAGAGCGCTTCCGCTCTGAACTGGAACCTTCCATGGCAGAACCTTCATTCCTGCGAGCCCCCAGCGCACTCAGAGCTTTTTGCATCAGTTCTTTCATGGTATTACCTCCCTCACGTATACAGGACTTACTGTATCAGAGAGGGAGGCGCCCTTCTGTGACGCTGCCCGGGGCCAACAGGTGACACTCATCACGATTTTTTGACAGTTTTTAACAAAGACTGCTCTTCAGCGTCACCTGCTATTCAACCGGCTGTCAGATCTCCGGCAGCTGTAGCCTCCGGATACTGGTGCATCGTGCTTTGTGCAAGATCCAGCAGTTCCCGCAACGCGACCGAGTACATGGCGTACTCAGGCTCCCGAACACCTTTAAGCTCTGCAAGCATGGCGTTCCAGCGCTCAATCATGTGCTGGTTCTTCTGCTGCCAGTTCTCAACGCTCTCCATCACTCTTTCCGGCTTATTGGCCAGCTTCAACACACCGGTGGTGAGCGCCCGCTGCTGCCAGTCCAGATCTTCCCGGAAACTTTCCCGGGCCAGTGCCTGCCAGTGGGAACTGGGGGTCAGCACCGCAATGGAGTTGGCGAACCAGGTCAGGTCCAGCCTGTCCCCCAGATCGTAGTAAAGGTTCGCCACAGTCTTGAGCGGCATTCCGGTGGCTTCCCTGGCTTCGATGATACCCAGCGATGAGTACAGATAGCCGGTACCGGCCAGCACCGCCGCCAACTCTTTTGGCACACCCGCAGCCACCAGATCCTGGTTGCGGTTTTCCCAGTTGCCCCGGGCCTGCTCTCCCAGATATTCCGGGAGGTTGGAGGTGATCGCCCATACGCTGTCGGCAAAACGCTCCATATGGCTCTGTATGTTGAGTTCGGCACGACGATTGCGCAGCAGCCAGCGTACAGAGCGCCGCATCAAACGCATCAGATCCTGCATCAGGTCCATTTGCACTTTGGCCGGAACATGATAATCCAGCGCCTCGATTCGGTCCCACCAGTTATCAATGCGGAAGACATCGCGGGCGATAATCCACGCCAGCGCAATAGAGGCAGCATCGGCGCCGGTTGACTGACTCAGGCGCTCAACAAAGGTAATACCCATATGGTTTACCATGTCGTTGGCAATCTGAGTGGCAATAATTTCCCGGCGCAACTGGTGCTCACCCAGTTCCTTTTTGAACTTTTTGGTGAGTTCCTTCGGGAACACTTTGTACATTTCGCCTTCCAGCAACGGGTTGTCCGGCAAGCTGCTGTCAATCAGGGTCTGCTTGAGATCGCCCTTTACGTAGGAGATCAGTACCGAAAGCTCCGGCCGGGTCAGTCCCTTTTTGGCCAGCTTGCGCTCCGACAAGGCTTCGTCATCCGGCAGGAACTCCAGGCTTCGGTTGAGCTTACCCTCGCTCTCGAAGGTGTTCATAAGCCGACGGTATTCTTCCAGGCGCGGCGCCGTATCGAGACTGGCAATACTGATGGCCTGGGTCTGGCGGTAATTGTTCTTCAACACCAGGGCCGCAACATCGTCGGTCATATCTTCCAGCATCACGTTGCGCTGTTTGCCGGTCAGATCACCCATGGCCACCGCGCGGTTAAGCAGAATCTTCATGTTAACTTCGTGGTCGGAACAATCCACGCCACCCGCGTTGTCGATGAAGTCGGTATTCAGGCGGCCATTTTTCAACGCATATTCAATGCGCCCTAACTGGGTGAAGCCCAGGTTGCCACCCTCACCGACCACCTTGCAGCGCAACTCTCGCCCATTGACCCGCAAGCCGTCATTGGCCTTGTCACCCACGTCCGAATGACTCTCGGAGGAACCCTTTACGTAGGTGCCAATACCACCCACCCATAGCAAGTCCACCTCTGACTTCAGGATATGACTGATGAGCATGTTCGGCGGTACACGATCGGCGTTGATGCCCAGCAGCTTCTTCATCTCCGGGCTGACCGGAATGGACTTGGCGCTGCGGCTGAATACGCCACCGCCCTTGGAGATCAGCTTGCTGTCGTAATCGGTCCAGGCCGAACGCGGCATCTCAAACAGACGCTTGCGCTCCTTGTAGCTCCTGGCGGCATCCGGGGTCGGATCGATAAAGATGTGAATGTGGTTGAACGCGGCTACCAGGCGTGCTTTTTCAGAGCACAGCAGGCCGTTACCGAAAACGTCACCGGCCATATCACCGATGCCAATGACGGTGAACTCATCGACCGCCGGGTTGATGCCCATTTCACGGAAGTGGCGTTCAACAGACACCCAGGCGCCACGGGCCGTGATGCCCATTTTCTTGTGGTCATAGCCGTTGCTGCCGCCGGATGCGAACGCATCGCCCATCCAGAAGTTGTATTCCGCCGCCAGACCGTTGGCAATGTCAGAGAAGGTTGCCGTGCCTTTGTCTGCCGCAACCACCAGGTAATGGTCGTCCTCGTCATGGCGAATGACCCGCTCAGGGGGCTGGATGCCGGCATCGACCAGGTTATCGGTAATATCGAGCAAGCCCCGGATGAAGGTCTTGTATGCAGCAATACCTTCCGCCTGAAAGGCTTCACGATCCGAGGCGTCCGGTAACCGCTTGGCCACAAAGCCGCCCTTGGCACCCACCGGCACAATAACGGCGTTCTTGACCTGCTGGGCTTTTACCAGCCCCAGCACTTCCGTGCGGTAGTCTTCGAACCGGTCAGACCAACGCAATCCGCCACGAGCTACCTTGCCCCCGCGCAGGTGGACACCTTCCACCCGGGGCGAGTACACGAAAATTTCGAACATCGGCATAGGCAGCGGCATGTCCGGAATCCGGGTCGGATCAAACTTAACGCTGATATAGGGCTTGGTCTTGCCCTCGGCATCCGGCTGGTAATAGTTGGTGCGCAGGGTTGCCTGCATCAACTCCAGGTATAGCCGCAGTACACGGTCTTCACTGAGGTTATCTACCTCATCCAGGCCCGCATTGAATTCAATCTCGAGTTTCTGCTGGGCGGCTGCGCTCTTGCCCTTACTTTTGAAGCGGTCTGGATTGAAGCGCACCTCAAAATACTCCAGCACGATTCTCGCAAGATTGACGTGATTCACCAGGGTGTTCGAAATAAACGTCTGGCTATTGGAGAACCGTATCTGACGCATATACCGGGCGTAGGTGCGCAGCAACGCTATCTCCCGCCAGCCCATGTAGGAAGCCAGCATGAGCCGGTTGAAGGCATCGTTCTCGGCCTCACCGTGCCAGACTCTGCGGAACAATTCCTCGAAGATCGGGCGGATGCGGTGAATGTCGACAACATTTCCTGTGTGGGCCTGAAGAGTAAAATCATGGATCCACACCGACTTCCCGGTACGATCGATCACTTCAAAAGGATGCTCACCGATCACCCGAAATCCGAGGTTGTCGAAAATCGGCATCACATCAGACAGCGGCAGCGGCTCGTCCGGGTAGAAGAGTTTGAAATGCAGAGTACTTTCGTCTTCCTCCAGGGCCCGGTAGAAGCTCATGGCCAGATCATCATTGCGGGCAGCGGCTGCAATGTGCTCCAGATCAATCGCGGCCCGCCGAGGCGAGAACATCTCGGTATAGCTGGCCGGGAAGCCGCCCGCCCACACACGGAAGAACTCGTTACCCTGCTCTTCACCAAAGGATTCGTTCAAAGCTTCATTGAGACCATCGCGCCATGACTGAGCGAGCTCGATGACCTTGTCGCGGATTTCCGCCAGCGGCAACTTGCGGTTTTCCACCTGAGGTGCACGAATGGTGAATTGCACCCGGGCAAGGGGCGATTCAGAGAAGTGGGTGACAAACTCGATGTCTTCCGCTTCAAGTCGATCTATCAACACTTGCTCCACCTTCAGGCGCAGCTCGGTGTTGTAGATATCGCGGGGGAAGAACGCAAGACAGGTTACGAACTGGCCGTAGACGTCCTCGCGCATGAACAGCTCGATACGACGGCGCTCCTGAATGTACAGAATACTCTTGGCCACGTTCAGCAGTTCTTCGGTTTCTATCTGGAACAGCTCGTCCCTGGGGTACAGGGTGAGAATCTGCTCAAGTTCCTTGCCGGCATAATCGTGGCGCATGAATCCGGAACGACTCATCACCGTCTGGAATTTACGGCGCAGCAGCGGAATTTCATCGGGGCGTTCGTTGTAAACCCGTGCGGTATAGAGACCGAGGAAACGACGTTCGCCGACCACTTCGCCTTTACTGTTGAATTTTTTGACCGCGATGTAATCCGGATAAGCCGGGCGATGCACCCGGGACCGCTGGGCGGATTTGGCGAAGATGAAAATGTCGTCTGTGCGGGTCATCTCATGACGCGTGCGCTGAGGCAACTCGTTCAACCGCACCTTGTCCGGGCGCTCATTATTGACCCGAAAAATACCCAGCTCGGAATTCTCTACCCGCTGCACAACCATGCCTTTCTTGTCTTTAACGAAGTCGTATTCGTCGTAGCCAAGGAAGGTGAAGTGATCTTCGGTCAGCCAGTTCAGGAAGGCTCTGGCCTCTTCCTTATCTTCAGCACTGATGCCGGCCGTGGTGGCATCCAGCTCTTTGACAATTTCACTGACCTTTTCCTGAACCACCGGGAAATCGCCAACGGCAATCCGCACCTCGTGCAGCACCTTCTGCAGAGTTTGTTCAAGGCTGCCGAGATCGGCCAGGTCACTGTGCCGATCAATCTCGAGGACAATAAACGCTTCATAGGCGGCGGCAGCCGACTTCTTCGCACCGTGCAGTTTCTTCAGCTTCCCGGACTTGTCCCGCTCAACCTGCAGGATGGAGTGCTGAATCGAATGAGTACCGATCTCCCGCTGATTGATTGCCATACGCAATGAGTCAATCAGGAACGGAATGTTTGGATGGAGAATGAAAATGACCGTGTGAGTGGACTGCCAGCCATCACTTTCAAGGTCCGGATTGAAAACGGAAACCGGAGTCTCTTCTGCGCTGCGCTTCTGCAAAAACTGCCAGGCAGCCAGGACGGCTCCATAAGTGTCCGAAAACCTTCGACTGACAAGTTCCTCCAGAGGAATATGGGCATAATGCAACCGGGCGAACTCAGCAACTTTCTTCGCTTCGGTCTTCGCAATCTTTTCTGCGAAAGCATCAGCCAGTTGTTCGAAAAACTGCTCTTTGCTGGCGATTGTCAGCGCATTCATATCCGACCTCTGGTTATTTGTGTGAAGGAAACGTAATCAGCTCATCGTCACATAAGCATAGTCAAACCCTTGATTTTTGCCGGTCAGACCTCAAAACTGCGGCAACTACTTAGGCGCAATTTCTTCGGTGCCACAGGACCTTCAGAAACCAAGAGCAGTAGACCTCATGTCGTTACAGCAAACTTTCGGTGCCCTCAGAGCACAGCTGGCAAAACGGATCATTGGCCAGGACAAGCTGGTAGACCGCCTTTTGATTGCCTTGTTGGCCGACGGCCACCTGCTGGTGGAAGGCGCACCCGGGCTGGCCAAAACCACCGCTGTAAAAGCCCTGGCCGACCATCTGGAAGGCGACTTCCACCGCATACAGTTCACCCCCGATTTGCTGCCCTCCGATGTCACCGGCAGCGAAATCTATCGGGCCGAAACCGGGCTGTTTGAATTCCAGCGCGGGCCGATCTTTCACAACCTGGTGCTCGCGGACGAAATCAATCGTGCGCCGGCCAAGGTTCAGTCCGCTCTGCTTGAAGCCATGGGCGAACGCCAGATCAGCGTGGGCATGCAGACCTTCCCGCTGCCCAAACTGTTCATGGTGATGGCAACCCAGAACCCGATTGAGCAAGAAGGCACCTATCCGCTGCCAGAAGCTCAGCTCGACCGCTTCCTTATGCACGTGGTGATCGATTATCCGAGTGCCGATGCCGAGCGACAGATTCTGCACCTTGCGCGCAGTGACTACCGTCAGGGAATCCCGAACGTAGACGTTCGTCTAACAGAGGATCAGGTGATGGATGCACGCCAGGCCATTTCCGGGATCTTTATGGCGGAACCCGTTGAGCAATATCTGCTTGCCTTGATTCTTGCGACCCGTGATGCCGCAGCTCTGGACCCGGAGCTGGCCCGCTGGACCGCCTTTGGCGCCAGCCCCCGGGGCACCATCGCACTGGATCGCTGCGCCCGGGCACTGGCCTGGCTGGATGGCCGGGATTACGTCACTCCGGACGATATTCGCACCATGGCATTTGACGTGCTGCGGCACCGGATTCTGCTGACCTTCGAGGCGGAAGCCGAGGGAATGACGGCAGACGCTGTACTTCAGAGACTGATCGACCGGGTTCCGGTAACGGCCTGATATCATGGGCACCCCGGACGCAACCACTCACGTAACTTTGCAAGGACTGGTACGGCTTCAGGCCGATGCCCGTGCCCTTAAGTTGCCCGCAGCGCGACAGGCACGGGGCCGGCAGGCGGGCTTGCGACAGTCCCGCCAGCGGGGCCGCGGCATGACCTTCGCCGAAGTGCGCCAGTACCAGCCTGGCGATGATATTCGCAGCATCGACTGGCGAGTGACCGCACGGCGACAGTCGCCCCATACCAAACTCTATGAAGAAGAAAGAGAACGCCCGGTACTGCTGATCGCAGACCTGGGACCGACCCTGTTCTTCGCCAGCACCGGGGCCTACAAACAGGCACGATGCGCACAGGTTACAGCGCTTCTGGCCTGGCTCGCCCTGTGGGCGGGAGACCAGGTCGGTGGACTGGTGTTCAATAATCAAACGCTGGAAGTCCTGCGGCCAGCGCGCAGGAAAAAATCCCTGTTACGATTACTGGACACTCTGGCCCATCAACAGCACCAACCCGGGTTACCACCTTCCCTGTCCCCACTCGATGGCCCGGGGCTGAACACAGCGCTGGCGGAAGCCCGGCGTGTTGCCCATACCGGCAGCCGGATTTTCGTGATCAGCGACTTCATGACGATTAACCATGACACCGTCAGCCTTCTGGGAGCTCTGGCTCGACACAATAACGTCAGCGCCCTGAGAATCATGGACCCGCTTGAAAAAGAACTGCCGAGCAGTGGCCGATTCGCCGTGGCCGGACCGGACGGACCGGTCTGGTTCGATGCAGCCAACCCCGGTTTCCAGCGCGCCTGGCAAGAAAAAGTCACGAACCATGAACAACAACTGCGTGAATGTTTTCGCACCTCGGGTGTGCAAGCGGCCACCATCATGACCGACGACAACCCCGCCGAAACACTGCGCCTTTTGCTCGGGCCTGGAGGACGGATCGGATGAATGGTCAGGATCCATTGGCACAACTGCGGGATATTCATCTGCCGGCCACTGGAGGTTGGTGGCCGCCTGCGCCCGGATGGTGGATTGTTGCGGCTCTGGTTCTGACCGCTCTAGCCGTGTTGATCTGGTACTGGCACCGCCATCGCAGGCGCAACCAGTGGAAACGCCAGGCCAAATCGGAGCTCTCCGGTTTGGCGCAGCAGGCCCGGCGAGAGCCCGGCTGGTATAGCGAGATCAACAGCCTGCTGAAACGCGTCGCCCGGCAAACACATCCCGACCGGCACCCTGAGGCGATGACCGGAACCCAGTGGGTTGGTTTTCTGCTGGAAACCCTGCCTGAAGACCGCATCGCCTCGCGCCCTGCTGCCGAAGCTCTGGTGGCTGCTGTGTGGCAGCCGAAACCAGAGCTTGAGCCCCGTGAGGCACTGGCCTTCGCCACTCGGTGGCTGGAGGCACAACTATGATCAGCCTTGCCTACCCCTGGATGCTTGTTCTGACACTGTTGCCTCTGCTTTTTCTGGCCTCCCGGAAAAAAAGCGAGCCTGTCGATGCACCGGTTATCCCGGTCGGCCACTGGTTGTCCGGTATGCCAGGCGTCAGTACCAGCGGACAGGCCACACCCAGATGGCGCCAATTGTTGCTACTGACGGCCTGGCTGGGCCTGGTTCTGGCACTCGCCCGGCCACAGCATGTGGGCGAACAGATACAAATGCCGGTCACCGGCCGGGACTTGATGCTGGTGGTCGACATTTCGCCAAGCATGGAGGAGCAGGACATGGTGGTTCGCGGCCGCAGCATTAACCGCCTGCAGGCTGTTAAACGGGTTCTGGACGACTTCATTGATCAGCGGGAAGGTGACCGACTGGGGCTCATTCTGTTCGGCACAGAACCCTACGTTCAGGCCCCCCTGACGTTTGATCGGGAAACCGTACGCACCCTGCTGAACGAGGCCGGCCTGGGCATGGCTGGTCGGGCGACAGCCATCGGTGACGCCATTGGCCTGGCCGTTAAACGGCTGCGCGACCGCCCCCAGGAGCAACGTGTCGCTATCATGCTGACCGACGGCGCCAATACCGCCGGCGAGATCAGCCCGGACAAGGCAACAGAAATCGCCGACGCGGCGGGCGTGAGGCTCTACACCATCGGCATAGGTGCGGACTCCATGCTCCAGAGGGGGCTGCTTGGCACCCGGCGAGTGAACCCGTCGCGGGATCTGGATGAAGACCTGCTGACCCGGATGGCGGAACAGACCGGCGGCCGGTACTTCCGTGCACGAAGCCTGCCGGAGCTGGAAATGATCTACGACAGCATCAACCAGCTGGAACCCCTTGAGCAGGACGGTCAGTTCTTCCGTCCGGTGACGGACCTGTATGTCTGGCCGGCCGGGCTCGCTATCGGCATCTGGCTGACGCTGCTGGTTACCCGACTGACCCACAGCCGTTATCGCGCACCTGACACTCCGGAGGTCGGCCGTGGCTGATTTTCACTTTCTGAGACCACTCTGGCTGCTGCTGATTCTCGCTCTGCCCCTTCTGTATCTGGTGCAGCATCGCTTGCGACAGGGTGATACCGGCTGGAGCCGCTACATTTCACCGGCCTTATTGCAGCCTTTGATTCGCCGGCGCGGTGCGCAGGCGGATGGCAAGACCTCATCGCCCCTGCTGCCACTCAGTCTGGCCGTGTTGGTACTGGCAATCGCCCTGGCTGGCCCAAGCTGGCGCCAGGCACCAACGCCCCTCAAACAACCTGAAGACAGTCTGGTGATCGCACTGGATCTCTCACTATCCATGCTGGCAACGGACGTGGAGCCCGACCGACTGACCCTGGCCAAACGCAAGATCCGGGACATTCTGGCTGAGCGCCAGGGCGGGCTGACCGGGCTGCTGGTGTACTCCGGCGATGCCCACGTAGTGACACCTCTCACCGAGGATCACCGGACCATCGAGGCCATGCTGGGCGTACTGGAACCGACCATCATGCCCGCCCAGGGCAACCGTACAGACCTTGCTATCGAGCAGGCCGTTCGCCTGCTTGAGAACGGTGCACCGGGCCGCGGACGCATTCTGTTGATCGCCGATGACATACCATCAACCTACCAGAACCTGGTGAAAGAAAGGCTAAGCACCACCTCGTTCACCCTGAGCACACTGACGGTAGGAACCGAAGAAGGCGGGCCCATCCCCCTCGCCAGGAGCGGCTTTATCCGGGATGGCAACAACATCGTCATTGCCAGGGCTGACCCTGAAGGCCTCGCCAACCTGGCTCTCAGTACCGGAGGCAAAAGCCACAAACTGACCTTGGGGAATTCAGATATCCGGGCTCTTGAGCTGGAACCGGACACCACCGGTGAATGGGCAGAGAGCGCCGACGGCCTGACCATCAATCGCTGGCAGGACGACGGTTACTGGGTGCTGTGGCTGTCAGTCCCCCTGATCCTGCTGGGCTGGCGCCGGGGTGCCTTTGTCGTACTGGCTTTTTCGCTGCTACCTTTGAGCCTGGGCTCCAGGCCGGCGATGGCATTGGACTGGGGTAGCTTGTGGCAGCGTGAAGACCAGCGCGGGCCGGCGTTGATCAAACAGGATCCTGCAGAAGCCGCGCAGCAGCTGGAGCAACCGGGCTGGCGTGGCGCCGCCCTGTACCGCTCTGAAAACTACGAAGGCGCCATCCAAGCCTTTGCAGATTATCCCGGTGCCACCGGCGCTTATAACCGTGGCAACGCCCTGGCCAGAGCCGGCAAGCTGGAAGAAGCGCTGGAAGCCTACGAACAGGCGTTGGCGGAGAACCCGGACCATGAAGATGCCCGTTTCAACCAGGAACTGGTGAAACAACTGCTGGACCAGCAACAGCAGGAATCCGGACAAAACGGCGAGCAGAATCAGGATCAGAACGAGAATTCCGATCAGCAGAACCAGTCAGACAACCAGGACGGCCAGTCACAACAGGGCGATAACCCGCAGCCCGGTGACAACAACCAGAATGGTGATCAGAACGAGCAGCAGGAAAACCAGGAACAACAGAACCCGGACAGTCAGGACGAGCCCGGTCAAGGATCACCGGAACCGAAAACGCCGGATGAGGGCGAAGATGAACAACCTTCCGATGCTCAGCCAGCGGATCAGCAGGCGGACGGTCAACCCCAGGGAGAAGCCCCGGTGCCGGTTACTGAACAACCTCTGAGCCAGGGCCAGGAACAGTGGCTGCGGCGGGTTCCGGACAACCCAGGCGGCCTGCTCCAACGGAAGTTCCTGCAGCAATATCAACAGCGCCAGACCCAACCCGACGAGGGCGATACGCCATGGTAAAAACCCTTCTGTCTTCCCTCTTGTGCTTTCTGCTCATGCTGTCAGGCTCGTTGTCAGCCAATGAACTGACGGCCGAGCCGGACCGCACTCAACTTTATGAGGGCGAGGTTCTCACCCTCACCGTCAAGGGCTCCATGAAAATCGAAATCAATCTGAGCAACCTGTTCAGCTTTGATTTGTCGCAATTGCCGTCACCGGATATCGAAAAAGTAGAACCTGATTTCGAGATCATTGCACGCAACCAGCGCTACAGCGTGCAAACAGTGAATAACGAAATGGTCGGTGAAATCACCTGGACGTATCAGCTAGCGCCTACCCGCACCGGCACACTCACCATACCGGAACTCACGTTCAAGGATTCCACCTCAGCGCCTGTCACCATCGAGGTGGTTTCCGGAACACCCCCGGACCAACCCGCAGCCAGTCGCGACAGCTTTATCGAGCTGTCTGCGGATAAGGCTGACATGTACGTGCAGGAACAGCTGGTGCTGACGGTACAGCTGTATTTCACCGGCAATCTGATTCGCGGCGAGCTGTCGGACCCCGAACATCCAGACGCCATCATTGAAGGCCTGGGTAAACAGCGTGAATTCACCACTCAAAGGGACGGCACCCGTTACCGCGTTGTCGAACGGCGCTATGCCATTTTCCCCCAGACTCCGGGCGAGCTGCGCCTGCCCGCCATCCGGTTTGAAGGCCAGGTCCGGGATGCCACCGGCCAGCTGCGTTTTCTCAGGGACAGACAGGCCCTGTATGACGTTCAGGTAAAACCCGTACCCGACAGCTATCCGGACGGCCAGCCCTGGTTACCCGCAACCAGCCTGGCCCTCGCGGAAGACGGGCTGCCGTCTTCGGCTGAACTCGCTGCCGGCAGCAACCTGAACCGCAAGATCACTCTGCGGGCGTCCGGGTTACCATCCGAAGCGCTGCCCCCCTTACCGGTCACCTACCCGACGGCAATCCGGCATTACCCGGAACAGCCCGAGCGGAATACCGAGGCAACACCAGACGGACTGGTTTCAACCCTGCAACAGGTGTCGGCTCTGGTACCGGTAAACGCTGGAGAGATCACCTTGCCGGCTGTTCGGATTCCATGGTGGAACACCCGCACAGATCAGCTGGAAGAAGCGGTTCTGCCGGAACGGCAATACCGGATCGAGGGAGGACAGCTGGCCGCGGTTCCGCCCGTCAACGAGCCTTCGACACCCGATACTCCGCTGGATGACGGCCAGGCTCCGGACGCTACCCACCCGTCAGAGGGCAACTCCCCGTGGCTTTGGAGCACACTGGTACTTGGCGTTCTATGGCTGGCAACCCTGGTGCTTTGGGGGTTGCGTAAAGGCAGCCACAAACACCATCGGGATGCCCGACAAGGAGAGCACGGTCATGACAATGAACGGCAGGCGTTCGAAAAACTGTCGGGGGCGATACGCAAGGGTTCTCCGGAGACCTCCGGAATGCTCCTGCATTGGGCGAGGCTGAAATTCCCTGGCCAGCGTTTTGTCAGCGCAGACGAGGTTGTCAGGTTCAGTAACGACCAGGCGATGATGGACGCCTTCCGGGCGTACCAGAAAAGCTTCTATGGCGCCGGCGGAAACCACCACGCAAGTATCGATGAAACAACCAAAGGGACATTATTGGACGCCACGGCCCGGCTCAGAGAGCGACACGAAAGCACCGGTCAGAATGGTGACCTGGCGCCGCTATACCCGGCCGGGCTGTCAGGATAAAACCCGGCGGGTCAGCTCAGCGCCTCAGTTGGTCAACTGCTGGTTGATTACCAGCTCGACCCGCTGATTTCCGGCATCCGGAGACAACACTTCGGCTTCCACCTGCCCCTGCCAGTCACCCGGTTGCGGGTTGATGGTTCCGCTGCGGCTCAGTCGCGCCACAATGACCACTTCCTGGGCTGATGATATCGTAGACTGAGGCGACATCGCATAACTGTCGTCCAGCCGGATATCGGCGGGCAAGGCACCGGCACTCAGGCGTGCTACGGCAACCGGCGCACCACCGGACGTTCCCGCAGCCCGGGCGAAAATAAACAAAGTGGTATCTGCCGGCACCTGATCACGGAATGCATCGTCCAGCGAAACCCGGAGGTCAACGCCCGCAGACGGAGCCGTTGACTGAGCACCCTGCTCGGCCGGTGGTGTTTCTCCAAGGCGGGTGTAGGCCTCCGCAATACCCCCGCGGATAGAGGCAATCTGGGGGTGGTCGGGTGCAACTTCAGCGATCTTTCCCCAATACTCTATGGCTTCGCGGTAGTTCTGCTGACTGAACGCGTGTATACCCAGCAAACCCAGTGAATTGACTTCCTCCGGATTCAACGCCTGGGCGTCGGTTATCGCTTGTTGAACGTCCGGAGTCATCTGCCCTTCGCTGTCAAAAAACAGCGCCTGGGCAGACAGGCCATAAGCGACGGCACCCGCAGCCGGTTCTTCCGCTACCACGTCCGCCAGTCTCTGATAGGCAGAGGCGGCTTCCCGATACCGCTCCAACTGCATATAGGTACGGCCCAGCATGGCCCACCCGTCTGCGTTGTCCGGATCGGCTTCCAGTCGTTCCCGCAACTGATCGGCCAGCCCCGACATGCGGGCCGCCTGGTCATCACCAGACGCATTCATCTCCTGCATGGTGATGTACTGCTCCACCTTGTCCATGGCGCCCCAGTTCTGGTAACCGTAGAAGGCCGCAGCCGGCATCAGTAAGATAGCCAGCAACGCCACAGCCATGGCACTGCGCCGACCGGGAACACGCTTCTCGGGAACGGCATTTTCAGGCACATCGTCAAGCATTGAGCCGGCCAGCTCGTCTTTCAGCTGCTCATAGGTTTCCTGGTCCAGTACTCCGGCTTCGTACTCTTCGTCCAGCTCCTTGAGGCGCGTTCGGTACGCCAACAGGTTCTGGTTCCTCAGGTCGGCTTCTATTCTTGATTTCGGCCGGTGGAAAAATACCGGGTAAAGTACAAACGCGAGGGCAAACAGAATGAGTACCGCTGCGGCAATCCAGAATGTTTCGGTCATGGAGTCATCGTCACCGTTAAAAATGTGTTGCGCGGATCAACTTAAGATTGCTGATCCTTGTCTGCCAGCATCTGTCGAACCCGAGCCTTTTCTTCCTGGCTCAGGGCAGGCTCTTCCTGATCTCGCTTTCGGGAGCGCATCGCCACCCCGGCAACAATCAGAACACCACCTATGACGGCAATGGCAGGAAATGCCCAAAGTACAATCGTGCGTTTGTCGACCGGTGGTTTGTATTGGACAAACTCTCCGAACCGGTCGACCAGATCGCCAACAATTTCATCGTCTGAAGCGCCCTCGCGCATCAGGCGGTAGACCTGATCCCGCATATCTTTCGAGATCGGGGCGTTGGAATCGGCAATGTTCTGGTTCTGGCACTTCGGGCAGCGAAGCTCAGCAATCAGATCCCGGTATCGCTGCTCTTCTGCCCGGGTTTCGAAGTCGTAAACTTCTGCTACCTCAGCGCGGGCAACGCCCGCCAACGCAAGCAAAAACATCAGGGCAGTCAGGTAACGCATCAACTTTTCCCCCTGGCCTTGTTGATCACGGGCAGCAGAATTTCTTCCCACACCTGCTCATTGACGACGCCCACATGGCGGTACTGAACCACACCCTCAGCGTCAATTACGAAGGTTTCCGGAGCGCCGTAGACCCCGAGATCAAAGCCGAGTGAGCCCTGCGGGTCGAAGATGATCTGCTGGTACGGATTTCCAAGGCGCCCGAGGAAACGGAATGCCGTTTCCCGCTGATCCTTGTAGTTGAGCCCGATAATGCGAACGCCTTTCTCGTTTGCCAGCTGCATCAGGTATCCATGCTCATCCCAGCAAGCCGGACACCATTCCGCCCAGACATTCAGCAGCGACACCTCACCCCTGAGCAGCGACGCATCCAGCAGCTGCTCGGGGTCGTTCAGGCTCTGCAAACTGAAGTCCGGTACCGGCTTGCCGATACGCGCTGATTCCAGCTTGGTTGGATCCTTACCGATACCTGCGGCAAGGAAAACACCGACCGCAACGGCAAAAACCAGAGGCAAAAAAAGCAGCACACGCTTCATGACGAAGCCTCCGCGGGCTTGCCGGTCACAAGGTTGCCCGCCCGTGCCTTATCCGCGGCTTCGTTACGGGCTTTAATCCGGTAACGTTTGTCCGCAATTGCCAGGAAACCACCTATCGCCATGATCAAGGATCCTAACCACAACCAGCGCACCAGAGGCTTGTACTGCACACGAATCGCCCAGGCCTCATCTGAAATACGCTCACCGATGGCCACGAAGATGTCCCGGAACAGCCCGGCGTCAATGTCCGCCTCGGTCATCACGCTCATACCCACCGGATAGTTACGCTTTTCCGGGTGCAACTCAGACACTTTCTTGCCGTCCAGCAACACGTCGAAACTGCCGTATTGAGCCGTGAAATTGGCACCCCGGCGGTCTCCGATCTCTTTGAAGACAATCTGGTAGTCACCCACCATTGCTGAGTCGCCCGGCACCATGCGCACATCACGTTCAATACCGTAGTTCGAAACCACCGTCGCACCGGCCATCACCATCGCAACGCCCAGATGGCCAAGCACCATGCCCCAGTAGCTTCGGGTCTGGCGCTTCAGACCATGCAGTCGCCCTTTACGGGATGACGACTTGTCCCACAGGTCCCACAGGGTGGCAACCGTCACCCACATGGCCGTGAACACACCGGCAAAGGCCCAGGGCTTGAAGTCGCCGTACATCATAATGACCGCGACACTGGCAACCAGACTTACCGCGAGGGGCCACAGCAGTTTACGGCCCAGCCATCCGCCATCGGTCTTCTTCCAGCGCGAGAAGATGCCGGTACCCAACAACAGGCCCGCAGCGATTGCGAGCGGGCTGAAGGTGGTATTGAAAAAGGGCTCGCCAATCGACAACTTACCCATATCCAGATAATCCAGAACCAGCGGGTACAGGGTACCGATGGCCACCAGAAGCGTTGCGGTAACCAATAACACATTGTTCAAAAGCAGGAAGATTTCCCGGGACAGTGAGCCATAGCGGGACCGCACGTGCACCACAGGAGCCCGAAAGGCATAAAGCGCCAGACTGCCGACCACGGTGATACCCAGCAGCATCAACAGGAACGAGCCACGCTCAGGGTCCGAAGCGAACGCATGCACAGAGGTCAGAACACCTGAACGGACCAGGAAGGTGCCCAGCAAGCTCAAGGCAAAGGTGACGATGGCCAGCAATACGGTCCAGCTTTTGAACACGCCGCGTTTTTCAGTAACCGCCAGCGAATGCATCAGCGCCGTGCCAGACAACCAGGGCAACAGGGATGCGTTTTCAACCGGATCCCAGAACCACCAGCCACCCCAGCCAAGCTCGTAATAGGCCCACCAGCTTCCCAACGCAATGCCGATGGTCAGGAAGGACCAGGCGACGGTCGTCCAGGGCCGGGACCAGCGGGCCCAGGCGGCATCCAGTCGGCCATTGATCAGAGCAGCGAGAGCAAAGGCGAAGGCCACGGAAAAGCCGACATACCCCATATACAGCATAGGCGGGTGAATGATCAGCCCGATGTCCTGGAGCAAGGGGTTGAGATCCTGACCGTCAGTCGGAACGTTCGGGAGCAACCGATCAAACGGATTCGAGGTAACGATGATGAACAGGAAGAAGCCCACGCACACCATGCCCATAACCGACAAAACCTGCGACACCATGGTCGAGGGCAACTTGCGACTGAATACAGCCACGGCCAGCGTCCAGCCCGTCAGCATCAGAATCCACAACAGCAGGGAGCCTTCGTGACCACCCCAAACCGCACTGAATTTATAGAACCAGGGCAGCATGCTGTTGCTGTTGTTGGCCACGTAGGCCACAGAAAAATCATCGACGATGAACGCGTGAGTCAGTATGGCGAACGCCAGTCCGGTGAACACAAACATGCCGGATGCCAGTGGCCGGGCAAACGCCTGCAGACTGTCGCGCCCGGTCAAAGCGCCCGCCAGCGGCACAACAGAAAGCAGCACCGCCAGCAACAGTGCAAGAATCAGTGCAATTTGCCCGAGTTCCGGATACATCAGGACTCTCCAACGTCAGAAATAAATTGGGGCTCAGTAGGCCGTAGTTTCTGCAGCTTTATCTACGTCTGCCGCTTTGTTCTGTGCTTTTGAAGACTTCTCCAGAGCGTCCGCCACTTCCGGAGGCATGTAGTTCTCGTCGTGCTTGGCCAGTACCTGATCCGCCACGAAGACACCCTCATTGTTCAGGCGCCCCATAGCAACCACGCCCTGCCCTTCGGCAAACAGGTCTGGGAGGATGCCGACATACTCAACCGGGACAGACGCCGAGAAGTCCGTCACCTTGAACTCTACTTTCAGGGTCTCGGTGTCACGTACCACACTGCCCGCTTCAACCATACCACCCGCACGGATGCGCACATCCACCGGCGCATTGCCGGCCGCAATTTCAGTCGGATCGTAGAACAGGTTGATGTTCTGGCGCAGCGCGTAGGTTGTCAGGCCCACCGCAATGGCCAGGCCGGCAACGAGGAAAAGCACAATAGTCAGTCGTTTTTTACGAATCGGATGCATGGGTTACCTGCTGGTCAATCCTGGGAAACTTCTACTCGGGTGAACGTAGCCGGGGCCTTTGGCTTCGGCTGGCCAACCTTGCTCTGCTGTTCGTAGCCGCGCTTGCAAATCTGATAGATATCCTGATGGGTCCTGAACGACCAGAACATCATCCCGGCCAGCAGAAGCACGAACACGCCATAACAGACCCATACATAGGGGCCGTGTCCTTCCATGACAAGAAAGGCTGAAAAAGAGTCGAATGCCATGGGTTACTTCCCTCCCGCCAGTACCAGGTCTCTTACCCACCGGGTGCGTTGCTCACGTATCAGAATCTCCGTTTTCATCCTCAGGCACGCCAGCCAACCGAACAGTAAATAGAGACCAAGAATCGCCAGCACCAAAGGCACCCACATTTCCATCGCCATGGAGGGCTTTTCAGTCAACTTGAACGTCGCCGGCTGGTGCAGTGTATTCCACCAGTCCACCGAATATTTGATGATAGGGATATTTACTACCCCCACCAGTACCAGAACCGCAACCGCGCGGGCTGCGGACTTTTCATCGTTGATGGCGCGGTCCAGTGCGATGACGCCACCATACAGGAACAACAGGATCAACATGGATGTGAGACGGGCATCCCACACCCACCAGGTACCCCAGGTAGGTTTGCCCCACACAGCGCCGGTAAACAGCGACAAAAAAGTGAACACCAGACCGACTGGCGCAACGGCCTTCACGAACACATCGGCCAGCTTCATGCGCCAGACCAGAGTGACCACGGCAGAGAAGGCCATCATGATGTAGATAGACTGGGCCAGAAAGGCAGCGGGTACGTGAATAAAGATGATCCGGTAACTGTTACCCTGCAGATAATCTTTCGGCGCAAAGGCCAGCCCCCACACAATTCCCGCCACTAACAGGAGCAAGCCACTGGCCAGCAGCCAGGGCATGAAGCGGGTTGCAATTCCATAGAACCACTTGGGGGAACCCAGCTTGTGAAAAAATTGCCACATCAGTTGGTCACCGTCTTGCTGTTAACTGTTCGTTGTTGCCCTGCTGAAAAACCGTCAGCTGTTGGACAGGCTGATTCTTAACGCTGCTGCGGCGGCAAACGGCGCCAATGTCAGCGCCAGAAACAGAAAAGCGCCCATTAATGCCAGATAACCAGCTACCGGAGAGCCTTCTGCCGCTGCCGCCACCGTTCCGGTACCGAAAATCAGCACGGGAATGTACAGCGGAATAATCAGCAGTGACAAGAGCACCCCCGCTGAACGCAAGCCCAGTGTCAGGGCCGCACCTATGGCGCCTATCAGGCTCAATACCGGTGTACCGATCAGCAGCGTTAGACACAAAGTTGCGACGGAGTTCCCGTCCAGATGCAACATTAGCCCTAAAACCGGCGTCAGCAGCACCAGCGGCAGCCCGGTCAGCATCCAGTGCGCCATGGTTTTTGCCAGGACCAGCAGGAACAAAGGCTGCGGTTGAAGCATCAGTTGTTCCAGCGTGCCGTCATCAAAATCGTGACGAAACAGATGATCCAGGGACAAAAGCACTGACAACAGTGCCGCCACCCAAAGGATACCGGCTCCTGACTGTTTCAGAAATGCCACTTCCGGGCTGACTCCCAGGGGAAAAAGGGTTACCACCATGGTGAAAAACAACAGTGGATTGAGCAGGTCCTGCCGTTGCCGGAAGGCCACCCGCACATCTCTGGCGAACACTGCAATCATCGCCCGAACCGGACCAATGGCGGCATCCTCAGCCTTTAACGACAGTTGCACATCAGCATTCATCGTTTTCTCCCGCCCCCAGCGTGATGAACTTCATGCCTGGCAACTGCAGATCGTGATGGGTAGTAACTATCACGGCGCCGCCCTCGGCGGCACGCTGCTGCAGCAACGCCTCAATGGCTTCTACACCGGCCGCATCGATGGCGGTGAACACCTCATCGAGCAGCCAGAGTGGCTCATCGGCAATGAGCAAGCGCGCCAAGGCTACCCTTCGTTGCTGACCTGCAGACAGATTGCGACAGGCCACGTGCTCGAAGCCCGAAAGGCCGGTACCCGTTAACGCTTGCAGCAACACTTCGTCACTGACGGGCCGGCGGCCGGCCATCAGTGCACGCAGGTTTTCCAGTGGCGTAAGCAACGGTTTGATACCCGGACGGTGGCCAAGGTAAAGCATGTTACGAAGATAGGATTCCCGATTCTGGTCACGCGGCTTGCCACACCAGTGCAACTCTCCGGACCAGGCATCATTCAAACCTGCGAGAATTCGCAGCAGGGTGGTTTTACCGGAACCATTCGGACCCTCGACACGGGTTACCGTACCGGGCAGTATGGAAAAGGACAGATTCTGGAACAGCAGGCGCGAATCGCGCTCACACTCAAGACTGACGGCCTGTAGTAACGGCTCGGGCATCTGGGTTCCGTTTCAGAGCGATGGATGCACAGCGGGCATCGGGTGTATGTATGAAGGCCACGCAGGTGCCAACATGAAATCCGGGCAGTCACTGCCAACGCGGCGTATTATAACGAAAGCGTTCGCGGATTACTCTTGCCTGACATCAAAACAATGCCAATGAAGCTTAACAGCGGACAACCGCCCATCCCCACAGCAGACCCGGCGAGCAAACCACCGGGGGCGAGCCAGAGTGCCACAGTCGGGCAAGCGACCGGGCCGGGCCCGGGACTGTCTGCCCAGCAACAACTGGCACAGATCAGGCTCGCCAACCGTGAAACGGCGCTGGCCCGGGTGGCAGAAGTACTGCAGCAAAAGGGCGGCGGCCATGAGCTGATTCTGGAATTGAAAGGCCGCTCATTGGCGGTGGCTGCTGGCAACCAACCGCCGGACCTGACCGTGGGCGATCTTATCAAGGTCATGCGCGCAGGCAATGAGCTACAACTGCTGGGTAAACTGGCGCCAGGCCAGGAAGCTGGCATAGCCAGAGCACTCGCCCAGCGGCTGCCCTGGCAACAGAACCTGCAAGCCGGGCTGACACAGTTACTGAATGCCTTGACGACCGGGCTCAAACCCGCCCCAGCGCCCGGGCAGCCACCGTCTGCCACCGGCACGCAACCACTGCCAGCAGCCGCACGCCAGGCGTTGGAGGGTCTGATCAACAGCCTGCCCAAAGCCGGCAACCTGTTACCCGGCGTCGGCAAATCCGATGCTGTCGGTGCCCAGGTCAAGCAGTGGCTCTCCGAAAGCGGGGTGTTTGCCGAAGCAAGGTTACTGCAGGCCAGCCCGGGGCAGCCAGCCCCCACCGACTTCAAATTGGCCCTGGCCCGCATTGTCACCGCACTGTTGGCCAACCAGGGGCAGTCTCCGGATGCCTTTAACCGGCTAACGCCGCTGGCCAGCCCTGACCTGATGCAAGCGCCGTTGCAGTTTCCCCGGCCGACCGGCACCCCGCCCGGTCAGGGCAACACGGAGCCCGCCAGTGTCGCCCAGACCCTGCGATTGCTCGCCGGCATGCTGAACCGGATTACTGTGAACCAGCTGCACAGCCAGACCCTGACTGCACGGGCCGGTGCCGAGCCCGGCACCCCTGTCTCCACGATGCTGATAGAGCTGCCGTGGCTGACGCCTCAGCAAGAACCCAGAATGGCACAACTGCGCATGGAGCAATATCCGCAGGACGATGAGACCCGAAACCGCCCCGAACGGGCAGCGGTCAGCGAATGGCGCCTGAGCCTGGCGATGGATCTGGACCAGGCCGGCCCACTGCATTTCGAGGTTGCTTACCGGCACCCCAGCGTCAGCGCGCAAATCTGGGCCGAAAAGCAATCCACATTGCGCCAGGTGAATCAGGAGTTGCCGTTACTGAGGCAGAGTCTGGCGGACATTGGCCTTGACGTTACCGACCTCGAGTGCCGGCGGGGCAGCCCCCAGCACATTCAGACCCGACTGGAACACCGGCTGGTGGACACCAAAGCATGACTCAGGAAAACAAGGCTCAAAACAGGCAAGACCACAGCGTGCCCGCTGCGGTGGCACTGAAATACGATGGCGAACGTGCCCCGATCATATCAGCCACTGGCACCTGGGAGTTGGCCGAGGAAATCATCCGCATTGCCCGGGAACACGACGTGCCACTGTATGAGAATGCCGAGCTGGCAGGTATTCTGGCCAGGTTGTCACTGAACGAGGAAATTCCCGAAGAACTCTATCGGGTCATTGCCGAGATTCTGGCATTTGCCTTTCATATCCGGGGCAAGACGCCTGAAGACGCCCGCCCCGCAGACCAGTAGCCCTCAGTTGATCAGTGATCGCAATGCCCAGGCCTGCTGCCAGTGATCACCCTTTCGTTGCGCCACAACGGTGTCGAAGTAATGCTTCAGCCGCCGACGATCGTCTGGCTGATCTTTCAAAGCCGAGCCGATGATGTGATGAATCATGTGCTCCACCGTCATCGCGCCACCACCGTAATACCAGGCGTTCAGACTGGCCGCGTGGGCCACCGACACGGCTTCAGCCGTTGACAGTGCGGCGCCCGCCAGGCGATCCGTGCTGCGCCCATCGAGTGTCTGGCCGTTGCGCAGCTCGTGGAACAGCGTGACCAGCACCTCCACAACCGGCTGATCCAGTGCCACGTCAATGCCGGCCCGAAGGTTCGCCTTGCGGACTTCCTGGACAACCACATCCATTTCGTCCGCGAGGTTATGGATCGGCCGGATTTCTTCAAAATCCATCCGGCGCTTGAGCGCAGCGCTCATGCGATGCACACCCTCATCAACACTGTTGGAAGTCGCCACCAGATTGAAGCCTTCCCGGGCCAGAATCACGCCTTCATCGCCCGGAATTTCCGGTATCACCACAACCCGGTCAGACAAAACAGAAAGTATCGCGTCCTGCAGTGACTGTGGGCACCGTGCGATTTCCTCAAATCGGACCAGCCGCCCTTCCATCATACCCCTGAGCAAGGGCGAGGCGACCAGAGCATTCCGGCTGGGGCCCTCGTTGCGCACAATGGCATCGTTCCAGCTATACAGAAGCTGGCTCACCTGACTGATCGCCCCGCCCTGGAGGGCCAGAGTCGAATCCCCTGAAATGGCGGCAGCCAGCAACTCTGACAACCAGGACTTTGCGGTTCCCGGCTCGCCCACCAGCAGGCAGCCGCGGCTGGTGCAAAGAGAGATAATAATGCGCACCACCATGGCACGATCGGCGACGAATTTGCGCTCGATACCGAGCTTTTCATCGCCCAGCAAAAATTTTTCGACCCCTCGTGGCGACATCTTCCAACCCGGAGGAATCGGGCCCGGGTCAGTGGACATCAGCTTGTCCAGCTCGTGACGGTAAGTAACCTCCGCCGGTTCCCGCTGGGCGGCCTTCTGAACCTGCTTGGCGTTCTTCATCCGTTACTCCTCCGGCCACCGCGCACTTCCGGAGCCATACGCTCTCTGGGCAGAATTCTTGGCAACTCCGACATCGGGATAATACCTTCAATCACGTGATCCAACGCACTGTCTCTCATGGTCACCAAACCGGCATCCAGTGCCCGCCAGCGCAGTTCACCGATGGGTGGCTGGCTGGAGATGGCATTGCGGATGTCGGAATCCACCTCCATATATTCAACAATAGCAACCCGACCATGAGTGCCACGACCGTTACACTTGTCGCAGCCCTGCCCTTCAAAACAGCGGAAATCCGCCGGCGCCCCCATGGGGAACACCTCCGCCAGAATGGCCGGATCGGGCTCAGCGGGTTTGATGCAATGTTTACAGATCCGCTTGGCCAGGCGCTGAGCGATAACCGCCAACAGTTCCCCGGCGATGGAGTTGGGGTGAATGCCCAGATCGTACAACCGCTGAAGCGAGTCCACGGCATCGTTGCAGTGCAGCGTCGACAGCACTACGTGACCGGTTTGCGAAGCGCGGATGGCTTCCAGCGCGGTTTCCTGATCCCGAATCTCACCCACCAGGATGACATCCGGATCTTCCCGCACAAACGAACGCATGGCATCGGCAAAGCTGAAACCGATCTCAGACCGCACCCGGGTTTGCTGGATGTTGTCGATGGAATACTCGATCGGGTCTTCCACCGTGATCACCTTTCGACGACCGTCATCCGCCAGCGTCTGCAAGCCGGCGTACAGGGTGGTGGATTTCCCCGAACCTGTCGGCCCGACCACCAGCACCAGCCCTGCCGGGTTGTCCAACAGCCGTGTGTATCGGCTGCCAATGGCCGGCGACATACCCAGTTCGGCAATGGTCATTGCCCGACCGGTCTGGGGCAGCAAACGGATGATTGCGTTTTCGCCGTGCAAAGAGGGCTGGGTCTGAATCCGCAAATCGTAGGTCGTTTCGCCCAGCTGAAGTCGCGAGCGACCACCCTGCGGCAGACGATGCTCAGCGATGTTCAGTTCGGCCCGTAACTTGATGACGTTGATGACGCCGCGAATTTCCCGGGCGGACAGCTGATATTGGGGCAGATCGTGTAAGTCACCATCCACCCGCAGGCGGATGCGAACCCGGTTTTCATACTGTTCAATGTGAATATCGCTGGCCTTTTCACTGACCGCGTCCAGCAAAATAGCCTCATACACAGACACCAGATAGGGGCTGATGCTTTTGCCACCATGCTCTTCACCGAGCAGGTCCCGAGTACCGACGCCCTGCTCTTTTTCCTGAACCGCTGTGCCGTGCTCCGCAACAAACCGGCTGCCTTTGGCAGTAAGATCGAGAGCCGACCATACCCGGCGGAAATCGGTCGGCGTCAACAACAAACAGGTAATCCTGAGCTTGGGCGTCAGGCGCTCCAGCTGGTCAGTATGAGCGTCCGGGTCGTCTGTGACGACGGTCAGCGCACCGTCGTTCTCGGCGACGGGAATCATTCGGGACAAATCAAGGAAGGTGCGGGAAAAACGGCGAAATAATTCTGGCTGCAGGCTGCTCAGCACCTCATCCGCATCGGTGAAGACCATACCTCGTTGCTGGGCAAGTGAGCGGTAAAGATCCGCCTCTTCAAGGTTCAGTTTTCGACGCAGAACATCCAGCACCCGCTCATTCTTGATGGCCGCTTCGGTGCGCGCCTGCTCAAGCGCCGCATCCGTGACGAGGCCCAGATCGATGAGGATCTGCTCGGCATTCCGGTTGAAGTCAACCCAGCCCAGGGTTCTGACCCGCTCCAGACGGGTGCCTGTACGCCGGAACATGGCGACACTGGGCACCGGGCCTGCCCGACCTTCCAGGCACACCAGGTTGCCACCCTCGCGCAAGCTTTGCAGGAACACCTGCGGATCCGCAATGAAGGTGGTACAAAGGACCAGATCACAGAGTTCGTCATGGCTGACACCGGTTTCAGCGGCCGCTTCAACGATGTCGATGTTGTGCATGCCATAACTGAAAAAGCGCTCGCGGGCTTTGTCTGCCAGAACCGGGTTGCGGTCTACGTAAATAACGCGATGGGCAAGCTCGGCCAGAACCGCGGTCAGGTATCCGGAGCCCCCGCCAACGTGCATCACCAGCTGATCTGGCTCGATCTCCGGCATCAGGCTAAGCAGGTGGTGTACGGTTTCTTCGCGGGGAATAGAGTGGCCGGTAATAGAGGGAACAATATCTGCACCCGCCACAAAATCCGGGCGAGACACAGAATTGAGGGCCTCAACAGCCCTCGCATACAGTTTTTTCATTCAGCAGCATCCGTAGCAACGTCGGATCTCAGGCCGCCTGACGTTTCTTTAACGCTGACACCAGTTCGGCCTCGGGGCGGGATATTCCGCACGTATTCATAAGATCGTCGATATCTGCCCCAAGATCAACCAGTCGCGATGCTTCGTCGTAAGAAATTCGGAGGGGGTCGTTCTGACGCATTTCGTCGAACGAGTTGCGCAGTTCGTGAAGCTGGCGCTCACAGGCCACGAGTCGCTGGCCAACGCCCATGCTGCCACTGGCCGTGGCGTGCAGTTCCCTGCCCAGAGTGTCACATCGCTGCTTGAGAGAAGTCTGCAGGGCCCGAATGCGTCGACCGTGGATAGCGCCCTGCACAAAGACCAGCGCGATAGCGACAGCGGTCAGGCACCAGGGAAGCCAGGAAGGAATGGTAAAGCTCATAGTGGACGTCTCCGTTGTTTGTTGCCACGGTAGACGTCCATCAATAGCGCTTGCCGGATGCCGGTTTACAGCGCTGCGATTTCAGCCCATTCGTGGTCTGACAGCATTTTGTCGAACTCGACGAGAATGATCAGCTCGCCATTCTTGTTGCACACACCCTGGATGAACTTGGCACTTTCCTCGTTCCCCACATTGGGCGCGGTTTCAATCTCACTGGACTTGAGGTAAACCACCTCTGCCACTGAGTCCACCAGTACACCCATAACCTGACTTGCGGACTCCATTACCACAATACGGGTGGCATCAGTCACTTCCGCATCCGCCAACCCGAAACGCCGACGGGTATCTATGACGGTTACCACGTTGCCCCGCAGGTTGATGATGCCCAGCACGTAATCCGGGGCGCCCGGTACCGGAGCAATCTCGGTATACCGCAGCACTTCCTGGATCTGCATTACGTTGATGCCGTAAGTTTCGTCATCCAGCCGGAAGGTCACGTACTGCAGTACCTGATCGTCCTGGGCCTGATTTTGCTGTCCGCTCGGGGATGCCATAACGCTTTCTCCTTCTCGGCTGCCCGGCGGGCAACCTGATCGTCAAAAAATCATCATCAGTGCCCAATACTATAGTTAAGGGCACAAACCGTGCCAGCATCACACGGTTTCATTCGGTAACTGTTCTGTTCAGCTCAAATCCAGGTGGTGCTCACGCTCTGCCCGCACCAGAAGGTTGGCCATGGTGCGCACATCAATCAGGGCGCACATGTGATCAATCACGGTACCCGCCAGCCAGGGCCTTTGACTCCTGGCGGTGCGCCAGCGTACCTGCTCGGGATCCAGGGTGAACGACTGGGCCACATTGTCGCAAGCCAGGCCCCAGTCGCTGTCGTCCAGGCGGATGACAAACCGATAGTTTTCCCTGGCATTGGGCGGTACCCGGCCCGCCATGATCCACTCGGCCGTGTCGACCACCCGTAAATTGTGGTCGCTGCCAGGCCGCATCCCCATATACCAGCGAGGGCTGCCGGGAATCGGCCGAATCTCTTCTTCAATACGGTGTATAGCACCCAAAAGGACCAATGGCACAGCCAATTGCAAGCCGGCCACGGTAAAAATAAGGCATTCAAATGGCTGTCCTGACCAGTCGGGCCGGGTTGGCGGCGCGTCTGACGCAGGCGGCGCCGGTTTTTCGTCAACGGCTACCTGAGCGGGTGTCTCAACAAGGGGTGCCTCGCTGACGGCAATAACAGGTTCCGGCTCTGGCCTGGTATCGGGCTCAGGCTCCGGAGCCACGACATCCGGCTCAATCGGCTCTGGCAGGACTGCCACTGCCTCTTCTTGCTCGGCGGTACTGGTGGCCGTATGCAGCAATTCGTCCAGATAACTGGCAATGGCGGCTTCCGGAGTGGCCAGTTGCGCCATTTTTTTGTCAGCCATGCTGGCGCTCCTTCACCGCGCCGGTTCGGGCAAGCAGATCGTCCAACAAATGGCTGTACGCTCTCACGCCGTGGGTAGCAGGATCCAGCACCGATGGCACCACGCCATTCTGGCTGGCGTCCCGAAACTTGGTGTCCACGGGAACAGCAAATCGCCAGAGACGATCAATATAGGTTTTGCGCAACAGGTTCAGGCTCTTGACCGACGCCTGGGTGCGCCGGTCATACAGGGTCGGCACAATGGTGTAGGGCAGCTCGTTTTTCTGGGAGCGCATGATCATTTGCAGGGTGTGCAGCATCCGCTCCAGGCCCTTGATCGCAAGGAACTCGGTCTGTACCGGGATCACCAGGTGTTGTGCCGCTGCCAGCGCATTGACCATCAACACACCCAACGATGGCGTGTTATCCAGAATAACGTAATCAAAATCATCCCAGAGCTGGGCCAGGGCCCGGGAAACAATCAGCCCCATACCCTCAACGCCCACCATTCGCCGCTCAAGCGTCGCCAGAGCCGTGCTCGCGGGCAGCAACGAGAGCCCCGGGCAACTGGTCTCTGTAATCAATTGCGCTGGAAGACCTTCAGGCACCTTGCCCTGGTGCTGAAACAGATCAAAAACACTGTGGGCAATGGTGTCCGGGTCGTAACCGAACCAGGAGGTCAGAGAGCCGTGGGGGTCCAGGTCCACGACAAGCACCCGGTTGCCACGTTGGGCAAGCAGACCGCCCAAAGCAACCACCGAGGTTGTTTTACCCACACCACCCTTTTGATTGGCTACCGCCCAGATACGCACGCTTGATACTCCAGTTACAGGCCCATGCTGTGGAAACACAGCACGTTGATGTTGTTATCGGCAAAGGTTCCGGCAACTTGAAGGCAAAGCCTGCTGACAGGCGGCAAGCCGTTGCCGATCCGGATCATGAGAAAGAGTTAATACAGGAAGCGTGCCATGTCAGCCATACGCATGTGCCACCGGAGTGATCAGGGATCAGCGCACAGCTCCACGAATACTGGCGTCTCTGGAAATCAGCAGCACAACCCTGCGGTTACGGCGCCGGCCCTCTTCGGTGTCGTTTCTTGCCACTGGCTGATATTGACCATAACCAACCGCCGCCAGACGTTCAGGCTCGACACCTTCCATCATCAGCATTCGGGCAACTGCCGCCGCGCGGGCCGTGGAGAGTTCCCAATTGGATGGAAACCGGCTGGTGCGAATAGGCTGATTATCGGTAAAGCCTTCCACTTTTACAGCGTTGTCCCGGTTGCGCAGAACATTGGCAATTTTTTCGACCACTTTGAACGAGTCATAGTGTGGCTCGGCATCACCGCTACTGAATAGCATACTGTTCGGCAGGTTCAGCTCAATCCACTCTTCGCTGGATTCAAGACTGACCACACCCTGGTTGATCAAGTCGTCAAACTCCATCGCCAACTGATCAGCCATGGTACGCAGCGCCTCCGCCCTGCCCTCTTCGCTAACGTCGGGATTTCTCGGTGCCTCGGTAACCGCCGGAGGAATAACGTCCTGGAGTTGCTGTTCTGGAGCCGTTAGGGCCTGGTCGCCCACGGAAACGGGCTGCAGGGATCGCTGGGGGGCATTAAATACGCCGGAGAAGGTTTCAGAAAGAACTTTGTATTTGCCTTCGTTCACCGAAGACACGGAATACATCACCACAAAAAACGCAAATAACAGCGTGATAAAATCGGCGTACGAAATCAGCCATCGTTCTTTGTTGTGAAGATCATCCTGTGGGGGTTTGCGACGGCGCATAGGCGGCCCTGCTCCTGGTAATGGCTTACTGCAGGAAGCCCCGCAGCCGCAATTCGATGGATTTCGGGTTTTCGCCTTCGGCAATGGCGATAATGCCATCGATCATCATATCTTCGTAACGGGTACGTTCCTTGATAATGCCGCGGAGCTTGTTGGCTACAGGAAAAAACAGCAGGTTGGCCAGCGCCACACCGTAAATCGTCGCAACGAACGCGGTGGCGATGCCACTACCCAGTGACTGAGGGTCTTCCAGGTTGGTCATAACCTGTATCAGACCCATGACCGCACCAATGATACCAATCGTGGGGGAATAGCCGCCCATGGCCTCGTAGACCCTCGCCGATTCTATATCCCGCTGCTCCCGACACTCCAGATCCACCTCCAGGGTGCTGCGAATGGTTTCCGGCTCGGCACCGTCAACCAGCAGTTGCAGACCTTTGCGGGCGAATTTTTCAGGCTCCCGTTCCGCCAGACCTTCCAGCCCCAACAGCCCCTGCTTGCGGGCTTTCACACTCCAGTCAATGACCTTGCCAATGCCGTCTTCCAGGGAAATGTAGGGCGGCACAAAAACCCAACGGGCCTGACTGAACGCTCTCTTGAGCATTGGCCAGGATGTTTGCAGGATGGTTGCTGCCAGTGTTCCGCCCACCACGATCAGCGCGGCAGGTCCGTTGAACAGCGAACTGATGGCCCCGCCTTCAAGCAGATTGCCACCCAGGATGGCAACAAACGCCAGAATGATCCCAAGCAGGCTCAGAATATCCATCAACTCACGCCTTCAATCAGCCGAGGGCCAACTTCATCGAGAGGCAGAACCTCATCAGACAGGCCCGCCTTGGCAACGGCCATGGGCATGCCATAGATGACCGAGGTTTTTTCATCCTGGGACCAGACCACCGAGCCGCTCTGTTTCATCATGCGGCAGCCTTCCTTACCATCGGCCCCCATGCCCGTCAGGATCACGCCGAGGGTTTTGCCCGGGAAGCTTCGAGCCAAAGAGCCGAAGGTCACGTCCACGCAGGGCTTGTAGTTAAGGCGCTCGTCACCGGGCAGAATTCGGACTCTCGCCTGTCCGCCCCGGCTTTCAATCATCATCTGTTTTCCACCGGGCGCAAGCAACGCAAGGCCGGGCTTCAACACATCGCCGTCTTCGGCCTGACGGACTTCAATCTGACACAGCTTGTTCAGCCGTTCAGCAAAGGCCGGCGTGAAGCTGGCGGGCATATGCTGAACCAGCACGATCGGTGCAGGAAACGATGCCGGCAAGGTGATCAGGACTTTCTGAAGCGCAACCGGGCCACCAGTCGAGGTACCGATACCCACTACGCTGTAATGTCGCGCCGGGGTTTTGCGCGAAGGCCGACGTGGCGCCTCTGCTGGCACGGATTCCTGACGTTGTTCACCACTGGCCGACCGGGGTACCGGACGAGCCGGGCGCTCAGGAATGTCTCTTGGGCGCTCTGGTGCGGGTGCGACCGGCCTTGCCACCGGAGTGGATGTTTTTGCTCGGGGCCGGCTTCTGGCGACATCCAGTATTCGCTCAATCAGGATTTTCTGTAGCTGGCTGGTATCCCGGGCGATTTCCTCGAAGTTTTTCGGCAGGAAATCCACGGCTCCCGCTTCCAGCGCATCGAGTGTAACCCGGGCGCCTTCGTAGGTGAGAGAGGAGAACATAAGCACCGGGGTCGGGTGTTTCTTCATGATCTCACGGAGTGCAGAAATGCCGTCCATCACGGGCATTTCATAGTCCATGGTAATCACATCAGGGCGCAGCTTTTCCGCCAGCTCTACGCCTTCCCGACCGTTGGTAGCGGCTCCGACCACTTTTATCTGACCAGAAGCCGTCAGGATTTCCGTCAGCCTTTTCCGAAAGAAGCCTGAGTCATCCACGACCAGGACAGAAACTGTCATCAATTTCTCCTAAACAGTCCCGGCTACGCCGGTGTTATCCGTAATGCTGAAGCAGGCTCGGCACATCAATGATCAACGCAATCCGGCCATCGCCCGTAATGGTTGCACCGGCCATTCCCGGGGTGCCCTGCAGCGCACGCCCCAGAGGCTTTATGACAACCTCTTCCTGGCCAACCAGTTGATCCACAACAAAACCGACCTGTTTGGTCCCCATGGCCACAATGACCACATGCGCGTTATTTGGCTCTTCCCTGCCCGCAGCGCCCTGAACCAGCCAGCGCTTGATGTGGAACAGCGGGAAAACCTTGTCGCGCACCACAATGCATTCCCGGCCATCGACAATGTTGGTTTTGGTGAGGTCGAGGTGGAATATCTCCACCACATTCACCAACGGCAGGGCAAACGACTGGTCACCCAGCATGATCATGAGCGTGGGCATGATCGCCAGCGTCAGCGGTACCTTGATGATGATACTGGTACCCTTGCCTTGCTCAGACACGATGTTGATTTGCCCGTTCAACTGGCCGATTCTGGTTTTCACCACGTCCATGCCGACACCACGGCCAGACACGTCGGAGATCTGCTCCTTGGTCGAGAACCCGGCCGCAAAAATCAGGTTAAAGCACTCGTTATTGGTCAATCTGTCGGCGGCGTCCTGATCATACAGGCCCTTTTCCACGGCTTTTCGGCGCAGGACATCCGGGTCCATACCTGCACCGTCGTCGGCAATGGACAGCAGAATATGGTCGCCTTCCTGCTCGGCCGACAGGGTGACCGTTCCCGCCCTGGGTTTACCGGCCTTTTCCCGGACATCCGGCCCTTCAATGCCATGGTCCACGGAATTGCGAACCAGGTGAACCAGCGGATCGGACAGTGCTTCTACCAGGTTCTTATCCAGGTCGGTCTCCTCGCCGTGCATCACGAGGTTCACTTCCTTCTTGAGGTTCCGGGCCAGGTCACGCACCACCCTGGGGAAACGACCAAAGACCTTCTTGATCGGCTGCATCCGCGTTTGCATCACGGCAGCCTGCAGGTCCGTGGTGACTACGTCCAGATTTGCAACGGCCTTATGCATGTGCTCGTCTTCGCTTTCCGAGCCCAGCCGCTGCAGCCGGTTTCTCACCAGCACCAGCTCGCCCACCATGTTCATGATGTCATCAAGGCGTTTGGTATCAACCCGTACCGTTGTCTCCCCAGCAGCGGCGGGTTCCCGCGCAGGGGTCGCCGGCGCCACGGGTTTCTCCGCTGGCTTCTCCACTGGCTGCGGCTCAGGCTTTACCTCTGCCTTCGGTTCCGGCGCGGACTTCGCCGCCTCACCGGAGCCCGCGCCCGGGCTTGCACCTTTACCATGAAGCTCATCCAGAAGACTTTCAAATTCATCATCTGTAATCAGATCCGGATTTCCAGCAGCGCCACCGCTGGAATCATTACTCTCGCTGTTGCCCGTCGAACCGGACTCCGCAGGGCCGGTAAACTTACCCTTGCCGTGCAGTTGATCCAGCAGCGCTTCGAACTCGTCATCGGTAATGTCATCGCCGCCCGCGCTCGCGCCGGAATCCGCGTCTGACCCTGAAGGCTCAACCGGTGCCGCCACAGATTTTTCATCGGCAAGGGCGTCGAGTAACTTCTCAAACTCCTCATCGGTGATGTCACCGGCGTCGTCCTGATTGCCCGCAGGCTCAGGCTGCTTCGGCGAAACGGGTTCTGAAGGTGGGCTTTGCGGGGTCTCAGACTCGGGACGAGCCAGATCATTCAGCGCCGCAATCAACTCGTCAGGGGCCGGCGTTGGCTCCTCACGATTGCGAACTTCCTCAAACATGGCGTTGACGTTATCCAGTGCCTGTAGCACCACGTCCATGAGTTCGGAAGTGACCTTGCGCTTGTGGTTACGAAGGATATCGAAGACGTTTTCTGCAGAGTGGCAGCAATTAACCAGGGCGTCGAGCTGCAGGAACCCGGCACCACCCTTTACCGTGTGAAAGCCACGGAATATGGCGTTAAGCAAATCGCTGTCGTCCGGATGCTGTTCCAGATCAACCAGCTGCTCCGACAGCTTTTCAAGAATCTCGCCGGCTTCGATCAGGAAGTCCTGCAGGATCTCTTCATCGGCATCAAACGCCATGGGTAACCCTCTTTATTATTCAGAAACCGAGACTGGATAAAAGATCGTCTACGCCATCCTGCCCCGATACTACATCTTCCCGCTCATCAGCCTTGATTTGAGGACCTACACCTTTTTCGGCCGATTCTTCTTTTTCTTCAATCTGGTGTACGGTGCCGGTCAGTTGATCCACGTGGCTGGCCATAACCACCAGGCTGAGCAGGTTTTCTTCAACCTCTTTAACCAGCGCGGTGACCTTCTGGATGACCTGGCCGGTCAGATCCTGGAAATCCTGTGCCAGCAGTATCTCCGACAGGTTGTTGTAGAGGCTGTCCGAGTTTTCACCCAGGCTGCCAAAAAACGTGTCGATGCGGCCATAGAGCTCGCGAAATTCAGCGGGCTCCATTTCCCGCCTGCGCAACCGCTGCCACTCATCCCGAAGCGCCAGGGCCTCATCACGCATGGCGTGCGCTACGGGCATACTCTCTTCAACGAGGTCCATGGTTCGGTTGGCGGCCTGCCCGGTCATCTGAACGACATAAGCCAGGCGGTCAGACGCATCCGACATGCTGGATAACGCTTCTTGCTGCTCAGCATTTCTGGGATCGATCTGGAAATTCCGGATAGCCTCGTGGAGGCTCCGGGTGAGGCGCCCCACTTCCCGGTACAGACTCTGATCGCGAACTTCACTGAGCTCATTGATCACTGTCATCGCCCGGGCAAAATTTCCACTGTTAACACATTCGACCAATTCCGAGGTCTGCTGCTGCAGCTTTTCTGTCACCTCTGGATCAAGGCCGCGGTGGGTCTTTTTGCTGTCACTCATGCGAGCCTTCCGACCTCTGGTTACTGGATACGTTCAAAGATTTTCTCAATCTTTTCTTTGAGAACTGCGGCGGTAAATGGCTTGACGACGTACCCGTTCACGCCGGCTTGCGCCGCCGCCACGATCTGGTCGCGCTTGGCCTCCGCAGTAACCATCAATACCGGCAGGTTCTTCAGGTTCTCGTCGGCTCTGACCGCTTTGAGCAGATCAAAGCCCGACATGCCCGGCATATTCCAGTCAGTCACCAGGAAGTCGTACTTGCCGCTTCTGAGCATCGGCAATGCCGTGTTGCCATCATCGGCTTCATCGGTATTGGTGAAGCCCAAATCACGCAGCAGATTCTTGATGATTCGGCGCATTGTGGAAAAGTCATCCACAATGAGAATTCTCATGTTCTTGTCCAATGGGACCTCCAGTCAGTAACACCCGGATTCAATTCAGCCTTTCTGAAGTCTATCAGGCTGTGTGAGGCACGGCATAGCGCGCTTCAGCGTCAGTTGTCATCTTGATCATGCCAGTCCGACAGCCGGCCCCTAAGGCGCAATGCCGCCTGGCTGTGGATCTGGCTTACCCGGCTTTCGCTGACCCCAAGCACCGCTCCGATCTCCTTGAGGTTCAGCTCTTCCTGATAGTACAGGCTCAACACCAGTTTCTCCCTTTCGGGTAGACCTTCAATGGCTTCTGCGAGGCTGCGCTGGAAGGCATTGGTTGAAACACCATCCAGCGGGTTATCGCTGGCTTCTGTCTCTTCTATCGGCAGCTCACCGGATTCATTGAGCTCATCCAGACTAAAAAGTCGACCGCTGTTCGCGTCGGCAAGGGATGCATGGTATTCCGTCAGCTCCACACCCAGCTCCCGGGCGACGTCTGCATCCTGGGCTTCGCGCCCTATGCGGTCTTCCACGGTTTTTATGGCAGCGGCTATACGGCGGGCGTTCCGGTGCACCGAACGTGGCACCCAGTCGCCTTTGCGGATTTCATCCACCATCGCACCGCGGATGCGAATACCCGCATAGGTTTCAAAGGTAGCGCCCTTGCCGGAGGAATAGCGCTGGGCTGCTTCAAGCAGGCCGATCATGCCGGCCTGCATCAGGTCTTCAAGCTGAACGGAGGCCGGCAATCGGGCCATCAGATGAAGGGCGATCTTCTTGACCAGCGGTGCGTGATCTTCGATCAGACTCGAAGCATTTTTCGCATCCGCCTGGTGATAAATTCCCAGATTTTTCGCCAATGTCATGTATCCGGATTCTTATAGGACTGGATTCAAATCAGACTTCGACGAGCCGCTCCACGAAAAATTCGAGATGCCCCCGGGGGGTGGAAGGCAAAGGCCAACTGTCCACCTTGTCTGCCAGAGCGCGGATAGCCAGGGACGCCTTCGCCCTGGGATACGCATCCAGAACCGCTCGTTGCCGCTGAACCGCTTTTTTGACGGCTTCGTCGTAAGGCACGATACCTACGTATTGTAGTGCCACATCAAGAAAACGCTCGGTGACTCGGGTCAGTTTTTCAAACAGGTGCCGGCCTTCCTGCTCATTGCGCACCTGATTGGCCAGTATACGAAAACGGTTGGTGCCGTAATCCCGGTTCATCAGCTTGATCAGCGCGTAGGCATCGGTGATGGACGTCGGCTCGTCGCAGACAACCAGCAACAGCTCCTGGGACGCGCGCAGAAAACTGACTACCGCCTCGGAAATACCGGCAGCCGTGTCAACAATAAGGACATCAATCTGGTCGCCCAGCTCACTGAACGCGTTGATCAGCCCGGCATGTTCCATCGGGCTCAGCTGGGTCATTTTCTGGGTGCCGGAGCTAGCCGGTACAATCTTGATACCACCGGGGCCGTTAACCAGCACATCTTTCAGGCTGCATTCGCCACTCAGCACATCCTGCAGGTTTCTGTTGGCGGTAATCCCCAGCAGCACGTCAATATTGCCGAGCCCCAGGTCTGCGTCGAGCAGCACAACCCGACGACCTTTTTCTGCCAGCGCGATCCCCAGGTTAACCGACACATTACTCTTGCCGACACCGCCTTTGCCGCCGGAAACCGCAATCACCTGAACCGGATGTGGTTTGCTCATACTGTTTTTTATCTCTTACTGCGTTCTTTTACAGGCATGATGCCGGCGTCTGTTGCTGCAGCCAAGCACTCAGGCGCCTTCCGCGACCGCCTGCGCATGATGCATGCCCCTGAGCCGTTCAACTCCCAGTCTGACCAGGGGGACCGCCTCTGCCCGGTGCAAATCTTCAGGTATTTTCTGGCCATCGGTGTACCAGGCCACCGGCAAACCGGTTTCCATCACAAAGCCCAGAGATTCACCCAGTGTGAGAGCCTCATCAATCTTGGTCACGATGCAGCCAGCAAGGTTTGCCATCTTATAGCAATGCCACACGGATTTCATAATACGCGGCTGGCTTGTCGCAGACACCACCAAATGTGTATGAATATTGTGATCGCTACGAACCAGTTCCGCCAGTTGCTCCTGATATCCCCGGTCTGCACTGGTCAGACCCGCGGTGTCGATCAACACAAGATGACGGTCTGAAAGCTCATCCAGAATATCGTCCAGGGAATGGCTTTCGTCCACAACCCGGACCGGTACATTGAGTATGCGCCCAAACACGAACAACTGCTCATGGGCCGCTACCCGGTAACGGTCTGTGGTGACCAGCGCGAGAGAGTCCGGGCCATGCTCCAGCACGTAGCGCGCGGCCAGCTTACCGATGGTCGTTGTTTTGCCCGAGCCGGTCGGCCCGACCAGCGCATACACGCCACCGGATTCCAACCAGTTCTCACGAGCGGTTCTGAGGCCGGTGGCCAGCATCTTCAGCGATTTTTTCCAGCCATCTTCCAGCCGCCCGTTGCGGTGCTGTCGGGACAGTGATGTTGCCAGCTCCGCACCCAGACCAAACTCTTGCAAACGCTCGGCCAACCTCTGCTGCACCGCGCTGTTGGCGTTGCTCGCCGGCGCCGCCGCTGCAGCCTTGGCCGTTCCGCCAGCAGCCTGACCGCTGACCAGCTCGCGCAGGGAGCTGATCTCGGCTCTCATGGTGGCCAGTTCGTCGGCATAGCCACCCTGCTGAACGTGAGGACCGGCTGGCTGGGCGTCAGCCTGGCTGACCGGGAAGTCCAGATCACTTCCGGGCATGTCCTGAAGCGCGACTTGGGAATAACGCGCGCCCGAGGCTGCACGCTTTTCCCGAACTTCCTGAATACGGCTTCGGGAACGGTTCAGTTCGTCTTCCAGGCGACGATGCTGGTCAGCCTGCATCTCGGCAAGGCGGGAGCCATTGGTTGCTTCCGCCGCGCTCTCACCGAGGCGCTGGCGTGCCATGTTTTCGTCATAATCGAGAGCCGTCACAATTTCGACGCCTCCATCCACCCGGCGATTGGACAAAATAACGGCATCCGGCCCCATTTCGTGACTGACCTGCTTCAGGGCCTCGGCCATGGACTTAGCGAAAAACCGTTTTACTTTCATAATGCTCCATCCTCCACCGGCAAGCTGACACCAGCTGACCGCGTTGCTCTGCCTGCCGTTACTGGCCGACCGATGCGACTATCGTGATCTGTTTGTTATCCGGGATTTCCTGGTACGAAAGCACATGCAAGCGCTCTACCCCATAACTGGCAAACTTCGCCAGACCTGGCCTCAGGGGCCCGGAAACCAGCAGGATGGCAGGCTTGCCAAGCATTTCCTGGCGCTGAACGCTGTCCTGAAGGGAGCGCTGCAGTTTTTCCACCATGTTGGGCTCGAGCACCATGCCAATATCATCCTGTCCGCCAGATTGTTGACTCTGCTGAACTGACTTAAGCAACAACTGTTCCAGGTCCGGATCCAATGTAATGACAGGAATCTCTGCATCGTTTCCGCAAATGCTCTGGACAATCATCCGGCGTAAGGACTGACGGGCCAGAGTGGTCAGCACTTTCGGGTCCTGGCTCTTCGGATGGACGTTCACAATCGCCTCGGCAATCGAGCGCATGTCCCGAACCGGCACTTCCTCTTTCAGCAGGTTTTGCAGCACTTTGAGCAGAATGCTGATGGAAATGGTCGTGGGCACCAGTTCCTCCGCCAGTTTGGGCGAGATTTTCTCCAGCTGGTCCAGCCACTTCTGGGCCTCTTCGTGACCAATCAGTTCGTGGGCGTGCTTCTGCAGGATCTGGTTGAGATGCGTCGCCACAACGGTACTGGCGTCCACCACGGTGTAACCCAGGGTCTGGGCCTGATCTTTTTTGTCTGACTCGATCCAGATGGCATCAAGACCGAATGCCGGATCTTTACCGGCAATGCCCTCTACCTTGCCAAACACCTGGCCTGGATCAATCGCAAGTTCCCGCTCGGGGTGAATCTCGGCCTCGGCAATGGTGACGCCCATCAAGGTAATCCGGTATACGTTCGGCATCAGATCCAGGTTGTCGCGGATGTGCACGGACGGCATCAAAAAGCCCATGTCCTGGGACAGCTTTTTACGAACACCCTTAATGCGACTAAGCAGTTGCCCGCCCTGGGACTTGTCCACCAGAGGAATCAACCGGTAGCCCACCTCCAGGCCAACAATATCGACGGTCGCAACGTCATCCCAACCCAGCTCGCGGGTTTCGCCCGGCGCGGGCAGAGCCGGCCCTTCGCCCCCGCGATCCGGAATGACGTCACCGCCCTGGCGCACAACGCCACCTGATACCTTACCCCGGCCCGCGTAAGCGCCCTCCTCTTCGATGATCTGGCTCTGCTTCTTCCAGATCATCCAGGCCGCTCCGGCCGCCGCCAGGCCAAGGCCAAGAAACGCCACGTGCGGCATACCCGGGATCAGGCCCAACAGGATGAGAATACCCGCGGCGATGCCCAGCGCCTTCGGAGCATTGAACATCTGTTGGAGAATCTGCCCGCCCATATCCTGGCTGGAGGTCACCCGGGTCACCATGATGGCCGCCGCCGTAGACAGCAACAGCGACGGAATCTGTGCCACCAGGCCGTCACCGATGGTCAGCAGTGCGTATCGCTCCATCGCAAGCGTAAAGTCGAGGCCATGCTGCATCATGCCGATGGCCACACCACCAATGATGTTAATGGCCAGAATCAGCAGGCCGGCAACGGCGTCGCCTTTGACGAACTTTGAAGCACCGTCCATGGAACCATAGAAATCGGCCTCCTGGGCAATTTCCGAACGCCGGGATTTCGCCTCATCCTGGTTGATCAACCCGGCATTGAGGTCGGCATCAATGGCCATCTGCTTACCAGGCATGGCGTCCAGGGTAAAACGCGCACTGACCTCAGACACCCGGCCAGCACCTTTGGTAACAACCAGAAAGTTGATGATCATCAGAATGGCAAACACCACCAGACCGACGGCATAGTTACCGCCAATCAGCACAGCACCGAACGATTCGATCACCTTACCTGCGGCGTCGCCCCCCTCATGGCCATTGAGCAGAACAATCCGGGTAGACGCCACGTTGAGGCCAAGGCGCAGCAGCGTGGCAACCAGCAGCACCGTGGGGAAGGACGCAAACTCCATGGGCCGGAGCGCATAAACACACACCAAGAGGATGACAATGGACAGCGTGATGTTGAACGTGAAAAACACGTCCAGCAGAAAAGCCGGCATGGGCAGAATCATCATGCCCAGCAAACCCATCAGCATCAGCGGAACACCCAGGTTGCCCCGCGTCAGGGTTTTGACGTTACTCAGAACTAACGCTCTGTCCATACTGCCCACTTCTCCGCTTCACTGTACTTTCAGGTCATTCCGGGCGATACCGGGGTCGAAAATCTGACGCGCGGCGCCTGTTTGAAGTGGTTATCGCAAGAACCGTACCAGCCATGACAACTTTTGATATTCCAGAGCCTGAGAGCGCCTGACGCGAGGCCCGAGATACGGTATCCTTGCGCCATTTAGTTGATCAGAATCCACGCCAGACCATCCGGACACACAGGTGACCCCAATGCCTATCCACGAAGTGAAGCACCCCCTGATCCGCCACAAACTCGGACTGATGCGCCGCTCCGACATCAGCACCAAGAATTTTCGTGAACTGGCTCAGGAAGTTGGCGCACTGCTGACCTACGAGGCAACCAAGGATTTCACCCTGCAGGAAAAGACCATCGAAGGCTGGGCCGGCCCGGTCACGGTTGAGCAGATTCACGGCAAGAAAATCACCATCGTTCCCATTCTGAGGGCGGGCCTGGGCATGCTGGACGGCGTACTCAGCCTGATCCCGGTCGCCCGGGTCAGCGTAGTGGGCCAAATCCGCAACGAAACCACCCTGGAAGCGGAAACCTATCTGGAAAAACTGGTCGGCGAACTGGACCAGCGTATGGCGTTGATCATCGACCCGATGCTGGCAACCGGTGGCTCCATGATCTCCACCATCGACCTGCTCAAAAAAGCCGGCAGCACAGAAATCCGCGCACTGGTGCTGGTTGCCGCTCCGGAAGGTGTTGAAAAGGTCCTGGAAAAACACCCGGACGTGTCCATCTACACGGCGTCTGTTGATGAACGTCTGAACGAAAAAGGCTACATCCTGCCTGGCCTGGGCGATGCCGGCGACAAAATCTTCGGCACCAAGCAAAAGGACGTCTGACCATGCAGGACCACACCAACGACCCGGTCTGGAAACAGGCCATCGCCGGCTCCCAGATGCTGCTGGTTGCCTTCGGCGCCCTGGTACTGATGCCGCTACTGACAGGCCTTGACCCTAACGTCGCCCTGTTCACCGCCGGCATCGGCACCCTGATTTTCCACCTGGTTACCGGCGGTCAGATCCCCATCTTCCTGGCCTCATCCTTTGCCTTCATTGCTCCGATCATGGCCGCCAAAGGCCAGTTCGGCATGCAGGAAACCATGGGCGGCCTGATGGCTGCGGGCATTCTCTACATCATTCTGGCTGGCGCCATACGCCTGCGCGGCACCGGCTTTGTTACCCGCCTGCTGCCACCCGTCGTCATTGCCCCGGTCATCATGACCATCGGCCTGGGCCTCGCCCCGCTGGCCGTGCACATGGCCTCCGGCCGCACCGGTGATGGCAGCGCCCAGCTGGTGCCCTACGACACCGCCATCTGGATTGCCATGATCTCGCTGAGTGTCACCATCGTGATGTCGGTATGGGCGAAAGGCATCTTCCGGCTGATCCCGATCATGTTCGGCATCATCGTGGGTTACATCCTGTCGGCATTCGCCGGCATTGTTGACACCACCGCCGTCCAACAAGCCGCCTGGTTCGCTGTACCGAACTTCGTAGCACCCGCCTTCAGCTGGGGCGCCATCCTGTTCATGATCCCCGTCGCCATAGCCCCCGCCATCGAACACATCGGTGACGTACTCGCCATCGGCAACGTAACCCGCAAGAACTACCTGGAAAAGCCCGGACTGCACCGCACATTACTGGGCGACGGCCTGGCCACCAGCGCAGCCTCACTGCTCGGCGGACCGCCCAACACCACCTACTCCGAAGTGACCGGCGCCGTCATGCTGACCCGCAACTTCAACCCGAAAGTCATGTGGTGGGCAGCCGCCACTGCCATCGTCCTGGCCTTCGTAGGCAAATTCGGCGCCGCGCTGCAGACCATCCCCGTCCCCGTCATGGGCGGCATCCTGTGCCTGCTGTTCGGCTCCATCGCGGTCGTCGGCCTGAACACCCTGATCCGCCACCAGGTAGACCTGTCCCAATCCCGCAACCTGGTGATCGTGGGCGTGACTCTGGTGTTCGGTATCGGCAACATGGTTCTGGGTACACTGGAAGGCATTGCGTTGTGTGCCGTAGTGGCCATCATCCTGAACCTGATCCTGCCGGGCGAGAAAGAAGCCTGGGGTAAAAGGATTCAGGAGCCCAAGG
>DATGQY010000135.1:0-5872 GCA_035303925.1 Marinobacter sp. | reverse complement strand
CCCGTTTTCGATACAACCTGTAAAAACAGACCATCAGCCCCCGGACAGCGACTGCTCCGAAGGGTCGAGCTCCATCTGCTGAATGGCAATAACCGCCTGAGTCCGGTTACGAACCCCCAGCTTACGGAACACCGCGGTGATGTGGGCCTTGATGGTTGCTTCCGACACATCCAGATCATAAGCAATCTGTTTGTTCAGCAGCCCTTCGGCCAGCATCCCCAGCACCCGGAACTGCTGCGGCGTCAGGGACGCCAGGCGCTCCGAAAAGTCTGTGGGCTCTGACTGCATCCGCTCGATCTTGTCGGCGACCCCCTCCGGCAGCCACACATCGCCTTCCAGAACCGCCTGAATGGCCTCGGTAATGGTCGGCAGTGGCGCGCTTTTGGGAATAAAGCCAGAGGCACCGTAATCCACCGAGCGGCGCATAACCTGCAAGTCTTCTGAGCCGGACACAACCACCACGGGCAAACCCGGGTACTGGCCACGCATAAACACCAGGCCCGAGTAGCCGTGGGCACCCGGCATATTGAGATCCAGAAGGATCAGGTCAGCGTCCGGGTTTGCCTCTACCGCCGCCTGCAGTGCCTTGATGCTGTCGACTTCAACCGTTCCGGCATCCGGCACCGCCTGATTGACCGCCTGTTTCAATGCTGCCCGAAACAGCGGGTGATCATCCGCGACGATAATTGTTTGTGTCATTCCACACAGTCCTCACAAGTTATTGGCCGTCTTCAGCCAGCGTTACTTGAACGCCCGGCTGTCGATCAGCTCATCCACTACGCCCGGATCAGCCAACGTGGAGGTATCTCCAAGCTGATCGTGCTCATTAGCGGCAATCTTACGCAAAATCCGACGCATAATCTTGCCAGATCGTGTTTTTGGCAGCCCAGGTGCCCACTGAATCACATCCGGAGAGGCAATCGGGCCGATTTCCTTACGAACCCACTGCACCAACTCCTTCTTCAGTTCATCAGAAGGTTCTTCACCCTGCACCAGGGTGACGTAGACATAGATACCCTGCCCTTTGATCTCATGGGGATAGCCAACAACCGCAGCTTCCGCCACCTTTTCATGAGACACCAGCGCACTTTCCACCTCGGCAGTGCCCAAACGGTGGCCGGATACGTTCAGTACGTCGTCCACACGGCCGGTGATCCAGTAGTAGCCGTCTTCATCGCGACGGGCACCGTCACCGGTGAAGTACATGCCTTTGTAGGTACTGAAATAGGTTTGGATAAACCGCTCGTGATCACCGTAAATGGTCCGCATCTGTCCTGGCCAGCTGTCCAGGATAACCAGGTTGCCCTCGGTCTTGCCTTCCAGAATATTGCCTTCGTTATCCACCAGTGCTGGCTGAACACCAAAGAACGGCTTGGTTGCGGAACCGGGCTTAAGGTCGACCGCACCAGGCAGCGGCGAAATCAGAATGCCGCCGGTTTCAGTCTGCCACCAGGTGTCGACAATCGGGCACTTGCCGTTACCGATCACGCGGTGGTACCACTCCCAGGCTTCGGGGTTGATCGGCTCGCCCACGGAACCCAGCAACTTCAGACTCTCGCGTGTGGTGCCGTTCATGCAGGATTCGCCTTCCGCCATCAGGGCGCGGATCGCTGTCGGAGCGGTGTACAGGATGTTGACCTTGTGCTTGTCAACCACCTGCCCCATCCGCGAGCTGTCCGGGTAGTTAGGCACGCCCTCAAACAGCAGAGTGATGGCGCCGTTGGCGAGCGGGCCGTAAAGAATGTAGCTGTGGCCGGTTACCCAGCCAAAGTCAGCCGTACACCAGTAGACATCGCCATCGTGATAGTCAAACACATACTGGTGCGTCATGGAGGCATAGACCATGTAACCGCCAGTGGTGTGCAGAACGCCCTTCGGAGCGCCAGTAGATCCGGAGGTGTAAAGCATGAACAGCGGGTCTTCCGCATTCATGGGCTCCGGTTGACACTCGGCAGATGCGTTCTTCATCAGGTCTTCATAGCGCGCGTCACGGTCATCGTTCCAGGGCACCTGCTTGTTGCCGGTGCGGGTTACCACAATGACACGATCAACTTTGGCGTCGCCCTCATGCTTGAGCGCGGCATCTACGTTCTTCTTGAGCGGGATGGCACGGCCACCACGAAGGCCTTCATCAGCGGTAATCACGAACCGGGATTTGCCGTTCGCAATTCGTGCTGCCAAAGCTTCCGGTGAGAAGCCGCCGAACACCACCGAGTGGATGGCACCAATACGGGCACAAGCCAGCATGGCAACCGAGGTTTCCACAATCATCGGCATGTAGATGGTGACGACATCGCCTTTCTTTACGCCCTGATCTTTCAGGACGTTGGCAAACTTACAGGTTTCTTCGTACAACTCGCGGTAGGTTACGTTGCGAGAGACCGACGGATCGTCACCCTCGAAGATAATCGCGGTCTGGTCACCACGCTTCTCCAGATGACGATCCAGACAGTTTGCTGACGCGTTCAGCTCACCATCTTCGAACCATTTGATGGACAGGTTGTTGTAATCGTAGGTACTGTTCTTGACCTTGGTGAAAGGTTTGATCCAATCAATACGCTTCCCATGTTCACCCCAGAATTCATCGGGCTGTTCAACCGACTGGCGATACATTTCTTCGTACTGTGCTCCGGATACCAGTGCCCGTTTGGCCACTTCCGGGCTAACCGGGTATACCTGTTTATCTGTCATTGTGCTCCCCCTTGATCAGAGTCTGTTGTCGTTATCGGTTATTCAATTCAGGGTGGACGGGCGGACCGCGCCCAGGTAAGACGGATACCCGTAGTTCAACATGTGTGCCACTGCACAATGAATTAGACTAACGTCCAACGGAATATCTTAATAACCGGCAAACTACTCCAGAAACACCGGAAACAGCTGCGATCACGCCAAAAATTTCCAGAAAATATCTGTGCGGGCAATACAGAAAAAGCATAGTTCGTCAGGATGGAATAGCAACAGATGGGACGCGGAGAAAAGTAACCCGGAGCGCTTTCGCCCCGGGTTGGTCAACATGGCGACCTATCAGGCCGCTTTTTGTCGCTGCTGTGAAGATTTCAGGCGATGCACTTTTCGGGCCTTCAGGGCGTATCGGTTCAGGCCAGCCAAGTGGATCTTCCGGAGGTAAACTTCCCAGTCAATCGCACGGGCATCCACCGGAAACAGCCCCTTATCAACCTCACCTGAACGACTGGCCAGCGCGAGCAGTTCATCGTTGCGGAAGATATAATCCGGCGCTGTGTAGAATCCGAAAATTGCCGCCAGTGACTGAGTGGTGTCGAGATTTCGCAGCCATTTCAGGTCGCTGCCGCTACCCAGCAGCTTCAGAACCCGGTCTGTGATGCTCAGGGGCAGTCTGACGCCACTGACCAGCAGGTCAAAGAGCGCCCGATTCACTGCCACAAAAGGTTTGGTCGGCTGCCGGTAAAACAGGTGATCGTAGGCGGCGTAATTGGCTTTCGACTCCGCCATCAGGTGATCAATAAACTCGCCCAGTGTGACCGGGTTGGAGCCGCCACTGCAACACTGGTAAATCCTCTGTTTACCTGGCTCGGCCAGCGCCTCAGCCAGTGCGAGAATGATGGAGTTAGCCACCAGATCCACCGGAATAACATCGATAACGCCAGAGCGTTTGCCCGGGAACAGAGTGACCTTCTCACGGGCATAGGCCAGGATGATGGCATCGGCAACCTTGACCCCTTCAATCCAGCCCGCCGCCGGCTCTTCGAGCGCACTCTCAATAATGGAGGGCCGCACAATGGTCAGGCTTCGGCCGTCCAGGGCTTTCATCAGTAACTGCTCGCCCAGCCATTTCGTGAACGTATAGGTGTCACTCCAACCGTAGCGATTGGCCTCCCGTATCCCGAGGTCGACCAGTTTTTTCTCGAGAACCTTGCCGGAATAACGGGACCGCACATCTGCAATTTTGTCTTCCAGCAACCGCACCAGCTCTTCAATTTCGTAGAAGCCCTGACTGGAACGTGGCACCGCCTCACCGGCGGGCTTGATGACCGACTCTGACACCTGGCCGGAATTCATACCGTTTACGTAGCAGGTGGATACCTGCAACACCGCCAGCCTCGGATTCCTGCGCGCAAGCTCAGCAATATTCTCGAGACACAACGTATTGATTTTCAGAGCTTTATCCAGTTCTTCACGAAAATTCACGCTGGCGGCCGAATTGATAACGGCATCCACCTCTCCCGCCAGGCCATCAAATGCAGAGGGCTCCAAACCAAAGGCAGGCTCAGTGACTTCGCCGGTGATGCAGTGAACCCGATCTTCAAGAAACGACTCAAAGCCTTCAGGATCATTTTCGCGCAGGCGATCAAAGACGGAAGACGTCGCAATTTCATCAAGGAAGCGGGCACGGGCGTCCGGGTGTCGCTTGTTGCCACGAATAAGAAGGTACACGCCGCCGATATCAGGCACGGCCCGCATCAGTTTTTCCAATACAACCTTACCCAGAAAACCGGTAGTACCCGTAATCAGAACCCGCTTGCCACGGAGTTGTCCAAGTACCCTGGATGATGAAGCGTCAGCATGATGAGCCTGCTGTATTGCCATGTTAGAACTCCTTCTCTGAGATCACCTAGCCAGTGCGACACCGGCCAGTAATGTGCGGGCGGGGTACGTTCCTTTCCCCGTAATCACGGATTCCCTGTTGCTACCGCCTGTCAGAACACCTGCATATTGCGGGCCACGAGCTACGATTACGCTCAATTCTCACACAACCAGGGTGACAGCACGGTGACAGACTGCAAAATTACGCTACAAAAAACGCTAATAAAATGACAATTAAGAAGGCACACCGCGCGAAACCAACGCCCCATGACAACACCGCATCAATAGCCGCCGTCGCCTTCACCTCTGTCCGCCAGCGCCTTCAACAAATCGTCCAACGAGACGCTGGACGGTTTCTCCCGTAGGGCATGGACCAGCTGTTCCTGCTCACCGAAACTGACACGATCGTAGAACGGGCCGTCCAGAGAGCGGTTACTGCTGGCGGAGATGGATTTTCCGGCAGGTAGCGGCGCCAGCTCATCTGCCAGATGCCTCAAATGCAGCGCCATACTGGCTCGATCCGGGGCGGGCAGATGCTCCAAGTTCATCGCGGCAAGGCTGGTCTGGACAATTTCCACCGTATCCGAATCCGGATTGCTTCCCAACAGTGCAAAGAGGCGGGTAAATGCCTCATATCTGAGCATGGCATCATCAGGCCTCAACGTCATGGCCTGCTCAAACTGCACAATCAGATCCAGGCAATTCTGCCTTGCGGTTTTCTTATCACCGTTTATCTCACCGTTTTCTGCTGCCGCGGTCGAGGTACGCTTGTTGACTCTGTACCAGTAGGCAGCAATACCGGCCTTTCTGTGTGGCAGGCCTCCGGTATGGACATTCAGCATTTCCGCCAGCGAGTGGAACTGCCGGCAGGACGGGTCCGACGCGGGAAGCACCGTCACCGGCGTCTGGTCCAGTACCGACTGGCGCAGAGTTTCGTCACGCCAGAGCGCCCCCAGGTAATGCAGCGACCATTGCAGATGGCGCTGACAGGCGCCATTAAAACGCTGAAATACCGACCGCGCCTGACTGGCCCCCTGGGCCATATTGACAATCACCGCCGGAGTCCGGCGGTGCAGGACTCTGACTTTGTGTCTGCTTCGGGACTTCCATGAAAAACGGCCTGCACGCTCAAACTTGTCACTATAAGCGACATTTCAACCTGTAAAATGGATACACATATCACAGACCGGATAATAGATTGCTTAAGAAAACACCAATAAGTATTTAATAGTGACAGATTATTGTCTAAGCTCAGTGACCAATAAGAAGAATGAACACCCTGTCACATTAATTCAATACAGAACAGGGA
>DATGQY010000134.1:0-2490 GCA_035303925.1 Marinobacter sp. | reverse complement strand
GTGCAGTATCATTGGGTGGATGTGGAAGCCCAGGCACTGACGGGCGAGCATTGTCAGAATGCCAGGTTGATTCCGTTTGTCACCGGTAGCGAACCCGAAATGCACACCGGTTGCGAAGGTGATTTTGGCCGGCAGATACGCGGTTGGTTTGAAGGATTGTTTAAATGACGAGAGTAGCGATTACGCGCGCGGCCAGTCTCGCGCTGGTTCTGGGTATGGGCCTTGCGGGCTGTGCCACCGGGCCGGGGGGAGGATCGATTTATGTGCCGATGGGGGGAGGTGATCAGCCGAAAGCGCCAGAGCCGCCGAGAACCTCCGAACCTGAGGCTGAACCCCAGATATGGCGCAAGAGTGAACAGCCTGATGATCGTGAATCGGAACCGCCAACTCGCTCACCCAGTTACCGGGAAGCCGGTGATGAGTTGCCGGCGGCGGCGGTGACGCTGATTCGTGATGCCGATCAGCGCCTGCGTCAGGGCGATTCGGCTGGCGCTATCGCACGGCTGGAACGGGCCCAACGCATTGCACCCCGATCGTCGGAGGTGTATTTCAAACTGGCCGAAGCCTATGTCGCGGGTGATAACCTGGGCGCAGCCGAACAGTTCACTCTTAAGGGCCTGTCGCTGGCTGGTAACGATTACCGCATGCAGCGTTCTGGATGGTTGTTACTGGCGGATATCCGCAGGGCGCGGGGCAATGTGGCTGGGGCTGATCAGGCGGAGGATCGTGCCCGGGCACTTTGACGAATGTGCAGAGGCCATCCCTGGCCTCTGCGTGATCGTGCAATCTGATCAGGGTTGCAGAGGGATGGGGTCAGCCACGGTTGTTTCGCCGGCGACCACTTCAACAAACTGGGTGCCTTCGAATTCAATGGTCTCATCCGTTTCATTGTCGTCCAGCTGGCAGCTGTAACTGACGGTGTACTGGCCTTCGGTGAGGAATGCGGCTGTCCACTCATAGAGCGTGCCCGTTTCCTGGGCCGTGACCGGAACCACCATCAACGGGTTAATGCCGTCACGATTGACATTCAGGTCGACTGGTTCAGCTCCCGCTCCTTCAAACACGTACACAGCACCCGAATAATCCGGGCTGCAGTCCGCTGCCTCGGTATCGTCCAGCCGGGCTGAGTTGATCTGGGCGTAGTCGACCACGCCTTCCAGCTGGCCAACCTCCAGATTGTTCACCAGTCGCAGCACCGGCTTGAGCATGAAATCTGCCAGCGCATTGCCCTGGGGATCGACGATGGACTTTCGGGCGTCAAAGTCGATGGTGAAGCTGGTGCTGCTGTCTGCTGCGACCACAAAGTCGCCTTTCAGCTTCAGGCCGCTTTGCTCACCGGAGGGCACAGCCAGGGTGAAGCGGGCATCGCCTTCGGACTCTTTGGTTACCCAGGAGTTTTCGGTATCGATGATCAGGCGGATTTCTTTATATTCACCCGCCGGTACTTCTTCGTTGCTGATCAGTGGCTCGGTGACTCCGCCCTGGAGTGTCAGAAGGTCAATTGTGCCGGTCTCTTCAAGGTTGTATTCCAGCCATTCGCCGTCGGCAGGCTTGAGTCGAATGGCGTTGAAAGTAATATTCACACTGCTTAAATCCATGGCTGGCGCGTCGGTCAGCCCTACAGACAGCGTTCCGGTTTGTCCTGACAGGCTTCCGCCGCTGTCACCGCCGCAGGCCGCGAGAGCACCTGCGAGGGCGGAGATTGCGAATACTTTTGTTGAACGCTTCATAAATCCTCCAGAGAATATCCTTTCCGATTTCAGTCCGGCGCTGAGATCGCCAGTACGCATTTCACGCCGGGCAAAGGCAGTGGGTTCCCTGATTCTGATTAACATTTGCACATGTTTTGGCCATAATGTTTGCCAGGTGCACGGCGGGGGAGCCTGATATAGACTGCCCGCTTCTGAAACCCACGATCAGGCAGTTTGTTCTTGGCCATCCTTCCATTTCGACCCTCTGCTCAAAAACGCTTCCAGCGCCTTGTGCAACCGCACTTACAGGTGATGCATGCCTTTGCCTATCGGCTAACGGGTAGCCGTCAGGATGCTGAGGATCTGGTACAGGATGTTGTGGTCAAGCTTTACCCGAAGCTGGATGAGCTGGAATCGGTGGAGCAGTTGCGCCCGTGGCTGAACCGGGTGTTGTACCGCCAGTTCATCGATTCTGTGCGCAAGAAAAACCGCCAGGCTGACCGGCCGGTCAGCGACCTGATGGAGGCCGATAGTCAATCGGAGTGGCTGGATACTCTTGAGTCAGACAGTCAGTCGCCGGAGCTTGAGCTCAGCCAGGCTCGCCTGGGCCCGATGCTGGACAAAGCGTTGGCTCAGCTTTCTCCGGACCAGCGCACGCTGTTGCTGCTGCACGATGTGGATGGCTGGCGCCAGGAAGATGTTGCCGAGGTGCTGGGTGTGCCGGTGGGAACGGTAAAATCCCGCTTGCACCGGTGCCGGGCCAACCTGCGAAAATTTCTTCAGGAATGCATGGAACCGG
>DATGQY010000133.1:0-7089 GCA_035303925.1 Marinobacter sp. | reverse complement strand
CTGGGGCGGTTGTTGTGTCCAGCTGTTTGGCAGGGGCATGGCAATGTTCCTTGTGGCGGGAAACCGAGGATGGTCTATCCGTGATGGAGTGGTGTCAAGGTTACTGGTCTGTCGGTTAGACTTGCCGGCACTTAATGCAGGAGAGTCGGGTTTGGACGCATTTCTGGTGGCCGTGGCGGTTTGTTTCGCCGCCGTTTTGTTGGATCTGGTGGTGGGGGAACCGCGCCGGTGGCACCCGTTGGTGGGTTTCGGGTACGGGGCATCTTTGCTTCAGCGTTGGTTGAACCGTCAGCCGCAACGGCCTGGCCGCAGTCTCGTCTGCGGGGTACTTGGTGTGGCGTTGTTGACGGCTCCGGTCCTGGTGCTGGCCTGGCTGCTTCCGGATTTTCTGAACGGCTGGCTATGGATTGCTGCTCAGGTGGTTGTGCTCTGGCTGGCTCTGTCTGTGCGTGGACTGGCGGAGCATGGTAAGGCGGTGTCTGGCGCCCTGCACCAGGGTGATGGTGAGCAGGCTCGGGCGGCGGTTGGCCGTATTGTCAGCCGGGATGCCCAGGCCCTGTCCGACAACGGTGTCGCAGCGGCAGCAACCGAGTCCATGTTGGAGAACGGTGCCGATGCGGTGTTTGCGAGTCTGTTCTGGTTTCTGGTGGCCGGGTTGCCAGGTGTGCTTTTGCATCGGATGGTCAACACGTTGGATGCGATGTGGGGCTACCGGAATGACCGGTTTCTCTACTTCGGAAGCTGTGCGGCCAGGCTTGATGACCTGATGAACTGGCTGCCGGCGCGGCTCACGGCCATAACCTATGCCTTGCTCGGTGATACCCGGCGGGCTCTGCAATGCTGGCGCAATCAGGCAAGAGCCTGGGACAGCCCGAATGCAGGGCCGGTGATGGCGGCGGGTGCGGGTGCCCTTGGGGTGACCCTGGGTGGTCCGGCCCCTTACGCCACCGGTATCAAGCATCGGCCGTTGCTGGGTGAGGGGCCAGAGGCTACGGCGCAAACGGTAGATCGCGCTATTGCGCTTGTTCAGCGTGGTGTGGTGCTTTGGCTGTTGGTGTTGGCAGCGCTGGCGTTTGCCTTGAGCGGACTTTGGCCGGGAGCAGCAGGGTGATGCCATTTCGCTCATTTGAGCCTCCGGAGCATGGTGGTCGGCTGCAGGCGGCGGTTCAGCGTTGGGGGATTCCCCGGGAGCAATGGCTGGATCTCTCCACTGGCATTAACCCCAATCCCTGGCCGGTTCCCGCGATTCCTCCGGACGTGTGGCAGCGCCTGCCAGAGCCAGACGATGGGCTGGCAGCCATCATCCGCACCTGGGCCGGAGCGCCAGAGGGCGCAGGCTGCCTGCCCGTGGCGGGCAGTCAGGCGGCGATTATGGCCTTGCCAAGGGTTCGGGCGAGGCTTCATGGCCTGGGCCGGGTGGCTGTCCCTGTGCCGGGCTATCGTGAACATGGCCATGGCTGGGCCGAAGCTGGTTTTGAGGTGTCAGGCATCGGTCCTGAGCAGGCGGCGGCAGAGGATCTGTCCTGGTTGGACCGGTTCGATGTGGTGGTGTGGATTCACCCCAACAACCCGACTGGGGAGTTGTTGGCCCCGGAGCATTTGCTGGCATGGTGCGATCGGCTGCAGCAGCGCGGCGGATGGTTGGTGGTGGATCAGGCGTTTATCGAGGGCTTTCCAGAGCATGCGCTGGATTTCCGGGCGGGCATACCCGGCCTGATCCTGTTGCGGTCGCTCGGTAAGTTCTTCGGCCTGGCCGGTGTCCGGGCCGGTGCCGTGCTGGCCGAGCCGTCGCTGGCCCGACAGCTGGACAAGCAGCTTGGACCATGGCCGGTTAACGGCCCGGCCCGTTATCTGATGGCCCGCGCGCTGACAGACGTTGACTGGCAGGTCGGTGCGAAGGCGCAACTGCAGGCGGCCTGTCTCAGACTGGATACTCTGCTTCAGGCGTCTGGCTTTCCTGTGCCGGCCGGCACCCTGCTATTTCGATATGTTCGCACTCCGAATGCGGCTGAAATCTGCGAGGCATTTGCCCGGCGAGGTATTCTGGTGCGTGGATTCGATTCGCCTCCAGCCCTGCGATTTGGTTTACCGCCAGACGAATCCGGCTGGCAGAAACTGTGCGGCCAGTTGGAGGAATTGTCGGATCTCATTGACCAATCCGGGGCCGGTTGATAGCCTTGCCCCCGCTTTCAGGTGCTCCCCTGTCCATGCTGGCTGGCGAAAGTCGTGTGGATACCGGGAGTGAAACGGGAAGCCGGTGAGATACCGGCGCTGCCCCCGCAACGGTAAGCAGGTCAAAGGCAATCCAATGCGCCACTGTGCCCACGGCATGGGAAGGTGATTGCCCCGGAGCAAACGCTCCACCTGCAAGCCCGGAGACCGGCCTGAACGCGCGGAGCCCATCAGCTCCAGACACCAGACGTTGCGGAGGGCAGCGGCGGTGGGTGAATCCGGCTTTTGCAACTGAACATCGCCCCTCCACCCTCCGTTATTTCCAGCAGTTTTCCTCCGCAGTAACCAATATCAACCGTACGGGTGCGTGCGGTGAACAGCGAGTGAAGACATGATCTATTCCAAGGCCCTCCCTGCCCTGATTCTGGTGCCCCTGGCGTTTCCTGCCGGTGCGGTAGACAAACAAACGGAAGAGCGCAGGCTCGAGCCCATTGTCGTTACCGCCACACTGGGCCCGCTGACGGTGGGTGAAAGCCTGTCCTCGGTGACCGTGATCGACGAGGAGACCATCCGCCAACAGAGCCCCTCGGAGTTCAGCCAGCTTTTGAGAGGTCAGGCGGGCATAAATGTCACCGGTAACGGGTCATTTGGTAAAACCACCAGTGTGTATACCCGTGGAACCGCCAACGATTCAACGCTGCTGCTGGTCGATGGCGTGCGTTTACGCTCAGCAACTTCCGGCGGCCCCTCATGGCAGTACTTCCCGGTGGAATTGATTGAGCGGGTTGAAATTGTCCGGGGTGCGCGAAGCTCTCTGTACGGGTCCGATGCTGTCGGTGGTGTGGTTCAGGCGTTTACGCTGGACCCGAAAGACACGCCCGCAGGGTGGGTGGAAGCCGGTGCCGGTAACTTCAATACGCAGAAAGGCAGTGCTGGCATTGCGGCCAGTGCCGGTAACACGCGGTTCAGCCTGAGTGGTCTGCATAAGGAAACAGACGGCACGGCGGTCATTACCGACGGCAAAGACCGCGGCTTCCGAAATACGGCGGGTATCGGCCGGGTGGTCCATGAACTGGAATCCGGAGGGGAGGCCAGCCTTGTGGTCGTGCAGAGTGAGGGCAGCACAGAATACGAAGGCGGCGATATTGACTTCATGATCCGCACCATCGGTTTCGGACTGGACACTCCGGTGAGCGAGTACTGGCGCCAGTCATTGCAGTTCTCCGAATCCCGTGATGACACAGACAACGTGACACCGACTTATTTTGCTGCCTTCAACACCCGCTCACGGGCGGCACGTTGGGACAACACCTTTACCTGGAACGTGCATGAGCTGGTGGTCGGCGCCGAACTGATGACCGATGAGGTGAGCGGAACCACGGATTACCTCGAAAGCAGTCGAACCAATTCTGCCCTGTACAGTCAGCTGCGCCTGAACTTCGGCCCGACCGATGTGCAACTGAGTCTGCGTGGCGATGACAACGAAGCCTACGGCAAAAATGAAACGGGTGGCATTGCTCTGGGCCACGCCCTGGATCGCTCACACCGGGTTCGTGTCAGCTATGGCACTGCATTCCGTGCACCCACGTTTAACGACTTGTATTTCCCCGGCGCCAACCCGGATCTGGAGGCGGAAGAGTCCGGCACTGTCGAGGTTGGTGCCAGTGGGCACTATCAGAACTGGTTTTGGGATGGCGCGCTGTTTCAGCTCGATGTGGATAACCTGATTGCCTGGAGTCCTACCCCTGGCGGTCTCTGGACCCCGATGAATGTAAACGAAGCCAGAATCCGTGGTGTGGAACTCAGTACCGGATTCGAATGGGATGGCTGGCGCGGTGATGCGGCACTGACCTTGCTGGATACCGAGGATCGGGAAACCGGAAACCGACTGCAGCGCCGAAGCGGTAAAACCTTGCGGCTGGACCTGAGCAAGCGGGTGGGTACCTGGGACTTCGGAGGTACGGTCGTTGCCGAGGGCTATCGGTACGATGACCGCAGCAACAATGACCGCCTGCCGGGCTTTGCCACCCTGGATTTACGGGCAGGCTGGCGCTTCGCTCCGGACTGGTCCACCCGGCTGACACTGGCTAACGTGCTGGATAAGGAGTACACCACGGCTCGATACGATAGCCAGAATGATCTGGACTATATTGCTGCAGGGCGCAGTGCCATGCTGACGGTTCGTTACGATATTCGATAACCACGATCAATCCTTGCCGGGGAGGCGCCAGTGGTAAAACTGAAGGGGTATATTGTGATGCTGGGTTGGGTGCTACTTTCAGCACCGGCCTCCGCCTCGTCAGTCTGTGCTACCGACGATCTGGGTGATGAGGTCTGCCTTGCTCGCCCGGCAGAACGTATTGCGGCCCTCTCGCCGGGTGCCACCGAGTTGGTCTGGGCCGCGGGTGCGGGTGATCAGGTTGCGGCGGTGGTGGCATACAGTGATTACCCCCCAGCGGCAAAAGAGGTCACCTCGGTCGGCAGTCACACCCGGATGGACATGGAGCGATTGCTGCAGTTGCAGCCGGATCTGGTCATTGGCTGGGTGACCGGCAATCCCACCGAACAGTTGGCGACTCTAAAGGAGCTGGGTATTCCGGTTTTTTCTATCGAACCGCGAAGCTTTGAGGCGGTGTCTCATACCATTGAGCGTCTTTCTGTGCTGGCCGGTACCGAAGCTGAGGGCTTTGCCGAGGCCGAGCGCTTCCGCCAGGGCATCGCTGGATTGCGTGCACAGTTCGCAGAGTCTGAGCCGGTGCCGGTGTTTTACCAGGTCTGGGATGAGCCCCTGATGACGGTGAACAACGACCATCTGATCGGCGAAATGATCCAGCTTTGCGCCGGCGACAATGTCTTCGGTCACCTGGAGCGACTGGTACCGAGAATCAGCACCGAAGCGGTGGTCGCTGCGAACCCGGAAGCCATACTGGCGGGTGGCATGGGCGAGGAGAATCGTCACTGGCTGACACGCTGGCGGAACTTTCCGGGCCTGACCGCCGCGGCTCGCGATAATCTGTTTTTTATTCCGCCGTCTCTGGTCCAGCGGCCGACACCGCGAATGCTGGAAGGGACGCGGCTGTTCTGTGACAAACTGGAGGTGGCTCGTGCTCGTCGCCCCTAGTGGAGTGGCCCCGTGATACGACCCATCACATTGCCTCTGTCACTGCTGGCACTGGCCAGTGTACTGGCCATGGTGATCTCGGTCGGTGTTGGTAGCGTTGCCATCACTCCCATGGAGATTCTGTCGGTTTTTCTGGGGGATGGCGCCGACCTCCAGCGCACTCTGGTGCTTGAACTCCGGCTGCCCAGAACCCTCTCGGCTTTTGCGACGGGAGGTTTGCTGGCGGTGGCCGGGGCACTGATGCAGGTGTTGCTGCGCAACCCACTTGCGGACCCCTATGTTCTGGGTTTGTCCGGAGGTGCCGCAGTGGGGGCTTTGCTGGCCATGTTGGCAGGGTTGGGCGGTGTCATTGTTTCGGGTTCTGCTTTTGCCGGCGCTATGTTGGCCACCCTGATGGTGTTTGGGCTGGCCCACGGCACTGGCAGCTGGACACCGTCTCGTCTTTTGCTGACGGGAGTGGTGGTCGCCGCAGGTTGGGGCGCCGTCATCACGCTGATGCTGGCCATCAGTCCTGCCCGGGAACTGCCCGGCATGTTGTACTGGCTGATGGGGGATGTCTCCTATGCACGAAGCCCCTGGCCAGGCCTCGGGTTGTTGTTGATCGTGTGTTTTATCGTGGCCCCTCTGGGGCGCAGCCTGAATGTGCTGGCCCGTGGCCCGATGCAGGCAGCGGCGCTGGGTATTTCGGTACGGCCACTGGAATGGCTGATCTACATTCTGGCCAGCCTGCTGACCGCCACCGCCGTCACCATGGCCGGCAGCATTGGCTTTGTGGGCCTGGTGATACCCCACATGCTGCGAATGGTATTAGGTAACGATCAGCGCCTGATTCTGCCTGCCTGCGCTTTGGCGGGCGGCACCTTGCTGGTGCTGGCGGACAGCCTGGCAAGAATCGTGATTGCCCCGGAGCAACTTCCGGTGGGTGTGATCACCGCGTTGCTGGGCGTGCCGACCTTCCTGTACCTGCTGTACCGGAGCCGCTGATGACTCGTTTCGTTCACCCGGTTATGCAGGCCCTGACCACCCGGGAACTGGTCATCGACATCCCCGGCCGTGCCGATGGCTATCCGTTGAATCTGATCATCGAACCTGGCCAGATCTGGGGTGTTCTCGGCCCCAATGGCGCAGGGAAAACCACCCTGCTGCATACTTTGGCCAGCCTTCGACCGCCGCGTTCCGGCCGTTTGTTTCTGGGCGATGTATCTGCAAGCGCCTTAAAACGGCGAACACTCTCTCAACAATTGGGCCTGGTATTCCAGGATCGGCAGGACGGTTTTCCGGCTACGGTGTTGGAGACCGCGTTGATTGGTCGTCACCCCTGGCTGTCTCCGTGGCAGATGGAAAGTGCGGATGATCTGGCCATGGCTGAAAGGGCACTTGAAGCACTGGATGTCCTGCACCTGAAAGACCGCCTGGTCAGTACTCTGTCCGGGGGGGAACGCCAGCGAGTGGCCATCGCTACACTGATGACTCAATCGCCCCACACCTGGCTATTGGACGAGCCGACCAATCATCTGGATCTGCACCACCAGGTGGCCGTCATGAAATTGCTCACCGACCGGGCGGCAGCGGGTAACGCCGTTTTCATGTGCCTGCACGATCTGAACCTGGCCGCCCGCTGGTGTGATCATATTCTGCTGATGTATCCCAACGGTGAAGCCTGTTGGGGCCCGGCAGAACGGATGCTGGTACCGAACGCATTGGAACGTTTGTATAACCAGGAGCTGGCAACGGTGGAAGTGGATGGCGCGCCTTTCTTCGTGCCAAAACGAGGCTAGCTCATCTGCACCAAATTC
>DATGQY010000132.1:0-21169 GCA_035303925.1 Marinobacter sp. | reverse complement strand
CACGGCGCCAGCGGCCTAACGCAACGCGTCAAAGACAGCAAAACCACCGAAGCTGAAGCCGAGCAACAAACCCTCGAGTTTCTGAAACAGTACCTGGCAGCCGGTGAGTCCCCACTATGTGGAAACAGCATTGGCCAGGATCGTCGCTTCCTCGTCAAATACATGCCCGAGCTGGAAGCCTTCTTCCACTACCGCAACCTAGACGTCTCAACCGTCAAAGAACTCGCTCGCCGCTGGCGCCCCGATGTCCTTGATGGCGTCAAAAAGAAAGGCAGCCACCTGGCTATGGACGATATCCGCGACTCCATCGACGAGTTGCGCCACTACCGCGAACACTTTTTCAAACTATAAACCGTGCTGGCGCAGCGCCCAGACTACGTGCTCCCGCACCAGCTCGGACGGGTGCTCCGCCCGCTGCTTCAAGGCCTCGATCACCGGAATGGTGGACGGGGCATTACCTAGCCCCACCGCGATGTTTCGCAGCCAGTTTTCATAACCTGTGCGGCGGATAGCGGAGCCTTCGGTGCGCTTCAGAAACTCCTGTTCGCTCCACATGAACAGCTCTGCAAGCTCAGTGTTGTCCAGCCCGTGTCGCGGCTGGAAGTCATCTTCGGCCGTGGCTTTGCTGAATTTATTCCAGGGGCACACCAGCTGGCAGTCATCGCAGCCAAATACCCGGTTGCCCATTTTCGAGCGCAAGTCTTCCGGGATCGGGCCCTTCAGTTCGATGGTGAGGTAGCTGATGCAGCGGCGGGCATCCAGTAAGTGAGCGCCGACAAAAGCGTCGGTGGGGCAGACTTCCAGGCAGGCTGAGCAGGAGCCGCAATGTTGTTTATCAAAGGGGGCGTCCACCGGTAGCGGTGCGCTGGTGAATATTTCGCCCAGAAAAAAGTACGAGCCCGCCTTAGGATGAATCACCATGTTGTTCTTGCCAATCCAGCCAAGCCCCGCCCGCTGGGCCAGCCCGCGTTCCAACACCGGTGCGCTGTCGACGAAAGCGCGATAATCATAACCGCTGACCGCTTCATCAATTCGCCCGGCCAATGTGGCAAGGCGCTTACGCATCAGCTTGTGGTAGTCCCGACCCAGGGCATAACGGGTGATGTAGGCAGTTTGCCGGTTAGTGAGCGCTTGTTTCGGGTTGTCGGGTGAAGGCAGGTAATCCAGGCGTACAGAGATAACCCTCAGCGTGCCCGGCACCAGTGAATCCGGGGTGTAGCGTTTGTCGCCGTGGTCTGCCATGTACGCCATGTCGCCATGGTAGCCGGCCGCGAGCCATTGTTTGAGCCGCTCGGCGTGGGGACCGGCATCCGCATGAGTGATGCCTGCATCTGCGAAGCCTAGTTCTCTTGCCCACTGGCGGATCTTGCCTGGCAGGGCATCGAGCGATGATTGGACGGTACTGTGATGAATATTGGTGTCCATGAAGGAGCCTACGGCGGTGAAAGCCTGCGGAGATTTAATTTGATTAAGTTATGACCTTTTTTACCGTTTTGCTATGCTTTACAGGTATCTGGCCAATTTTCTTAAACCGTTTTCTTTAGCGGGATGCCCCATGCGCTATGCGGACAGTCTACCAGAAGCCCTGTATTCCGCCGACTCGGTGCGGTCGATGGACCGGTATCTTATTGATCAGCAGGGTGTTGATGGTTTTGAGCTGATGCAGTCCGCCGCCCGGGCGGCCTTCCGCCAGTTGTTGAAACACTGGTCGGCGCCTGGCTCCATTCTGGTGTTGTGTGGCTCGGGCAATAACGGCGGTGACGGTTATCTGATCGCGGTCAACGCTCATCGTCACGGCATCCCTGTCCAATGCATTGCGGTTACGCCCTGCGGAAAACTGGCAGGTGATGCTCTGAAAGCGCTGAAGTTGGCTGAGGCGGAAGGTGTTCCGGTAACGGAATATGCCAGCCTGCCGAAAGATGGCCTGCAGAGCAGTCTTCTATCAGCAGACACCATCGTGGACGCCATGCTCGGAACCGGAGTTGCCGGGGCGCCGAGAGAGCCGTTTGCCGGTATTATCCGCGATGTGAACGGGGCGAAGCGTCGAGTACTTGCAGTTGATTTGCCCTCCGGGCTTGATGCGACCACCGGGGCAGCGGAAGGCGAAGTGGTGCGTGCTGCGCTCACAGTCACTTTCATCGGCGCGAAGGCCGGGCTGTTTACGGGGGTGGGGCCGGCAGCCTGCGGTGAGGTGGTGTTTGAATCGTTAGTGGACGGGGAGCAGTTGCAAGGTTGCCCGGAGCAGCAGATTGCCCGGCTTAAAGTCTGGAGGGGCTGCGGAGCCTGGTTTCCACGGCGGCCGTTGAATGCCCACAAAGGGCATTTTGGCCATGTGCTGGTGGTGGCCGGTGACCGGGGCTTTGGCGGGGCTGGAATCATGGCGGCGGAAGCCGCATCCCGGGCGGGGGCAGGCCTGGTGTCGCTGGCCACGCGGCCGGAGCATGTGAGTGCTGCTCTGGTCAGGTGTCCTAATGTCATGACGCATGGGGTGATTCATGGCTCCGAGTTGGCGCCTTTGCTGCATCAGGCTGATGTGGTGGTCTGTGGCCCCGGCATTGGCAGGTCCGCCTGGGGCCAGCAAATGTTGCAGGAAGTGCTGCAAAGCGCAAAGCCCCGGGTCCTGGATGCCGATGCGCTCAATCTGATGGGTGCGCGTGCCGTGGTTCCCGCGCGTAACCACGTGTTGACCCCGCACCCTGGCGAGGCGGCGCGCCTTCTTGGTTGTTCCGTTTCGGATATTGAAACTGATCGGCTGACTGCTGCGAAACAGATTCAGGCGAGATGGGGCGGTGTGGTGCTGTTGAAAGGTGCGGGAACGGTGATCGCGACGGGGTGCGGTGAGCCCATTATAATTGCCGGAGGCAATCCCGGTATGGCGACCGGTGGCATGGGCGATGTGTTGTCAGGCATTATCGGTGCCTTCATCGGCCAGCTGCCTGAACCGGGTATGGCGACGGTTGCCGCCGCCGCTGCCCATCTGGCGGCTGCAGACAGAGCTGCTGAAAGGTTGGGCTACATGGGGTTGTTGCCGACGGATGTCATTGCAAGTTTGCCTATGATGTTGAAAGAAAACGAATTGAGCTGTCCCGGCTCCGACCCGGAGGAATGATGAGCATTTTTGGCAACGAGCGCCGGTTGTTCCTGGAAAACGAGGCGGAAACAGAAAAGTTGGGCGCGGAACTGGCCAGACTGGCACAATTGGCGGAGCAGAGCCTGACGGTGTTTCTGGATGGAGACTTGGGTATGGGTAAAACCACGCTCAGTCGGGGTGTTATGCGTGGACTGGGGCACACGGGTGCGGTTAAAAGCCCGACTTATACACTGGTTGAGCCCTATGAAGAGCTGGAACCGCCGGTTTACCACTTTGATCTTTACCGACTGGGCGATCCCGAAGAACTTGAGTATATGGGCATTCGCGATTATTTCTCGGGTAAAAGTTTTTGCCTGATCGAATGGCCCGAGCGCGGACAGGGTGTGCTTCCCGAACCCGATATCGAGATCCATCTGGAGCGGGAAGGGAAGGGGCGGTCTGTTGTACTCAGGGCGCGCTCGGAACTCGGTGCTTCGTTGTTGAATCAAATTGAATTGGTAGGGCCGGACTCATGAGAACTGCGATGTTTTTGGTGTTTGCGTTGGCGGCGGTTGCCGTTAATGCGGCCACGCAAATCGAAGGCTTGCGTATCTGGCCGGCGCCGGACCATACACGTTTGGTGTTGGATACCGCGGGCTCGGTAGAGCACAACGTGTTTTCACTTTCCAGCCCGGCCCGGCTGGTGATTGACCTGAAAAATACCTCACTGAAGACGGATTTCGGTAACGTCGATCTTTCCGGAAGCCCTATCCAGCGTATCCGAAGCGCGCCTCGAAATGGCACCGATCTGCGAGTGGTGCTGGATCTGAAAAGTGACATCAAGCCCCGAAGCTTTGTGCTGGAGCCCAATCAGCAATACGGTCACCGCCTGGTGGTTGATCTGATTGATGAGGCTGGTAGTCGGCTGGAACGAGCCACCAGTCCCACGGTCACCAAGGATTCGGCTGGCAAGCGGGATATCGTTGTAGTGGTCGATGCCGGCCATGGCGGAGAAGATCCCGGGGCTATTGGCCCCCGCGGTACCCGTGAGAAAGATGTGGTACTGAAAATGGCCAAAACACTGGCCGCATTAATTGAAAAGCAGCCTGGCTTTACCGCCAAACTCACTCGCACGGGTGATTACTACATTGGCCTGAGAAACCGGACGATTCTGGCCCGTAAATACGGCGCGGACCTTTTTGTGTCGGTTCATGCAGATGCGTTCAGAACGCCACAACCGGCTGGTGCGTCAGTGTTTGCCTTGTCCCAGCGCGGGGCAACCAGTGAAACCGCCCGCTGGCTGGCGCAGAGTGAAAACAGCTCCGATCTTATCGGCGGTGCCGGAGGGCTGTCGCTGGAAGGGCGGGATGAGATGCTGGCAGGCGTCTTGCTCGATTTGTCGATGACGGCGAGCATTAACGCGAGCCTGGGGGTTGGCAGTTCGGTTCTGGGTCAGCTTGGTGGTGTCGCCAAGCTGCACAAACCGGGTGTTGAACAGGCCGCTTTTGCCGTGCTCAAGTCGCCGGACATTCCTTCGATTCTGGTGGAAGCCGGGTTTATCTCGAACCCCAAGGAAGAGAAGAATCTGGCCTCAGAGTGGTATCGCGACAGGCTGGCGAACGCCATGATGGATGGAATCCACGATTACTTCCGGCGCACGCCGCCCCCGGGAACGCTTCTGGCATGGCAGAAAGAGAACAACCGCAGTGCCGGTAAGGTCAGCCAGTATCGCATTCAGCGCGGCGACACCCTGTCCGGTGTGGCGCGGGAAAACCAGACTACAGTCAGTGAGCTGATGCGCTTTAACGGGATGAACGACGATCGTGTTATGGTAGGGCAAACCATTCGTATTCCCTCATCCTGATCAAGAGGTAGTTCCCGGCTATGCCCCACATTCAATTGCTCTCGCCCCGGCTTGCCAACCAGATAGCCGCCGGCGAGGTGGTGGAGCGTCCCGCGTCCGTAGTCAAAGAGCTGGTGGAGAATGCGCTGGATGCCGGCGCTGTTCGGGTTGATATTGAGCTGGAACAGGGCGGTGTGAAGTTGATCCGGGTGCGGGATGATGGCTCTGGCATCGATGAAGCCGACCTGCCGCTGGCGCTGAGCCGACATGCCACCAGTAAAATTCTGACGCTGGAGGATCTGGAGGCAGTGGGTACTCTGGGCTTTCGGGGTGAAGCCCTTGCCAGTATCAGCTCTGTCTCTCGCCTGTCACTGACGTCACGTACTGTGCAGCAGGAAGCCGCTTCCCGGGTGGTAGTGGAGGGCCGTGACATGGACGCGAAAATCTCTCCGGCGGCACACCCCGTGGGCACCACTGTGGAGGTCCGGGATCTGTTCTTCAATACGCCCGCCCGCCGAAAATTTCTGCGTACCGAAAAAACCGAATTCAATCACGTGGACGAATGCATTCGTCGCCAGGCGCTCAGCCGTTTTGATGCCGGATTTACCTTGCGGCATAACCAGCGGGTGGTTCAGAGCCTGAGGCCAGCCGAGTCGGACATCGACAAGGAGCGGCGCATCAGCTCCCTGTGTGGTCAGCAGTTCATCGACAACGCCGTGGTGATTGACGCGGAGGCCAGCGGGCTTCGACTGTGGGGTTGGGTGGCCCTGCCCACCTTTTCCCGCAGTCAGGCTGACCTCCAGTATTTCTTCGTCAACGGCCGGGTTATTCGCGACAAACTGGTGGCCCACGCAGTTCGGCAGGCCTATCGCGATGTGCTCTACAATAACCGTCACCCGGCTTTTGTGTTGTATCTGGAGGTGGATCCGGCCACTGTGGATGTCAATGTTCACCCTACCAAACACGAAGTGCGTTTCCGCGATGGCCGCCTGGTCCATGATTTCATTTTTCGCACTCTGCATCGGGCGCTGGCGGATGTGCGCCCGGACGACCATCTGCGGGGTGCGGTGGCACAGTCTTTCGGTCGCGAGCCTGAGAACGTCCAGTCTGGCGTGGGACAGCCGCCGTTTCAGTCGCAGCCTGGCCAGGGCGGTATTCAGCCATCCGCATTCAGCAGCGGATTTGGAAGCTCCGCGCCTACGCCACCGCAACAGGAGTGGAAGGCCAGTGATCAGATGGCGTTCTACAACTCACTCAACTCGGGCGGTGGTGTGTCGGTCGAGCCCCAGGCTGACCGATTTTCTGTACCGCCGGTGGCGACCACGCCGCCTCAGGACGGCGAGGAAGAGCCACCGCTGGGCTACGCCATTGCGCAGTTGCACGGTATCTACATTCTTGCCCAGAGTCGTTCAGGCATGATTGTTGTGGACATGCATGCGGCACACGAACGGATCACCTATGAGCGTATGAAGCGGGCTCTGGTGGAGCAGGATCTGAAAAGCCAGCCCTTGCTGGTGCCGGTGTCGCTGGCGGTCAGTCAGAAAGAGGCAGCGCTGGCAGAAAGCCACGGTGAAGAATTGCAGCAGTTGGGCCTGCAAATTGAACGTATTGGTCCGGAAACTCTGGCCGTGCGCCAGATTCCTGCTCTGTTGCGAGGTGCCGACACCGAGCAGTTGGTGCGCGATGTGCTGGCCGATCTGATCGAGAATGGCCAGAGCGACCGGGTGGAAGCGGTGACCCATGAACTGCTGGGCACCATGGCCTGTCACGGCTCGGTTCGGGCCAACCGGCAGCTGACCATTCCGGAAATGAATTCCCTCTTGCGAGATATGGAAGCAACCGAGCGCAGTGGACAGTGCAACCACGGCCGGCCAACCTGGACGCTGGTGACCCTGTCTGAACTGGACAAGCTGTTCCTGAGGGGGCGCTAGAGGCCATGTCAGGCGCTTCCGGAGTAGACTCGAAAGATCTTCCCCCCGCCATATTTCTGATGGGGCCGACCGCCTCCGGCAAGACCGATCTGGCGATTGCCCTGTGTGACCTGTTGCCCTGCGACATCATCAGCGTAGATTCCGCCATGATCTACCGGGGCATGGATATTGGCACCGCAAAACCGAGCGCCGGGGAGCTGGCCAGGGCCCCGCATCGTCTGATTGATATCTGCGATCCGTCGGAAACCTATTCGGCCGCCGATTTTCGTCGGGATGCGTTGGCGGAAATGGCCGAGATCTCAGGCCGTGGACGTATTCCGCTGCTTGTGGGCGGGACCATGATGTACTTCAAGGCGCTGTTGCATGGAATGTCGAACCTGCCATCAGCCAGCCCGGAGCTCCGCGCGCAGATTGAACAAGAAGCCTGTGCGGGTGGCTGGGCGTCTATTCACGATGAGCTGTTGGCGAAAGATCCGGTTGCCGCCCGGCTTATCCACCCGAACAACCGGCAACGTCTGATGCGGGCGATAGAAGTGATCCGGCTCACTGGAAGGCCGATTTCAGAGCTGTGGCAGATGGATTCGGGAACTTCTTCGGGCGAAAACGGGTCAGGCATTGAGAATTACACGTATTTTACCCGGTGGCAGGCAGACGAAACTGCAGACCTGCCGTATACTGTTTTTCAGTTTGCCCTTGCACCACCCGAGCGGAAAACTCTCCATAACAGGATAGAAGGGCGTTTTCGGCTGATGCTTGAGGCAGGGTTTCTGGAAGAAGTCCGGCGCCTGATGGCCCGGGGTGATCTGAATCCTGAACTGCCGGCCATGCGTTGCGTGGGGTACCGGCAGGCATGGGATTACCTGTCGGGCACTTGTGATTATGAGACTTTCGTAAACAGGGGAACAGCCGCTACCCGTCAACTGGCAAAGCGCCAGCTCACCTGGTTACGAAAATGGCCGGAAGTTCACTGGCTGAGCAGCGGTAATCCGCAAGTGGTGCTGGAAACCTTGAAAAATTCCGGTCTACACACCACATTAAATTCTGAAAAATGACGATCTGCACCTACTTATAAACAGGAGAATACACATGTCAAAAGGGCACTCCTTACAAGACCCTTACCTCAATGCCTTGCGCAAGGAACGCATTCCGGTTTCTATCTTTCTGGTTAACGGCATCAAGCTTCAGGGCCAGATCGAGTCTTTCGACCAGTTCGTGATTCTGTTAAAGAACACTGTAAGCCAGATGGTTTACAAGCATGCTATCTCTACCGTGGTGCCTGCCCGTAACGTACGTCTGCCTCAGGCGAGCCCGGCAGGAGAGGAAGAAGCTGAAGATTAATACCCCCGGAGTTTCCGGTTTTGACACCCGCGTTCCAGGACAGCCTTTAAGCTGGAGTGGTCGCGGGTGTTTGTTTTTATGGAGCTGATAATATCTTGTTTGAACGTCCTGACGTTGGAGAACGGGCGGTTCTCGTGCACATTGAATTCACCGCCCATGATGGTTCAGAAGACCCTGGTGAATTCCGGGAGCTGGTGACATCCGCGGGTGTCGAGCCGGTCACCATGGTCACCGGTAACCGCAAGCAACCCAGCCCTCGATTTTTTGTCGGGGAGGGCAAGCTTGAGGAAATCCGGGATGCGGTTGCTGCGAGTGAAGCGGATGTTGTGCTGTTCAACCACGCCCTGAGCCCAAGCCAGGAGCGCAACATCGAACGCGAACTCCAGTGCCGGGTGCTCGACCGTACCGGTGTTATTCTGGACATATTCGCCCAGCGCGCCCGAACTCACGAGGGTAAGCTCCAGGTAGAGCTGGCCCAGCTTGAGCACATGTCGACCCGACTGATCCGGGGCTGGACCCACCTGGAACGCCAGAAGGGGGGTATCGGTCTGCGGGGCCCGGGTGAAACCCAGCTTGAGACTGACCGCCGCCTGCTGCGCGAACGCATAAAATCCATCCACAAGCGCCTTGAGAAGGTTCGCAAGCAGCGGGACCAGGGGCGCCGCGCCCGCAAGCGTGCAGATATCTCCACACTGTCTCTGGTGGGTTACACCAATGCGGGCAAGTCGACCCTGTTCAACCGAATTACCACATCCAGCGTATATGCTGCTGATCAGCTGTTTGCAACCCTGGACCCGACACTGCGCAGGCTGGAACTTCCTGACATCGGACCGGTCGTAGTGGCCGACACGGTAGGTTTCATCCGCCATTTGCCGCACAAACTGGTCGAGGCATTCCGGGCAACTCTGGAAGAGACCCGGCAAGCCACGCTGCTGCTGCATGTCATCGATTGTCATGACAGCCGGCGAGATGAAAACATCGAGCAGGTGGAAAATGTGCTGGCAGAAATCGGTGCTGATGAGATTCCCCAGCTACAGGTGTTTAACAAGATCGATTTGCTGGACGACTTCGTGCCACGAATCGATCGTAATGAAGAAGGTATTCCGGTCCGGGCCTGGGTTTCGGCCGTGACCGGTGCCGGCATGGATTTGTTGTTTGATGCTATTGTGGAACGCCTTGCGGAAGATGTGGTTCACCACTTTATTCTTCTGGGCCCGGCTGATGGCAAGTTGCGGGCACTGTTGCATGAGGCCGGCTCCGTGCTGAGCGAAGAGCATCGGGAAACCGGTGATACCGTCGTGGAGGTTCGGTTGCAGAACCGCGATTGGTTGCAGTTGCTCAGCCGCGCTGGAGTGACGCAAAACGACATCCGGCTGGAAGACAGGCAGCTCTGAATTGGCCCGGCTATTGCCGGGGGCTTGATAAATCCCTAGTATTTGCAGCCATTCGACTAAACACGAACGGAGAGAACTATGGCCTGGAATGAACCGGGTGGTAACCGCAACGACAACGATCCCTGGGGAACCGGTGGCGGTCGTCGCGGCAATGATCAGGGTCCGCCAGACCTCGACGAGGCGCTGAAAAAGGGTCTCGATAAACTGAACCGTATGCTGGGCGGTAAAGGCAAGGGTGGCTCAGGCAATGGCAGCGGCTCAGGTTCTGGCAGCAGCAACGGTGGCTTTGGTGCCATCCTTGCAGTTGCGGCGATTCTGGCGTTCGGCTACGTCATTTTCCAGTCGTTCTACACGGTAGATGAACAGGAGCGGGCCGTTGTGCTTCGCTTTGGTGAGTTTAGCCGTACCGAGGAGCCCGGTTTGCGTTTCAAGGTGCCGTTGATTGATTCGGTCACCAAGGTGCTGGTCACCAACGTTCGTACGGCCCAGTCGTCCGGCCAGATGCTGACCCAGGACGAAAATCTGGTCACCGTCGACCTGCAGGTGCAGTACCGTGTAGGAGACGCCGAGGCCTACGTGCTGAATGTGCGGGATTCCAACCAGGCACTGGCATTTGCAACGGACAGTGCGCTTCGCCATGAAGTCGGCAGCTCTTCCCTCGATGACGTGCTCACCGAAGGTCGTGCCGAGTTGGCCGTCCGGGTTGAGCAGCGGTTGCAGCGTTTCCTCAAGGAATATGGAACCGGTCTGGAAATTGTGCGGGTCAACGTGGAAAGTACCCAGCCTCCGGCACCCGTGCAGGACGCCTTCCGTGAAGTGCAGCGTGCCCGTGAAGACGAGCAGCGCTTGAAGGAAGAAGCGGAAACCTACCGTAACAAGATTGTTCCGGAAGCCCGGGGCCAGGCTCAGCGCCTGATCGAAGAAGCCAATGCCTATAAGGCTGAAGTGATTGAGCGTGCTCGCGGCGAAACAGCCCGTTTTAACCAATTGCTTGCGGTGTACGAGAAGGCGCCCGTTGTAACCCGGGAGCGCATGTACATTCAGGCGCTCGAGCAAGTGCTGGGTAACAGCAGCAAGATCTTTGTTGATACAGAGAGCAGTGGCAACATGATGTATCTGCCGCTGGACAGGCTGACCCAGGGCCGGTTGTCGGTCACAGGGTCCGGATCATCCGGCTCCGGTAACCAGCAGCTCGATGTGCAGACGCTGACCGACCAGGTATTGCAGGAATTGCGTACCCGGCAGGACGTAAACACCCGGAGGAGTAGATAAGTTATGGGACCTAAAGGTGTATTGGGCCTTGCAGGCGCCCTGATTGTCGTCCTGCTTGTATTGTCCAGCGTGTATATCATTCCTGAGACTCATCGCGGTGTGAAGCTGCGGTTTGGTGAATTGGTCGAAACCGACATTCAGGCGGGTCTTCATTTCAAGGTGCCGGTCATCGATCAGATCCGGGAGTTTGATATTCGTGTACTGACCATGGATTTACCGTCACGGCAGTACCTCACCATTGAGAAGAAGCCGCTGGACGTAGATTCCTACGTAGCCTGGAAAATTCGCGATGTCGACCAGTTTTACCGGGCAACCGGTGGCGACGAGCTGCGTGCTGAAACGCTTATCCTGTCGCGGGTCGATAACGGCTTGCGTGACGAATTTGGTGTTCGCACCATGCACGAAGTGGTTTCGGGCCAGCGTGACGAGCTGATGCATACGCTGAGAGAGCGGGCTAACGAGACGGCGGTAAAAGAATTCGGTATCGAAATTCTTGATATTCGGGTCAAAGCCATCGAGTTTCCGGGCTCGGTCAGTGAGAACGTGTATCGCCGAATGGCGACCGAGCGTCAAAAGCTGGCCCAAGAGTTCCGTTCCCGGGGGCTTGAGCTGGCGGAAGGTATCCGTGCCGATGCCGATCGTCAGCAGACCGTAACTCTGGCTAATGCGTTTGCCGAAGCCGAGACAACCCGAGGTGAAGGGGATGGTGAGGCGGCTCAGATATACGCCGATGCCTACGGCAGTAATGAAGAGTTTTACAGCTTTTACCGGAGCTTGCAGGCGTACCAGAAAACGTTCGCCGGCAAGGACGACATCATGGTGATCGACTCCAACAGCGCCTTCATGAAGTTTCTGAAGGACCCCGCTGGAGCTAACTAAAGCTCTTGGCGAAGACTGAAAACCGGAATACCCAGGTATTCCGGTTTTTTTGTGTCTGCCAAGGGTGTAGAATTCTGGCGGTTTTGTGCGGGCATTTTTATGCTCGGGCATCCTGAACCCTGAGTCATTCCCCCGGCATCCTTGCCGGCGACGGAAAAACGGACAACAGAATCTCATGACAGTATCTGATCGCTGGTTACTGCCAGACGGAGTAGAAGACATTCTGCCCCCGCTGGCCGGACGGATCGAGTCCCTGCGCCGGGATGTAATGGACACCTGCCAACGCTGGGGCTACCAGCTGGTTATCCCGCCCCTGATTGAATATCTTGAGTCCCTGTTTACAGGTACCGGGCACGATCTGGAACTTCAGACTTTCAAGCTGACCGATCAACTCACCGGTCGTATGATGGGCGTGCGCGCCGACATGACCCCGCAGGCCGCCCGTATCGACGCTCACACTCTGGGGCAGGATGGTATTACTCGTCTTTGCTATGCCGGTCATGTACTGCATACCCGGCCCCGTCACATGCTGACCGGGCGAACGCCGATTCAGGCGGGGTGCGAGCTGTTTGGCAGCACCTCTGAAGCGGCAGACCTGGAAGTCATCAGTCTGATGCTGGAAACCCTCAGGGTTGCGGGCCTGCCTCGCGTGCATCTGGACCTTGCTCATGTCTCTATTTATGAAAGCCTGATTGCCGGCTCCGGGTTTGATAAGGAGACCGAGGCTGCGGTATTCGATGCGATGGCGCGTAAATCCGTGCCCGAGCTTGATCGGCTGCTGGGCGGTTGCGCTCCGGGTTCGGCCGGGGCACGTTTGCGCGAGTTGGCCCGGGTCAGTGGCGGTATCGAGGCCCTGGAACACGCCAGGACCATTCTGGGTGGTGCCTCTGAAGCCCTGGATGCGGCTCTGGAGCAGCTCACCCGTGTGACAGCCATGCTGGGTCGGGACTTCCCGGAAGTCAGTCTGGGCTTCGATTTCTGTGAGTTGCGAGGCTACAACTATCACACCGGACTGGTGTTCGCAGCCTATGTGCCTGGCCATGGGGATTCCGTGGCCAAGGGTGGCCGTTACGACGCCATCGGCAGTGACTTTGGTCGCGCCCGACCGGCCACCGGATTCAGTCTTGATATTCGAGCCCTGGTGGCTTTGGGAGAGCGGCCATACCAGCGTGCCGGAGCAATCTGGGCACCGGCCGTCGAAGATACCGCCCTGGAAGGCGTGATTTCCGGGTTAAGAATGACAGAGACGGTGGTCAGAGCACTACCGGGTGATCCGTCTTCCGATCCCTCGGCGCAGGGCTGCGATCGTCAGTTGGTTAGAAAAGACGGGCAATGGGTTGTCGAAATGCTGGGCTGATGTGTTCTGCGCCAGTGTTTTACGAGTTTTCTGAGTAAATGTGCAAGGCGTCAGCCTCCGGGCCGCCTGATGTGAGAGAGAATCATGGGTAAAAATGTTGTTGTGCTGGGCACCCAGTGGGGTGATGAAGGCAAGGGTAAGATTGTTGACCTTCTGACTGACAAGGTGTCTGCGGTGGTGCGCTTTCAGGGCGGCCACAACGCTGGCCACACATTGGTCATCGAAGGCAAGAAGACCGCCTTGCACCTGATCCCGTCAGGCATTCTGCGAAAAAATGTGCACTGTCTGATCGGTAACGGTGTTGTATTGTCGCCGGAGGCGCTGCTCAAGGAAGTGCGTGAGCTGGAAGCGAATGGCGTGGCGGTTCGTGACCGCCTCAAGATCAGCCTTGCCTGCCCGATCATTCTGCGTACCCACGTGCGTATTGATCAGGCTCGTGAGCGCGCCAAAGGCAACGACAAGATCGGGACCACAGGCCGTGGTATCGGCCCTGCGTATGAAGACAAGGTGTCTCGTCGTGGCGTTCGCCTGGGTGATCTGTGCAATCCTGCGGATTTCGAAGTGAAGCTGCGTGAGATCATGTCTTACCATAACTTCGTGCTCACGGAATATTTCAAGGAAAAAGCCGAAGACATCGACCTGGCCCTTGAAGAGCTGATGCAGATGGCCAAGGAAATTCTGCCAATGGCGGCCGATGTCACCGATATCCTGCATGACTATCGCAAGCGCGGCGAGCATATCCTGTTCGAAGGTGCTCAGGGCTCTCTGCTGGATATCGATCTGGGCACCTACCCATACGTAACATCATCCAATACTACCGCTGGTGGCACCGCTACGGGCTCTGGTTTCGGCCCGCTATACCTGGACTACGTGTTGGGTATTACCAAGGCTTATACCACTCGCGTTGGCTCCGGTCCCTTCCCGACGGAATTGTTCGATGAGATGGGTCAGCACCTGGCAGTCAAGGGCAACGAAGTGGGCACCACAACCGGTCGTTCACGTCGTTGTGGCTGGTTTGACGCGGTGGCGCTGCGTCACGCTATCCAGATCAACAGCGTGTCTGGTATCTGCCTGACCAAGCTGGACGTTCTTGACGGTCTGGAAACGGTCAGAGTGTGTGTGGGTTACAAAACGCCCAATGGCGAAATCACCCGTCCGCCCATCGGCTGTGACAGTTATAAAGATATCGAGCCGATCTATCAGGACCTGCCAGGCTGGAGCGACAGCACCGTTGGTCTGACCAGCGTCGACCAGTTGCCGGAGAACGCTCAGGCGTATATCCGGTTCCTGGAAGAGCAGATTGAGGCGCCGATCGACATTATTTCAACCGGCCCGGACCGCGTTGAGACCATTACTCTGCGTCACCCTTTCGGGGAATAAGCGCCAGAGTCAAAAAAAACCGCCTGCAGCGACTGCTTCAGGCGGTTTTTTCGTTTCTGGCTGATGGCTTCAGGGCTTTTCCGCAAGGATGGTGGCCCGTTTCGGGCCAGGATAACCCTCGATGGTTTTTGAAGGGTCCAGAGGGTCCAGAAAATCCGCCAGGGAGTTAAAGCGCATCCAGTCGGTGCTGCGTTGCTCTTCTGTACTGGTGTCACAGACATCCACCACTCGAGCGTTACGGAATCCGGTGCGGTCAAGCCAGCGCAGCAGGGTAGGGCAGCTGGGCAGGAACCAGACATTGCGCATCTGACCGTAGCGGTCCTCCGGCATAAGGCTGTAGCCCTCAGGCCCGTCCACCACCAGTGTCTCCAGCACCAGCTCGCCGCCTCGGCGCAGGGTTCCTTTGAGCTCCAGCAGATGATCCAAAGGTGACCTGCGGTGATACAGCACGCCCATAGAGAATGTGGTGTCGAACAGTTCCATGTTGTCGGGCAGATCTTCCATGCGCACCGGCAGCAAGTCCACCGGAGCCGGGCCAAGATAGCCTTTGACCGCCAGAAACTGGAACATGAACAGCAGCCCCGGATCAATTCCGACCACCCGCTTTGCGCCAGCACCGGCCATGCGCCAGCAGTGATAGCCGGAGCCACAGCCCACATCCAGAATGGTGCGTCCGGTCAGATCGGCCAGGTGTGGGGCCACCCGGTCCCACTTCCAGTCAGAGCGCCATTCGGTGTCGATTCGGGTGCCGAAGAAATCGAACGGACCTTTGCGCCAGGGCATCAATCCCCGCAGACCCAGTTCCAGGCTTCCCAGTTCAGGCGCGCTCAGTGCGTTCGCGGCCGTCACAGATACCGCCGACCGGTTCAGGTCAACCTCGGCTCCGGGTGCCTCGGGCAAAGCGTCGAGTGCGGCCTGCCAGCGCGCCATGTCGCCATGGGGGTTATCTTCAAAGCGGGATACCAGTTGGCGTGTGAGCACACTGGCCCAGACTTCCTGGTCTTGCTCGTTCAGGTAGTCGATAAACGGAGTGTAGTGTTTGCGCCAGTCGAAAGCGGCCATGGGTCTGCTCGGTCCTGAAATTAACGGCTCTTGATGGCCAGCATGGAAACAAAATTAAAGCACTGGTACCAAACCAGAACCTGCTCGAAACCGGCGTCGATCAGTCGGTCCCTGTGTGCGCTGAGGGTTTCGGGGATCAGTACTTTTTCGATAGCTGCGCGCTTCTGGCTGATTTCCAGATCGGAATAGCCATTGGCGCGTTTGAACTCGTGGTGCAGCCGGGTTTGGGTATCCTGTTCGGCTTCCGATTCAAAGCGGATTTTTTCAGACAGTATCAGCACGCCGCCGGGCAGGGTGGCTTCAGCAATCCGTGTTAGCAATGCCAACCGGTGCTCAGGAGGCACAAACTGCAGGGTGAAGTTCAGGGTGGTGACCGAAGCCTGGCTCAGTTCTGTCGTCAGAATATCCTCGCAGCGCAGGCTAACCGGCAATTCGTGGTCGTCCAGGGCGATGTAATGTTCGCACCGCTCGATCATGGCGCTGGAATTATCAACGCCGACGAGCGTGCAGTCAGGGTGTGGTATGCCGTGGCGCATGGCAAGTGTGGACGCGCCCAGCGAGCAGCCCAGGTCGTAGCAATGGGAACCGGGCTGCACATACTGTTCGGTAATCACCTCAATCATTGGAATGATGGTGGTGTAGCCAGGGACGGAACGACGAATCATATCCGGGAATACCCGGGCGACCGAGGCATCAAAGCGAAAATCTTCTGGGTTGCGTTCGGTAGCAAATAGCCGGTCAGTCAGCTGCTGCAGCGGCGCTGGCTTTTTATTGCTCATCATCACCCTCGGTAGCAGGCTGGGTTGCCAGGTCCGTGTCGGTCGGCGACGGCCGGGCGCAACGAACGCCCCGATTCTTGTAGTCCACCAGAATGCCTCGGAAGGAGGGGTCGACATCGGCGGCAATGGCGAGGTAGCCGTTTTCACAGACGGCGTGCAATTCGGAGGATTTCCGGGACATGCGGAATTCCTCGCCAGGTTTGACGTGAATGGCCTGAAAATCTCCGACCGGCACGTGATCCTTGTTATCGGAATGGTCTATCCGGCCACTGGCCTCAAGTGCCAACACCGTGCCGATGATGGTAATCACAGCCGTGACAATCAAACTTCGCACGGAGTAACGGTTTTCAGTCTCGTTCATGGGTACCTCTTTGGCAGTGTTCAGTATTGTCCGGGTAGCGTGATCGCAGGTTCCTGCAGGGCCGACAGCTGTTCCCTCAGGGCGAGAATCTGATCTGACCAGAATCGGGGTTGGGCAAACCAGGGGAAAAACCGGGGAAACGCTGGATCTTCCCAGCGCCTTGCCAGCCAGGCGCAGTGCGCGACCTGTCGATAGCAGCGGAGGGGTTCGATCAGGTGTCGTTCCCGACGATTGAACTCCCGGAACATCTCATAGCCTTCCAGCAGTTCGCTCAGCTGTTGGCCCTTTTCGACCGATTCACCGTTCAACAGCAGCCACATGTCCTGGACTGCAGGGCCGGTGCGACAATCATCCAGATCCACAAACAACATGGTCTCATCCCGGCACAGAATGTTGCCGGCATGGCAGTCACCGTGAATACGCAGGGTATCGACCGTGCCAGCATCGTTCATCCGCTGTTTACAGCCGGTGATCAGGTCCGGAATCAGGCTGTCCCAGGCCGGGCGCAGGTCGGCCGGAATCCAGCCGCCGTTGATCAGCAGGGCATTGTGGTCCTCCAGGCCGCGAATCAGGTCGAAGCCAGGGCGATGCTGGAAGGATTTTGCCGCACCCATGTTATGGATCTGGCCCAGCCACTGGCCGAGACGGTACAGGGTGTCGGTAACACTGGTGTCCGGAGCCTGCCCGCCTCGCTGGGGAAAGACCGAAAACCGGAACTCGCCATGACGACCAAGAGATTGACCGTTGGCCATGATCAAGGGTGCAACGATCGGAATGTCGGCAGCCTGAAGCTCCAGGGAAAATTCGTGCTCTTCGAGAATCGCCTCATCCGACCATCGGCCCGGACGGTAGAATTTGGCAATCACCGGGGGGCCATCCTCCAGCCCGATCTGGTAAACCCGATTCTCATAACTGTTCAGGGCGAACAGTCGGCCACTGACGTCAAAACCTGCTTCTTCGAGGGCGTCCAGAATGATTTCCGGCGTTAGCGTGTCGTAGGGATGGCTAGAAGAAGTTATGTCAGATGGCTCATGGTGCATAGAATTCAGAAGACCGTGTTTTGTCGGGATTTCATGGATTGCAGGTGGTACCAGTTCTCGTCCAGTTCCCAGCGAACGCGATTGATGGCTGATGCGGCAAGCACTATGTCACCAGCCCGGGCCTGAACCTGCGCCAGTTCCCGTTCGGCTTTCTGCCAGTCGCGGTTGGTATCGGCCAGGTGCTTCATGCCCGGAAAAACCACAGACAACGCCTGTTGGGTTGACACGGAATGGGAGCGTAAGGAGCTGATGATCGCTGTGTCACCTTCAACCCTTAATACCCGGTGCTGGTAAGGGTAGCTGGCGACAACCTTGTCCGCTTTGAGTTGTTCGTTCAGGCTGATGACCTCAAATCCCCGCCAGCCAATCCAGCTGACGAAAAGAGCTGCAACCACCATCACCGTAATAAATTGCTTCCTGTCTGACATGCCCTATGCTCCGTGCACCCGTTGCGCTTGCGCTAAAGTATAACGGTTCTGATTGCTCAGGTAATGCAACACAGCGTCATCTGGGTTAATTTTCCGGCTAAGGAATGGAAAGTGGGCAAGCATCGTGAGTGACGAACGTTATTGTGTGCAAACCGTGGTCATCGGCGCGGGTGTGGTTGGCCTGGCTATTGCCCGTGAGCTGGCCAGCAGCGGCCGGGAGGTTCTGGTTCTCGAGGCTGGCCCCAGGTTTGGAGAAGGGACTTCCTCGCGCAACAGCGAGGTGATCCATGCCGGGATCTACTACCCTCATGACTCACTCAAGGCCCGGTTTTGTGTGCAAGGCCGTCATTTACTTTATGAATATTGCGAAAGCCGCAAGCTTGGTCATCGAAAGTGCGGAAAGTGGATTGTCGCCTCAAGTGCCGCGCAGGCCGAAAGACTGGACGGAATTCGTGTTCAGGCAGAGATGAATGGCGTACAGCTCCAGTTCGCAGAGGGCAGTTCGGTAAAGGCTCAGTGCCCGGGCATTCGTGCCAGTGCAGGGCTGTGGTCGGCGGAAACAGGCATTGTCGACAGCCATGGCCTGATGCTGTCGTTGTTGGGGGAGGTGGAGGATGCTGGGGGGCAGCTGGTCCTGAACAGCCCGGTGGTGTGCGCAGAATCCACTGACGAGGGTCATGTATTGACCATTGGTGGCGAGGCCGGGCTTACGCTTAACGCCCGGGAAGTGATCAATGCGGCAGGCTTGAGCGCTCCGGAGCTTGCCCGGCGCTGGGAAGGGCTCCCCGATACCGGAAAACCGGAGCAGTGGATGGCCCGTGGAGTCTACTTTAGTTACAGCGGGAAACACCCTTTTGATACGCTGGTCTATCCGTTGCCGGAGCCCGGTGGTCTGGGTGTGCATCTGACACTTGATATGGCCGGTCAGGCTCGTTTTGGTCCGGATGTGGAGTGGGTTTTGGAAGAGGACTACTCCGTTAACCCGACCCGTGTGCGCGCGTTTGCAGAAGGTATCCAGCAATGGTGGCCCGACCTGGATCCAACTCGCCTGCAACCGGCCTACGCGGGCATTCGGCCAAAGCTGGCAGGCCCCGACGGTGGTTTTGCAGACTTCCGGATTGATGGCCCCGCCGATCACGGTGTTGCCGGGCTGGTTAATCTCTTCGGTATCGAATCTCCGGGGCTGACGTCGTGCCTGGCGATTGCCGGATTTGTCAAACAGAAGCTGGGCTAACCGGGGGTTCGGGCCAATGCCCAGACCTGAATCTCGCAGGCGCCGGCGTCGGCCAGCACGCGGGCCAAGGCGCGCACGGTTGCTCCGGTCGTGACCACGTCATCAACGATCGCCACACGGTGTGGTATTTGCCCACAAACTTCAAAAACACCATCGAGATTGGTCAGCCGTCCCGCCCGGCCCAGGCTTCGCTGGGCTTTCACTCGCCGGTTCCTTCGAACTGATCTGGCGGCCACCGGGATATCGAGGTGAGCTCCGAGGTACTCCGCAATATCCTGGGCCTGATTGAAGCCCCGCTGCCACCGGCGAAGCCAGTGCATAGGGGCGGGAATCAGGGTATCTGGCCGATTTGCGGGCGCCAATTCCTGTTTGAGAAATTCCCCGAAATCGTTCAGCAGTGGTCGGGCGAATTTCCGGTGCCCGTGATATTTGTAGCGTCCGATCATGCCGTCTACCGGGAACTGGTAGCGCCAGGGTATCAACGCTCTGGAAAAAGGTGGCGGCGAACTCTGGCACTCGCCGCAGCACATGCCGGGGCTGGGGAACGCCATGGGAAGAGCGCAGGTGGCACAATGCCAGCGATTGCGGGGCAGGTCCGCTCGGCAATCACGGCAGAGGCCGTGGCTGGCCCTGGGAGAAAGGCAGGTTACACAACGCCCGGCTCGGGCTTCGTTGTTAACCATTTTGCCAACGAAGGTTGACAGGGGGTTCAGTCCGTTTATCATCGCGGTTTATCCGTAAACCAAAAACCTTGAGAAGGTTAACAGGACTTTGACATGACCGCCACTGCACTGCGCCACGACTGGACACTTCAGGAAGCTCGAGACCTTTTTAACCTGCCGTTCAACGATTTGTTGTTTCGGGCCCAATCGGTTCATCGTGAGCATTTCGATCCCAACGAAGTGCAGGTAAGTACCCTGTTATCGATCAAAACCGGCGCCTGCCCGGAAGACTGCAAGTATTGTCCCCAGAGTGGGCATTACAACACCGGGCTTGAGAAAGAGAAGTTGCTGGAAATCGAGAAGGTGGTAGCAGAGGCCCGCGCGGCAAAGCAGAAGGGTGCATCACGGTTCTGCATGGGTGCCGCCTGGCGTAGCCCCTCAAAGAAAGACATGCCTTATGTGCTGGATATGGTGAAGCAGGTGAAGTCGCTGGGCATGGAAACCTGCATGACTCTGGGCATGCTGAAAGAGGAGGAGGCCCGGGAGTTGGCCGATGCCGGACTGGACTATTACAACCACAATCTGGATACCTCGGAGAAGTATTACAATCATATCATCACCACCCGTACCTACCAGGACCGGTTGGATACCCTGGACAATGTGCGTCGGGCGGGTATGAAGGTGTGTTGCGGCGGCATCATGGGTATGGGTGAGGATGAGGACGACCGGGTGGGTCTGCTGGTGCAGTTGGCGAACCTTCCGCAGCACCCGGAAAGTGTTCCGGTGAATATGCTTGTTAAGGTGAAGGGCACGCCGCTTGAGGATGTTGAGGATCTGGAGCCGTTTGATTTTATCCGGATGATTGCGGTGGCGCGGATTATGATGCCGGCATCTCATGTGCGTTTGTCCGCGGGCCGGGAGCAGATGAATGAGCAGATGCAGGCGATGTGTTTTCTGGCGGGCGCAAATTCTATTTTCTACGGGGAGAAGTTGCTGACGACGTCGAATCCGGAGGCGGATGCGGATATGCAGTTGTTCGCGAAGCTGGGGATTCGGCCTGAGCAGCGGGAGCAGTGTGCGACCGAGGCGCAGGAGGAAGAAGTGCTGGCCGAGGCCGTCGAGTATGAGGCGACCAGGCA
>DATGQY010000131.1:0-4213 GCA_035303925.1 Marinobacter sp. | reverse complement strand
TCTGGAGCTGGTTTACCGCTTGCTGAAGCGGGTGCTGTACCCGGGCGTCAAACTGTCGTTCCCGATGGTGCTGGATGAACTCGCCAGCGTGGATGTCAGCCAGATGCCCGGGTTGCTGCAGCGCCTGAGCCAGCAGGGCTTCAATCTGTTCTCAGCGGCGACCCACAGTGCCAGTGCCGAAGTCATCTACCTGATTGGTCGCCACCTGGAAGTCGGCCAGATGCGCACGTCACGGCCCTACAGCCCGCAGCGCACCCTGGTGTTCTGGGGCGGTGCCGAAGGCTTCACCGGCGGCGAAGCCCTGAGCCACTGGGCCGACCACACCCAGAACAGCCTGCTGGAGCCGGTGGATGAGTAAGCGCTTCAGTACCCTGGACACCACGCGCCTGCTGTTCGACCACCCGAAAATCCTGTTCCGGCTGATCGAGCGCATGGACCGGAACGAAGCCCGCTATGTGCGGGAAAGTGATCTGGTGGCGGAGGTGATGGACTACACCCGCACCCTGTCAAAGGCAGACCGGGACCGGGTGCGCCTGGCGCTGACGACCGACAACCTGTTCCGCTCGGGCCTGGTGATCGACATCATCAAAGCCGAGGGCGAGCGCCGGCTGATCCTGCAGGACGCACTGATTAACCTGATGCGGGCCTGCAATGCCTCGCTTTACCAGGAGCTCACCGATGCCAGGTTGAGGGGGCATCTGGTGACCCTTCGGGATGTGCGCAACCGGCTTGAACTCAGCAGTTTCAGCGAGGCTGACCCGAACTTTACCGAGCTCCGGGATGACCTGAACGAACGGGTCAGCCAACTGATCGGTCTGTTACGCCAGAACGTTCTTCGCATGCAGACCATCAGCGCCCAGTTTGCGGAATTGTCTGGCGATGCCAGCCGCGCGCCGGACAAATACCTCGAATTCCGGCAGAACCTGCTGGAGCAGATCGTCACCCTGTATGAGCGCCACATCAAACCGACGCTGGTGTTCCTGAACCCGGATACCCGTTTGCCAGACGGCAGCAACCTGTTTGAGACTCTGGAAGCCATGGTGCGCCTGCTGGAACACCACGGCGACCACAGCCTGGCCGATCAGCTGTTCCGTTCGTCGCTCAGCCTGAATGCGCTGTATAAACCCATTCAGGCCGTCGCCCAGGAGGTGGAGCACTTCCTGCGCAAAACCCGCCGGGGCATGGTGCAGTACAACGCTATGGAACACTTCTACACCAAACTGCGGGAGCTCAAGGGCGAAACCGAAACCCTCAGCCTGCGCCGGAAATGGCTGGAAGGGGGCAACTTTGCCCGCAGTACCGGTTTCTTGATTGGCCTCAGGGCGCAGCAGCGGCCGAAGCATTATGCCTTCGGTAACTCATCCAGCTATTACCAGCTTTTGTTTAGCGAGCTCGACCTGCGCCTGGCCGACCTGCGCCGCAAGGCGGAAGTGCCGGTGTTGCAGGAGGTGGCTGGCAGCGGCCGCCATGCCCGGGTGGATGTGCAGCGTATCAATCAGCTCTATCAATGGCTGGAAGCCCTGGAGCTTCGACCGACGACGGACCTGGTGCGGGAGCTGCACGGTCGTCTGGACGGGTTTATTCCGGGCTATCGTTTCCCGGATTTGCTGGCGGCCCTGAACCGCCTGGTGAACACACCGCCAGAGGGCTTTCAGGTGATCACCACCAACCGCTTCCGGACTCTGGAATCCGAGCTTGCACCGGCCGAGAGTGCAGAGATCAGTAACGAGCAGTTTGTGTACCGCAAACGCCGCCTTGAGTTAACCGCCGAGAACCACCATGACTGACCCGATCAACCCGCTGTCGCATTCGCCAGCCAGCAGCTTCGATGACATCCTGCCAGCCCACAGTGCCGCACTGTATCGGGAGTTTCAGGCCGGCCGCGTGGTCGTCCGGGAATTCTGGGACAGCAATCGCTCCGAACTGGTGGCGAACCCTTTGTATAACGTGCTGTACAACCATCTGTCCCATTTCCGAACCTTCTACGAACACCTGGGCTGTGAGCTGGTGTTCAACGAAAACGGCTCTTTCTTTTTCCTCAAGGAAAGCAGCGACGACGAAACCGAAGAACATGATGAAAATGCCTTCCGGGTGCAGGTGGTTCTGCTGTTGATCGGCCGTTATTTTGCCCGCAGTGGTCGTGATCTGGATTATCTGGGGCGTCCCGATGCGGGGCTCGGCGAGCAGGACCTTGCCGCGATGGGGGCCGACGAGGAGTACCAGGACATTCTGCGAGCGGCCCGGTTCGACAAAGGCCTGCCGGAAGCACTGGAGTACCTGGATAAGCGCAACCTGCTGTTCCGCAGCGGTGCCAGCCGTTACTTCCTGAGCTCTGCGGGCATGTATTTCCTGGAGGAGCTGGTCAGGGAATACGAGCAGGCCTGATTGAATTGTTTATGGGTCTGGCTTGCTTCGTCTGGCAGCAGGCTCACGCAAAAGCTACGTTGTTGCGACCGCTGGATTTCACCTTGTACATGGCGGCATCGGCCTTTTTCAGGAGGTCTTCCGCCGTTACGCCGTTGTCCGGATAGAGGGCCACCCCGACCGATGCGCCAATCTGAAGGTTGACATTCTGGACGTGGAACGTCTCGTTCAACACCTGGACCACTTTCTCCGCGATATGCCGGGCATTGTCCTCGCCCTGAAGCGGGCCGGTGATGATGACAAACTCGTCCCCTCCGCGGCGCCCGACCACATCCCCGTTGCGGATACAGTGTTTTAGTCGTTGCGCCACAATCCGGAGCAGCTCGTCACCCGCCTGATGGCCGTAGGTATCGTTGACCGGCTTGAACTTGTCCAGGTCGAGAAACATCAGGGCGAAGTGGCTGTCGTCACGGCGCGCCCGCTGTATCGATTGGTCCAGGTGGTTGTCCAGCGCGGTTCGGTTTGGCAGGCCCGTCAGCCTGTCAAAATGTGCCAGCCGGATCATTTGCTTCTCAGCCTTTACCCGTTCGGAGATGTTGCTGAAAGTCTGGATGAGCTGATGGATCTGGCCGCGCTCGTTTCTTACCGGGGAGATGGTCAGCAGGTTCGGGACCGGGTTACCCCCCTGTGCTTTCAGCCATACTTCGCCCTGCCAGGCATTTTCAGCGACCAGCTGGCGGTGGATGTCTTGCGAGAACAGGTCAGCGCTTTGGCTTGTGTCCAGGAACTCAAGCACACACTTACCCTTGAAGGCTTTGACGCTTTGGCCTGTCACTTCGGAAAAAGCGGGATTTGCGCGGATAATGTTCAGGGATGTATCCGAAATGACAATGGCTTCGTGGGTATGCTCAAACACTTGATAGGCCAGCCGCAACTCTTCGGTGGATTTGGCAATCTGGGAAGCCTGTGACACCAGTGCGTGCAGGACTGGCCGGAGAGAGCGCCAAACGACCAGGCCAGCGAGCCCCGACAACAAAAGAATCGCCAGCACACTCAGGGTGATATCCCGGACGACATCGCCAAACACCCGGGAAATTTTCGAGTGCATGTGCAGTTCCCAGTTCGTGCCCTCAACCTGTCGCACAAAGGCCAGCACCCGGGTGCCATCGTCGGTAGTTGAACGGAAGAAATCGGTCTGTTCGTCGCTGGTTAGGTTTTCTTTTGAAACCAGGCAGCCATCTGGGGAAGCCAGTTCGAGGCGCGCTGTTGTCCGGTTCAACAACAGGCGCTTGGTTCTGGCGGAATCAATCAGGCAGACTCGGCTGTCGTCATCCGCCTGGAACACGGTTTCTAACGCTTCCACGGTGAATAGCAGTTGGTCCATTCCAACCACTTCGCCTTTAAAACGCACCGGGTTCGACGCACTCAACAGCGGCGGGCTAATGGCACCCGTTGCCAGCTGGAACGTGCGAATATCTGTGCTGTCTGGTGCTGGCAGTTCGGCGGGCAATGCATCCGCCATCGGGCCAATTCGAGCTACTTCTTCACCACGGGCGTTATAGCGGACAAGGACGGCGAGGTTATCGATGCCTTCGGCGGCATCCTGCAGGCGAGGTTCGGAGTAGGCTTTCACCTCCCTGGCCGGAACCGTGCCGTCGGAATGTTCCGCGAGAACCCGTGCCAGCTCTGAACGGCTGGACGTTTGCCGGGCAATGTCCTGGTGCAGGGAGAAAATGGCTCCGATGCTCTCTGTTTTGGCATCGGCAATGCTACCGGCCGCTTGCGAAGCTTTGGTGTGAATCTGTTTGATCAGTGGTGCAGACACTAACGCCGCAATAAGAATGCCCGT
>DATGQY010000130.1:0-12955 GCA_035303925.1 Marinobacter sp. | reverse complement strand
CGGTATCCGATCACCAACGGCTGGAAAATCGGCAAGTAAGGCTTGCGCCTTACTCGTCGCCCATCAGGCCGAAGGTGATTACGTTGGTCAGTGAACGGTTCTGGCCCTTCAGCTGGTTGGCCTGGAAGTCTCCGTTTTCGTCAAACGCGTCACTGTTCGGGAAGTTCTTGCGAAGGGTGGCGATGGCGTCGTCAGATCCCTTTTTCAGATCCATGAAGCGGAAGGTGTCAGCCAGAATGATCAGTGCCTGCTCGACAGCCGGAGACGACGGATAGTTTTCGACCACATAGCGCGCCCTGTTATTGGCGGCGATGTAAGCTTCGCGCTTGATGTAGTACCGAGCTGCGTGTACTTCCAGTTCCGCCATGCGATTGCGGATAGCGATCATCCTCTGGCGGGCATCCGGTGCGTATTCACTGTCCGGGAAACGGTTCAGCAGTTGTGAAAAGTCTCGAAAGGCTTGCAGTTGCTCGCCGGGGTTGCGGGCGGCAACATCAATCGGGAAGTAACGAGCGGCCAGGCCCAGGTCCAGGTTGTACGACGCCAGGCCACGCATATACATCGCGTAATCCAGTTGCTCGCTTTGAGGGTTCAGCCGCATGAAGCGATCGGCGGCCGCCCGGGAGCCTTCCAGGTCGAGGTTCTGATAACGGGCATAGATCAGGTCCAGTTGGGCCTGCTCTGCGTAGCGGCCGAACGGATAATAGGTTTCCAGTGCGTCGAGATTTTGCTCGGCTTCATTGAAGTTGCCAGAGTTCATGGCCTTGCGGGCGTTCTCGTAATAGGTTTCTTCCGGCAATACTTCCACGTCTTTCTGAGAGGCGCAGCCGGCCGCCAGCGCAATGATTGTGGAAAGTAGCAGTAATCGGACAACTGATCTCATGCCGGAATCCCGTATAATGGTCAGACTTATGATTGGATGGGCCATTGTAACGGGGAAGTCTGCCTATGTGCAGTGGTAACGGAATCTTCCCCGGTCAATCTGACTGAAACGTAACATCGGCACCCAGCCGGTGCCCTTAAATTTGAAAGCATAGTGGCGAAGCGAGGCTTGATGTCTTCCGATAACCGAATCACCGGCCAGTTCAAAATTCCCCCGGAACTGAGTGATAAACGCCTGGATCAGGCGGCCGCCGAGCTGATCCCTGAGCATTCCCGCTCCCGCCTGCAGTCCTGGATCAAAAGCGGTGCGATGACCGTGAACGGCAAAATCCGCAAGCCTAGAGACAAGGTCATGCTGAATGACGTACTGGAGCTGGATGCCGAACCGGAAGTTCAGGTCACCTGGGAGGCCGAGCCCATTACCCTGAACATCGTCTACGAAGATGAGCATCTGCTGGTCATCAACAAGCCTGCGGGCCTGGTTGTTCATCCAGCCGCCGGTCACGCCGACGGAACCCTGGTAAATGCCCTGCTGAATCATGCGCCCGAGGTAGAAAACCTGCCCCGGGCAGGCATTGTGCATCGCCTGGACAAAGATACGTCGGGCATCATGGTAGTCGCTCGGAGCCTGATTGCGCATACCTCTCTGGTGGATCAGCTGCAGACCCGCACCATGGGGCGGGAATACGAGGCGGTAGTAGTTGGGTCGCTTACAGGCGGCGCCACGGTAGATGCACCGATCGGCCGGCACCCGCAGGACCGCAAGCGTATGGCCGTGGTGTCGTCCGGAAAGCCTGCTGTCACTCATTACCGTCTGATCGAGCGGTTCGCCGCGCACACCCATATTCATTGCAAGCTGGAAAGCGGTCGCACCCATCAAATCCGCGTCCACATGACCCATGTGCGCCATCCGCTGGTGGGTGACCCGGTATACGGCGGCCGGCTGCGCCTGCCCAAGGGCACCACAGAAGAGCTCCTGCTTGCCCTGGCGGCTTTCCAGCGGCAGGCACTGCATGCCAGAAAGCTCACCCTGCAACACCCGGAAACCGGAGAGACCCTCAGCTGGGAAGTGCCGCTGCCGGAAGACATGGTTCAGCTCATCGAAGCACTGCGTAAGCACGCTCGGGAACTGGAAGACAATGATTTCTGAGAACATGGTCCTCCGGCCGGACTGGCCGGCCCCTCGCAAAGTCCGAGCGCTGTGCACGACCCGAAAAGGGGGCGTTAGCCGGCCGCCCTGGAACACCCTGAATCTCGGCGGGCATGTGGGGGATCTTCCAGAGCATGTGGTGCAAAACCGCCAGAGGCTGGCGCAGTTCACCGGCGTTGGCGCTGGTCAATTCGGATGGCTGAATCAGGTGCACGGTACCCGAGTCGTCGAGCTCACTCCTGAAAACGTAGGCAATTGCCCAGATGCCGACGCCAGCTTCACTCGCCACACGGGCGTTGCCTGCGCCATCCTCACCGCAGACTGCCTGCCGGTTATTCTCGTGGACCGGCTGGGCGAGGTGGTTGGCGCTGCCCATGCGGGTTGGCGAAGCCTCTGTGGTGGTGTTCTGGAAAACCTGATGGGCGCCATGGCAGTTGATCCATCGGAGCTTATTGCCTGGTTTGGCCCGGCCATCAGCTCGAGGAACTTCGAAGTTGGCCCGGAGGTTCGCGCGGCGTTTATCGATCAGCAAGCGGAATCGGCCGTTGCCTTCAGTGAACAAGGTGCCCGCCCAGGGCATTACATGGCGGATATCTACAAGCTTGCCCGCCTACGCTTGAATCGAGCGGGTGTCTCGGCGGTTCTGGGTGGTAGTCTCTGTACCGTTTATGATGAAGACTGGTTCTACTCTTATCGGCGTGACGGTCAGACCGGCCGCATGGCGACATTGGTCTGGAAGAACTGATAACCGTCAATTTTCTGACGATTTTCTTCTTGCCCCGCTTGAAGTCCCCCGTATTGCCCCTACATTAAATCTCAAGATAGGTTGAATACCGCCAGATTGATGATGCCGCCGGTGTGGTATTCCGGGTATTCCAGAAATGTTCGGGGAACAGAGATTATGAGAATCGACAAGCTCACCAGTAAATTGCAAAGCGCGTTAGCAGACGCCCAGTCCATTGCCGTGGGCAAAGACCACAATTTCATTGAGCCGGTGCACTTGATGCAGGCGCTGCTTGATCAGCAGGGCGGTTCAATGAAGCCATTACTGAAGCAGATTGGCGTGGAGCCCGGTCGGGTGCGCCAGGCGGTCGCCAAGGAAATTGAAAACCTGCCAGAAGTGCAGGGCAACGCAGGTGATGTGTCCATGTCGAATGACATGGGGCGCCTGTTCAATATCGCGGATAAGCTCGCCCAGAAACGGGGTGATCAGTTTATTTCCAGTGAGTTGATCCTGCTCGCTGCTGTTGAAGATCGCGGCTCTCTTGGCCGTATCCTGCGAGAGCATGGGCTCGACAAAGCCGCCCTGGAGAAAGCGATCGATGAAGTGCGCGGTGGAGAAACCGTCAACGATGCCGGCGCGGAAGAAAATCGCCAGGCGCTGTCAAAATACACCATTGACCTGACCGAACGGGCAGCGGCAGGCAAGCTCGATCCGGTGATCGGCCGGGACGATGAAATCCGCCGCACCATTCAGGTACTGCAGCGTCGCCGCAAGAACAATCCGGTGCTGATTGGTGAGCCGGGTGTGGGTAAAACCGCCATCGTGGAAGGGCTGGCCCAGCGTATTGTGAACGGCGAAGTGCCGGATGGCCTGAAGGATAAAAAAGTACTGTCGCTGGACATGGGGTCTTTGATCGCCGGTGCCAAGTTTCGTGGCGAGTTCGAGGAGCGGCTGAAAGCGGTTCTGAACGAGCTGTCGAAGCAGGAGGGTCAGATCATTCTGTTCATCGATGAAATTCACACCATGGTCGGTGCGGGTAAAGCTGAAGGCTCGATGGATGCTGGTAACATGCTCAAGCCGGCTCTGGCTCGCGGTGAGCTGCACTGTGTGGGCGCTACTACTCTCAATGAATACCGGGAAAACATTGAGAAAGATGCGGCCCTGGAGCGACGTTTTCAGAAGGTTCTGGTCAGCGAGCCCAATGAAGAAGACACCATCGCCATACTGCGCGGCCTGAAAGAACGCTACGAGGTTCACCACGGTGTCGAGGTGACCGACGGTGCCATCATTGCCGCGGCCAAGTTGTCCCATCGCTACATAACTGACCGCCAGTTGCCGGATAAGGCAATCGACCTTGTCGACGAAGCGGCAAGCCAGATCCGTATGGAAATGGACTCCAAGCCTGAGGCCCTTGATCGACTGGAGCGCCGCCTGATCCAGCTCAAGATCGAGCGTGAGGCGTTGAAGAAAGAAACCGACGCTGCATCCAAGAAACGCCTTGAAGAATTGTCCGCAGTGATTGGTGGGGTAGAGCGAGAGTATGCGGACCTTGAGGAGATCTGGAACACCGAGAAGGCAGCGCTGCACGGCTCCCAGAAGATCAAGAGCCAACTGGAGCAGGCGCGGATTGATCTGGAGAACGCACGTCGGGCCGGTGACCTCGGCAGAATGTCAGAGTTGCAATACGGCAAGATTCCGGAGCTTGAGCGTCAACTGGATATGGCCAGCCAGGCCGAGATGATGGAAATGAAACTGTTGCGCAATCGGGTCACCGACGAAGAGATCGCCGAGATCGTCTCCAAGTGGACCGGCATTCCTGTGTCAAAGATGCTGGAAGGCGAGCGTGACAAGTTGATGAGAATGGAAGAAGCCCTGCATGGCCGGGTTATTGGTCAAAATGAAGCGGTTGAGGCTGTGTCTAATGCCGTGCGGCGCTCCCGTGCGGGCTTGTCTGACCCCAACCGACCGAACGGGTCATTCCTGTTCCTTGGTCCGACGGGCGTTGGTAAAACCGAGCTGTGCAAATCATTGGCATCGTTTCTGTTCGACACAGAAGAAGCCATGGTGCGCATTGATATGTCCGAGTTCATGGAGAAGCATTCCGTGGCCCGTTTGATTGGTGCACCCCCAGGCTATGTTGGCTATGAGGAGGGTGGCTACCTGACCGAAGCCGTCCGGCGCCGGCCTTATTCCGTACTGCTGTTGGATGAGGTGGAAAAGGCGCATCCGGATGTCTTCAACATTCTGTTGCAGGTGCTCGATGATGGCCGCCTGACCGATGGCCAGGGCCGCACGGTGGATTTCAGGAATACAGTGATCGTGATGACGTCTAACCTAGGGTCTCACATCATTCAGGAAAAAGCCGGTGAAGAGAACTACGAGGAAATGAAGTCTGCCGTTATGGAAGTGGTCGGCACGCATTTCCGCCCGGAGTTCATTAACCGTGTTGACGAAGTGGTGGTATTTCATCCTTTGGCTGAAAATCAGATCCAGGGTATCGCCAGCATCCAGATTGAAAACCTGGCGAAGCGCCTGAAGGATCAGGATATGAAGCTTGAACTCGGAGAGGATGCGCTGCAGTTGCTGGCCGAAGTGGGTTACGACCCGGTTTATGGCGCGCGGCCTCTGAAGCGAGCCATTCAGCGCATGATCGAGAATCCGCTGGCGCAGATGCTCCTGCAGGGAGACTTTGTGTCCGGTGATATCATTCGGGCAACGGTGGAAGGCAACCGGTTGGCCTTTGTTAAAGGCTGAATTTCTGCGCTAGACGCAACAGGAGCCAGGGGTGAGTGCCGCCTGGCTCCTGTGCTTTCAGCCCGGCGGGTTTTATCGCTGGGCGTCTGACTCCTGGTCGGGGCTGCAGTTTTCGGTGACGATCTCTTCGTATTTCTGACGTTGCTCTTCGATTTCCTCAGGGTTGAGGTAGCGCATTTCGCCATTCTCTTCGACCCGAATCCGCGCGTTACTACTGATGACTTTCAGGTTTGATCGGGCGGTTGCGCAGTTTGCTTCGCGTTGTTTTCTTCTGGCTTCCTCAACGGCGGTCTCTTCTCGCCGCTGAGTTTCCTCTTGCTGCCGCTCCTCGATCTCGTTCAACTGATCCTGCGGGCTTGTCCGGTTATTGGCCGCATTGCGACTGGTGCCGGAGCGAACATTCACCTGCTCGGCGTTTTTGCCTGTTGGCTGCCTATCACCAAAGTGTGTTACGCCGTTTTCGTCGGTCCACTTATAGACTGAAGCGCCAGAAGCCAGGCCCGGTGCTGCAGCCATCAGAATAGAAAACATCAGGATTTTTCGGTTCATGTCTCTGCCCGTCTTTCGTTTACTGCCTGAAGAGATAATGCCATCACAGAGATGGATTTTCTTCCGCCTGGTTCAAAACTCTTGCATTGTTATTTGCCCAGTATGGCAGAGCAGAAGCGAAAATGGAGGCATTTAAGCCACAACGACTATTGACAGCGAGTTTCCCGCTGTCAGAATTACCGATTGCCTGAAGACTGGGGTCAATACGGCAGGCAATCCCGAGCGAGTATCCCCCGTTAATCACCACACCGAGTGCGCCATGTGCTGGCGGGCGATGGTTGTTGCTTACGTGCAACCCGTTGATTGGCCGTTCTCCGCAACCCTCAGGAGGGCGGCTGGCCAGGAGACAACCTCTATAGAATTGGTGTGGAGGAGTACGCCGGTTCCGCTTTCAAAAGAAGCAGGGAAACCGAGAATCCAGGCAACCGGGGCGTAACCCGGCTCATTCACTCGTAGAAGAGGGTAGAAAACGTGGAGTTATTGTCTGGTGCCGATATGCTGATCCGCTCCCTTCAAGATGAAGGGATCGAATACATATACGGCTATCCGGGTGGTGCAGCCCTTCATATTTATGATGCGCTGTTCAGGCAGGATAAAGTCAAACACATTCTGGTTCGGCACGAACAGGCGGCGGTCCATATGGCCGACGGCTACGCCCGTGCGACCGGAAAACCGGGAACCGTTCTGGTGACCTCGGGGCCTGGAGCCACCAACACGATCACCGGCATTGCCACCGCCTTTATGGATTCTATTCCCATGGTGGTTCTGTGCGGCCAGGTCGCATCCACTCTGATTGGTGAAGATGCCTTCCAGGAAACCGACATGATCGGTGTCTCCCGTCCAGTGGTGAAGCACAATCTCAGCGTGCGCCACCCGGACGAAATTCCTGAAGTGATTCGCAAGGCCTACTACATTGCGGCGACAGGCCGGCCAGGCCCGGTCGTGGTGGATATCCCGAAGGATATGACCACTCCGAACGAGCGCTATGAGTACGCCTACCCGAAAAAGGTAAAGCTGCGCTCGTACAACCCGGCTGTCCGTGGTCATGCGGGGCAGATCAAGAAGGCCGTCGATATGCTGATGGCCGCCAAGCGACCGGTGATCTACGCCGGCGGTGGCGTAATTCTTGGTAAGGCCTCCAGCCAGCTGACTGAGCTGACCCGCACGCTCGGCTTCCCGATCACCAATACGCTGATGGGCATTGGCTGTTATCCTGCGACCGACAAGCAACATATCGGTTGGCTCGGAATGCACGGCACCTACGAAGCCAACATGGTCATGCACCATTCGGACTTGATTCTCTGTGTCGGTGCCCGTTTCGACGATCGGGTCACCAACGCGACCGAGAAATTCTGCCCGGGCGCCCGGATTATTCACATCGATATCGACCCTGCATCGATTTCCAAAACCATCGATGCCGATGTGCCCATCGTGGGTCCCGTAGATGCGGTGCTGAAGGAAATGCTTTCCCTGATCAAGGAAAGCAAAGAGAAGCCGGATGCCGATGCACTGGCCGCCTGGTGGAAGCAGATCGAAGAATGGCGTGCCTTTCACGGAATGCGTTACGAAACCAGTCCGGATGTCATCAAGCCGCAGGAAGTGGTCGAGATGCTCTGGCGCCTGACCAACGGTGATGCCTACGTCACCACGGATGTGGGTCAGCACCAGATGTTTACCGCCCAATACTACAAGTTCGACAAGCCCAATCGCTGGATCAACTCTGGTGGCCTCGGCACCATGGGCTTCGGCTTGCCGGCGGCGATGGGCGTCAAGCTGACCCATCCGGACGAAGAAGTGTTGTGCTTTACCGGCGAAGGCAGCATCCAGATGAATATTCAGGAGCTGTCGACCTGCAAGCAGTACAACTTGCCGGTAAAAATCATCAACCTGAACAACCAGGCTTTGGGCATGGTCAAGCAGTGGCAGGATATGAACTATGAGTCCCGTCACTCGCAGTCGTACATGGAGTCCCTGCCGGACTTTATCAAGCTGGCGGAAGCCTATGGCCATGTGGGTGTCCGTATAGATCGCAAGGAAGATCTCGAGCCCAAGCTCAGGGAAGTTCTGGCGATGAAAGACAAGCTGGTATTTGTGGACATTTATGTTGATCGCTTTGAGCACGTCTACCCGATGCAGGTTGCCCGCGGTTCGATGAAAGATATGTGGCTCAGCAAAACGGAGAGGGTGTGATCATGCGTCGAATCATTTCTGTTTTGCTGGAAAACGAGCCGGGCGCATTGTCCCGCGTCGTTGGGCTGTTCTCTCAGCGTAACTACAACATCGAGACGTTGACCGTAGCGCCTACTGAAGATCCCACTTTGTCACGACTGACGGTGACCACATCTGGCTCCGACAAGGTGATTGAGCAGATTACCAAGCAGCTGAACAAGCTGATCGAGGTAGTCAAACTGGTGGATTTGACTGAGGGGGCTCATATCGAGCGGGAGTTGATGCTGGTCAAGCTGAAAGCCACGGGTTCTCAGCGTGCCGAAATCAAACGCACTGTCGATATCTTTCGGGGTCAGATCGTTGATGTGACCAGCTCTGTCTACACCGTCCAGCTGGCGGGAGACAGCAGCAAGCTTGATGGCTTTATTCAGGCTGTTGGCACCTCAGGCGTGTTGGAAGTGGTGCGTACCGGCGTGTCCGGTATTGCGCGCGGCGAAAAGGTACTCAGCCTCTGAAGGCTGGATGAAAAATTCGAACATCATGGCCCCGGTAGGCCATTACTTAATAGCAGAGGTTTCTAATGCAGGTTTATTACGATAAGGATTGCGATCTTTCCATCATCCAGGGCAAGAAAGTTGCCATTCTTGGCTTTGGTTCCCAGGGGCATGCTCATGCGTGCAACCTGAAAGATTCTGGTGTTGATGTGGTTGTTGGTCTGCGCCCGGGTTCATCTTCTATCCCCAAGGCTGAAGCCTATGGCCTGAAGACCAGCGATGTTGCGTCTGCGGTTGCTGCTGCCGACGTTATCATGGTGCTGACTCCGGACGAATTCCAGTCACAACTGTACAAGGAAGAAATCGAGCCGAACCTGAAGCAGGGTGCTACCCTGGCGTTTGCACACGGTTTTGCAATTCATTACAACCAGATCGTACCGCGCAAAGATCTTGATGTGATCATGATTGCCCCCAAGGCTCCGGGCCACACTGTGCGCACCGAGTTCACCAAAGGCGGCGGTATTCCTGATCTGATCGCGATCTTCCAGGACGCGTCCGGCAACGCCAAGAATGTTGCCCTGTCCTACGCCAGCGGTGTGGGCGGCGGTCGTACCGGTATCATTGAAACCACTTTCAAAGATGAAACTGAAACCGACCTGTTCGGTGAGCAAGCGGTTCTGTGTGGTGGCGCGGTTGAACTGGTTAAAGCCGGCTTCGAAACTCTGACCGAAGCGGGTTACGCTCCGGAAATGGCGTACTTCGAGTGCCTGCATGAGCTGAAGCTGATTGTTGACCTGATGTACGAAGGCGGCATCGCCAACATGAACTACTCCATCTCCAACAACGCGGAGTATGGTGAGTACGTAACCGGCCCTGAGGTCATCAACGAGCAGTCTCGCGAAGCCATGCGTAATGCACTGAAACGCATCCAGAGCGGTGAGTACGCCAAGATGTTCATTTCCGAGGGTGCTCTGAACTACCCGTCCATGACTGCTCGTCGTCGTCAGAACGCGGCGCACGACATTGAGGTTGTGGGTGAGAAACTGCGGGGTATGATGCCGTGGATTTCCGCGAATAAGATCGTGGACAAAGAAAAGAACTGATCCGGAATTTCCGGTACGGTTTGAAAGCGCGGCCCTAGTGGCCGCGTTTTTCGTATATACTCCGCCCAAACGCTTTCCGGAGTTGATGGAATGACTGAAGATAAAAAGCCTGTAGAGAATACCGATCCCCAGAATACCGTTGAACCGGAGATTGAAGCGGGTGAAGTGGTTGAAGAAGAGGTGGTTGAGGGCGCCAAGGTGCGCCGAAAAGGTATCTACCTGTTGCCTAATGCGCTGACCACGGCCTCGCTGTTTTCCGGATTCTATGCCATTGTTTCTGCTGCCAATGGTGTTTTTGACAACGCAGCCATTGCCATCTTTGTGTCGATGATACTGGATGGTCTTGACGGGCGTGTTGCGCGCATGACCAACACTCAGAGTAAGTTTGGAGAGGAATACGATAGTCTGGCCGACATGGTCGCCTTTGGCGTTGCGCCTGGCTTGGTTGCCTTTTTCTGGTCGCTGAATGGTATGGACAAGCTGGGTTGGGCAATCACGTTCATCTACGTCGCAGGTGCGGCGTTGCGCCTCGCGCGATTTAACACCCAGATTGGCTCAGTGGATAAAAAGTATTTTGTCGGGTTGCCGAGCCCGGCTGCGGCAGCCTGTGTGGCGGGGCTTGTCTGGTGCTTCCATACCTTTGAGCCTGCGAGTTGGCTGACTCTACTTACCATGGTCGTTGTTGGTGGCACCGGTGTTCTGATGGTTAGCAATATTCTGTACCGAAGCTTCAAGGATCTGGACCTGCGCGGGAGAGTGCCTTTTGCCGCTATCCTGTTGGTCGTACTGATCTTCGTAGTGATCGCACTTGACCCGGCTACCGTACTATTCACTGCGTTCCTGATTTATGCCTTGTCTGGCCCCGTAAGAGCCCTGTTTCGCAACAAGGGAAAGCGAGCCTGACAATTAGTGTATTCCCGCTCGGATGCTCTCGGGCGGGAATTTCTCCAGGAATGTTCGGTCTATGTGAAGAATCGCGAACTCTGGAGCTTTCTGATGTTTATCAAGCGGCGCCCGTCCTGGGCCATTCCTGAATCTGAAGTCACGCCTGAATCAATCTATCTGAATCGTCGAAAATTCATGTCTGGCGTTATCGCGTCGGCGGCGACGGTTGCCATGCCTGGCCTGGTTCAAGCCAAAGAGGGTCCGAAGACGCAGTCGCTCGAGTACCACCAGGCTGAAGGCTATTCAACGGATGAAGATGTGGCTCCCTACGAAGCTATTACCGGCTACAACAATTTCTACGAGTTTGGTACGGGTAAGGAGGATCCTGCTCGTCATGCCGGGCAGATGTCGGTAGACCCCTGGGCGATCGACGTGGAGGGTGAGTGCGGTCGCCCTGGGCGATACGCCCTGGAAGATCTCCTGAGGCCTCACAACTACGAAGAGCGTATCTACCGTCTACGCTGCGTCGAGGCGTGGTCAATGGTCATCCCTTGGGTGGGCGTGCCGCTTGGGGACGTGCTGAAACGATTGGAGCCCAGCTCAAAGGCGAAGTACGTCTATTTCGAAACCCTGCACCGCCCGGAGCAGATGCCCGGCCAAAGATCCCTGTTCAGTACGATAGATTGGCCGTACCGGGAAGGTCTTCGCATGGATGAGGCTATGAATGAGCTATCTTTCCTGGCGGTCGGTCTCTATGGCAAGACGCTGCCAAACCAGAATGGCGCACCCATCCGTTTGGTGGTGCCCTGGAAATATGGCTTCAAGAGTATCAAGTCCATTGTCCGCATCCGCTTTATGGAAGAGCAGCCGAAGACCAGTTGGGAAATGATTGCTCCGGATGAGTATGGCTTCTACGCAAATGTGAATCCGGATGTGGACCACCCCCGATGGAGCCAGAAGCGGGAGCGAAGACTGCCGTCCGGGATACTGCGGCCGAACTGGATAGAAACCACAAAGTTCAACGGCTACGAAGAGCAGGTTGCCCACCTGTACAAAGATATGGACCTGGCGAAGTTTTACTGATGCGCTGGGTGTTAGCTAAGCATGTTCGCGCGACGCTGCTAAAGATTGTGCTCTTTGGTGTTGCGCTGATACCGCTGGCCGTACTCATTAGGAGTGTTATGGTTGGCGATCTCGGGCCGGATCCGGGGCAGGTCATAACAGAGAGTCTCGGGATAGCTGCTTTTCAATTATTGCTGGCGACCCTGCTGCTCACGCCGCTCAAGAAACTCTCGGGCTGGAGTGGCTGGCTCCGGTATCGGCGCATGTTGGGCTTGTTTGCATTCTTTTACGCCGTTCTTCATGTGCTGGCGTTCTTGCAGCTTATTCTGGGGTGGGGTGATCTGTGGGCAACATTTACCCGTCGGCCATATATCATTGCAGGTGCCGTTGCGTTCCTCTTGCTGCTTCCGTTGGCGGTTACTTCGACCCGCAAGATGATGAAGCGCACCGGGCGCTGGTGGAAGCCGATGCATCGATTGATTTATGTCTCTGCATTACTGGCCTGGGTTCACTTCCTCTGGCAGGCAAGAAGTGACATCGGTGAGATGGTTGTATACGGAGTACTTTTGGCTACTTTGCTTGTTGTGAGGGTCTATTGGGGTGGGTTGTCGTCACTGATTCCCCTTCGGAAAGCGTGAATTCGGTCAAATTTTGCGCCTTTTGGTGGAGTATTGATCAGTCGAATAGGTGGAAACCGAAGTTAGAGAGTTTTTTTAAGAAAGAGCGTTGACAGTTTTTCTGACGCCTGTAGAATGCGCACCACTTCTGAGGGATAAGCCGCTAACGGCAACCTCCCAAACGAAAGCAACTGTTTGAAAGTGTTCGAAAATTTAGAGTTTAAAATCTTCGAAATAAACGGTTGACAAGGTAGCGGAACGATGTAGAATACCCCACCTTGATTGAGCAGTAGCTCAAACGCTCTTTAAAAAGTTGACCAAGTAATTCGTGTGGGCGCTGGCCGAGGTATTTCGGACATGAAATATCTTGACAGTGACTCGTCGAACATTGAGTTTTGTCTTGAGCAAGAATTAAGAACTTTCGGGTTCTTGTATGATTTAAACTGAAGAGTTTGATCATGGCTCAGATTGAACGCTGGCGGCAGGCTTAACACATGCAAGTCGAGCGGTAACAGGGGGTGCTTGCACCCCGCTGACGAGCGGCGGACGGGTGAGTAATGCTTAGG
>DATGQY010000129.1:0-3405 GCA_035303925.1 Marinobacter sp. | reverse complement strand
GACAGCCGGTCTGCCGCCTTGATCAGTTCCTTTTCCGCCTGGCCCAGCTGCGACTCCCGCACGTAGGGGGCAAAATCCTCGCGCAAATCCTCCGGTAACAGTGCCAGCAATTCCGCTTCGGCCTTGTGTTCAATATCCCCGAAGGCTTCCCGCATCACTTTCGAGTGGTACTTCACCGGGGTCGGCATATCACCGGTAATTACCTCGGTAGCATCGTGGTAAAGCGCGGCAGCGGCGATGCGGTCGGCATTCACAGCCCCTTCAAAGTGCCGATTGCGGATCAGCGCCAGGGCGTGGGCGATGGTGGCCACTTCCCAGGAGTGGGTGGCCACGTTTTCTTCGATGGCATTGCGCATCAGGCCCCAGCGCTTGATCCAGCGCAGGCGCGACACATAGGCGAAGAAATGGCTGGCAGTTCGCGTTTTGAGACTGGCCATGGGTTTTCCTGTTCGGGGGGAAGTTATCGGACATCCAGAGTAAACGGCACAATCACATTACCCTGCTCATCCAGCTGCGCCTGCCGGGCCGGGTCAAGGGTGAACAGCTGATCGGACGGAACACCGTGAGTATCTTCGAGCAGCTGCTGCACGGTTCGGCCTCGCTGAGCGGCCAGTTGCCCCAGGGTCTCCGGTGGTAACTGCCGTTCACCGGCCAGGAACTCCTGCCGTGCCTGGGCCCAGGCTTCTTCGGAGACGGTTTCACCGGCCGCCTGCATTCGCTCTTTCAACAACGCCAGGCCATCGGCCTCGGGGGCCATACCACCGCGGATATTCAGCAGAAGATCTGGCCGATCGTTCATCGCTTTCGCCAATGCCGACAGTTTTTCCGCCTCACCGGCGGCCAGTTCCACATGGCCCGGGACAAAACTGACCTGGCCCAGTTCTTCGCTGCTCAGGCCAGCCAGATCCGCCAGCGAACCCAGCATGCTGAACGGTGATGCTGCCGCTTTGACCAACAGGTTGACGAAGGCCCGCATCACTATCTGGCCAACACTGAACTCCGGGTCCGTCATATCACCTTCGATGGGCAGGTCCACTTCAATGATGCCCTGCCGGTCCGTGAGCAACGCCAGGCCAAGCTTTACCGGCGCATTCACGGCATCGTCACTGGCGACCGACTGGCCCAGCTGCATACGATCCAGCACCACCTGATTGGAGGCCTTCAGTCGGGTACCGGTAATCTGGTAATCAAGCTCAAGCTTCAGTTTTCCGCCATCCACCGAATAGCCCAGGTACCGGCCAAGGTAAGGCGAGAGGACCGGCAGGGCCAGATCATCCATGGTCAGTTTGAGGTCACTGGGCTCCTCGGTGCCCAGCGCTCCGAGTGTACCCTCGAAAGTGACCGGCGCACCACCAGCCAGCTGGCCGCGCAGGCTGACCCGACCCTGTTGGGGAGGCACATTACTGATACCGGTGACCGACCCGGTAAGCGAATCAAAGGTTGTGCTGAACACCGGCTCCAGGGTGCGATCGGTGTAGCCCACCGTACCGTCCTCGACCAACAACTCGCCAATCCGGAAGATAAACGCCGGGTCGTCAGCGCCAGCATCGGTGGCTTGATCCCGCAAGTCAGCGGCCTGAGTGTTGGCCTCTTCAGCCGAGGCCGGAGCGGATCTGGCAATCCGCTCAACATTGTGGGTGCCCTCTGCGGCCCGCACGATGTTGAACGAGGGCTGGGCCAAAGTCACCGTGCCGATTTCGAGCCGGGCCGGATTCACGTTAAATTCCACCGGCGCTAGCCGGAGCAGCTGCCAGGAAGCCAGACGGCCGTCTTCATCGGGTAGCCGGAGATCCAGGTCTGCCACCTGTGCGGTGCCACTGAAGGTGCCGGTGATGGGGTCATCCTGCCGGTCCAGATCGAGATTGCCGTCAAAGCTGAGCTTGCCGTCTGCCAACGCCAGATTGGCCCCCAGTTGCAGATAGGGTTCGACCACCGCAAGCACAATGTCTGATCCGGACAGCGCCGCCTCAAAATTGAAGGGTGCCGGGGTCATCTGACCGTTGGCGGTGAACCGGCCACCGCTGGCCAGCTCAGTAGACAGGCTGTAAGACACCGGTTCATCCATTCGATGAGACAGTCCGCCCATGGTAATGGCCAGATCGCCCAGTACCAGTTCCGCCGGCTGGTCCGTTGCCTGATCGCGCCAGCGCACGCGGCCGTCGTTGAGTTCCAGGCCCTGCACCGACCAGCGAAATGGCTCGCCAGGTTCACCGGTATTTTGCTCAGGATCAGCGGTTGTGTCGCCAGACGGTAGAGAAGCAACCCAGTCAATGTCGCCCTGGGGCCCCCGGCTGGCAGCAACAAACGGCTGATCCAGCGAAATCATGCCCACTTTGGCTTCTCTCGACGCCAGGTCAAAACCAATACCTTGAACGCTCAGGCCCGCGGTGGTCAGCGACGGCTCGTCTGCTTCTGCTGTCAACGCCATCGCCAGGTCACGGACCGTCAGCGTGCCGTTTGAGGTGACCAACTCAAAGCCCTTATCGTTCGACAGCCAGTAATCCGACTCTACGGTCAGATAACCATCCTGCAACTGCCAGGGCAGGTAGGGCGCCAGAAAATGCGCGAGCGTGCTGTAACCGATATCAGAGAACTTGAGCCGGCCCTCGGAGTAAAGCGGACTGACACTCAACTCCCCATCCCATTCGATGGTCTGGCTGCCCAGCGCGGCAATGAACGAATACCGGCTGTCATCGTCACCTCGTGGCCAGGTGGCCAGATCACTCACTGTCAGGTCCAGCGGTGCGACTTGAAATTCAGCGGCCTGATCCTGGGTAAAATCCCTGAACAACAACCGGCCACCATCAATCGCCATCTGTTTGAAATAAATTCTGGGCGGGCTGGCGCTATCACCTTCCTGCGCCGTCTCCTCACTCTGTGCCGACGGGTTGGCGCTCTGCCAGTCCCGTGCGTAGTTCACCGAATAGTCTTCAAGAAGGTCCAGGCGAATGTCTGGCTCGGTCAGTCGGATTTCATCAAACCCGATGATGCCCCGCACCAGCTGAAGGAAACTCACATTAATTCGCAGCTGCTCAAAGGCGGTAACCGGTTCATCCCCGGCATCTCGGGCAGCAAACCCTTCCGCTTCCAGGCTTAGCGCAAAGGGGTTAAACCGGATATCGGCAACCTCGGCCTGCCAACCCATTTTCTGCTCCAGCTGCTCAGGCAGCGCCTTCTCAAGCCACCAGGGCAGGAGCACAAACCCGGCCAGGGCATAAAGCGCAAGCAAACCGCCCAACCCAATCAGCAGGTTTCTCGCCAGATGACTTTCCGCCTTTGCTTCGGCCACAAAACACTCCCTTTTTCACACATTGTTTGAAGCGGTTATTACCACCAAGCATAGCCTCGTGGGCCTGCCTTTGTCAGCCAGGCCTGACACCGGCCACTGAACCCGTTATCCTCCCC
>DATGQY010000128.1:0-9995 GCA_035303925.1 Marinobacter sp. | reverse complement strand
GCGGCTTCTCAACCACATCGTGACCAACGTTAATAACCAGATCAGCCCGATCGATGGCGCAATGGACAAAATCCCCGGCTGACAGCGCCGCATTACCCAGATAGCCAGGGTGGCGCTCATCAACCACACCCTTGCCCATCTGCGTAGTGAAGAAGGGTATTCCAGTTACGTTGATCAGATGTAACAGCGCCTGGGACACCCGCTTACGGTTAGCCCCCGCACCAATCATGATGAGCGGGTGCCGTGCTTCACGCAGCATGCCGCAAGCCATATCCAGGCTCTTGGTGCTGGCGGAGGGCCGACGGGCATCACTGGGCGCAAAGATGTGCGTATCGGTGGCAGGGGCTTCAGCCGCGATGTCTTCCGGCAACTCCAGGTGCACGGCGCCCGGGCGCTCTTCCGACGCCAGCCGGAAGGCTTCCCGCACTTTGGCAGGAATGGTGTTGGCGTTGCTGATCTGTCGGGTGTACTTGGTCAGTGGGCGCATCAGATCCACCACATCCAGAATCTGGAACAACCCCTGCTTTGAGGATTTGATTGGCTTCTGGCCGGAGATCATCATCATGGGCATGCCGCCGAGCTGGGCATAGGCAGCAGCCGTGACAAGATTGGTGGCCCCTGGGCCAAGGGTCGACAGACACACCCCGACGTGACCCGTCAGGCGGCCGTAGGTGGCGGCCATAAAGCCAGCGGCTTGTTCGTGCCGATTGAGCACCAGCTCAATACTGGAGGTGCGAAGCGCTTCAAGAAAAGCCAGATTTTCCTCACCCGGCACCGCGAAAATATACTTAACGCCCTCATTCTCCAGCGCACGGATTAACAGCTCGGCCCCGTTTCGGGCCGGACGTTGCTCGTTAGCCATGACCTTCCTCTCGATCAGTGAGTATCGGGATCAAACGGTTGTGGGCGACGCCCCCGCTCACATTGAGTGTAGCGGTCAATGTACAGAGGTGATGCGAACTTCTCAAAACATCGTCAAGAATTTTCCAAGCGCCCGCCTTGGCCAAAAGAGACTGGGTCGACCAACTATGCTGCACGTTATTTGCGCAACTCGACGCCTTGTGCTTGTATAAAGCTGAAAGGCCAGTTGGATGGCACAGCCTTGCACACGCCTTGGCGCCAATATACCTCAGAGTTATGGGCGGCCTGGAATCACTGTTAAATGGAGTTGGCTTTGTTATGGCTTACGAAACGATTGATGGTCAAAAATACGAAAAAGAACTTCTCGATCTTGCCCGCAAGCACACCACTGGCCGGGGCGAAGGCAAACTATCAAAAGACGAAGTAGCGGAGCTTTTCAAGTCTGCACAGGATGGCCCTGGGGTAACCGAAACGGAGAAGGCCACACTGGCGTATATCCGGAAAAGCTTTGAGTTTACGGATGCCGCTGCTGCGGATTTCGACTCGGCGTTCAGCAAGCTATGAGACAACAGGTCTCGAGAACGAAAGCGTGAGCGCGGTGTCGGCCAGATTACGATACTGGCCGACACCGGCTTATAACAGAAGGGTCAGGCCAGTTTGAGCGTTGATAGCGTGCGCTCACGCACTGTGTTCAACAACTCTTCGCTATCCACCAGGGATTGGCCGTAAGAGGGCACCAAGGCTTTCATGCGCTCCTGCCACTGGTCCGATTTCATCTTCTCCGGGAAACAGCGCTCAAGCACGTTCAGCATGGCATTTGCCGCAGTCGATGCACCGGGAGACGCTCCCAGCAGCGCGGCAAGAGAACCGTCTTTTGCGGCAACAATCTCGGTACCGAACTCCAGCTTGCCGCCACCCTCTTCCGTTTGCTTGATGATCTGAACCCGCTGACCCGCCATCTGCAGCTTCCAATCGCTCTCTTCCGCCTCCGGAAAGAAGTTGCGCAGCGAATCAACCCGATCCCCATGGGACTGGAACACTTCACCAATCAAATAGCGGGTAAGATCCATGTTGCTCTTACTCACAGACAACATCGGACGAAGGTTGGTAGCCCGAACGGAGCCGAACAGGTCAAACACAGACCCTTGCTTCAGGAAGCGGGTAGTAAACCCGGCAAACGGCCCGAACAGAAGCGCAGGCTCACCATTGATAATGCGGGTGTCCAGGTGCGGAACCGACATAGGCGGCGCACCGATCGGCGCCTTGCCATAAACCTTGGAGTGATGCTGGGTAACGATGTCGGGCTTCTGGCACACAAGCCACTGACCACTGACCGGGAAGCCGCCATAACCACGAGCTTCATCAATACCGGATTTCTGCAGCAATGGCAGCGCACCGCCACCGGCCCCAAGGAAAACAAAGCCGGCTTCCAGCTTGGTCAGCTCACCGGTGAGCTGGTTCTTGACCCGCAATTTCCAACGCCCGTTGTCACGCTGATCAATGTAATGAACCGGGGAATTGACCATCAGTTCAAAGTTGGGCTGGGTTTGCAGCCACTTGACCATACTCCGGGTCAGCGAGCCAAAATCCACATCAGAGCCATGCTTGATGCGAGTAGCTGCAACCCGTTGCATCGGGTCACGATTGCTGACAACCAGAGGCATCCACTCAGCCAGATCTTCAGGGCTTTCGGTGTATTCCATTTCCCGGAACAGGTGATGCGCTTTCAGGCGCTCGAAACGACGCTTGAGGAAGGCGACGTCTTTCTCGCCCCAAACGAAACTCTGGTGTGGCGTTCGATTTATAAAGCTAGACGGTTCCGGCAGTATCCCCTGCTCAACAAGGTAAGACCAGAACTGGAGTGACACCTCGAACTGAGCGTTGATCTGCAGTGCCCGTGCAATTTCAACGTCGCCGTCGTCGGTCTCCGGGGTGTAGTTAAGTTCGCAGTAACCGGCGTGCCCGGTACCAGCGTTGTTCCATCCGTCCGTGCTTTCATGGGCAACGTGGTCAAGACGCTCCACCATGACGATGTCCAGGGACGGGTCCAGCTGCGTGAGCATCATGCCGAGGGTAGCGCTCATGACACCCCCACCGACCAGCACTACGTCTGCCTGTCTAACGGCCATTGGTTATTTACCCTAGCTAGTGTTGAGCCTGTTACCGCTCCACGATCAGCAAAGCGGTCTGTCGGAAGCCGACACTGCGCGAGGTAAACGACGCTGCCGTATGCTTCCGGTCTGAAATTTGGGCGCATTATCCCGATTTTTACCGGAATAATAAATTGCGATTGTCAATCGATGCCTACCGGACTGACTATTATGGGTTGCAACGATTCTGGCGTGTTTTGTTAACAATATCAGCGCCACTTTAGTCTGATACCCCCTCAGGGTGAATGCGGATCATTGCCTATACCAGAAATTCCAGAGTGCGCGGGGCTGACCTGAAATACGGACTTGCTGTATCTTGTGCTCCATCTTAACTTCGCCGGCGATACCCGCGGCGGCTTCTGACATTTTGATTGAGGTCTTTCTATGCTGATGGCTATCGGTGCCATTCTTGTCGGGCTGGTATTACTGGTCTGGAGTGCTGACAAATTTGTGGAAGGCGCTGCAGCCACGGCCAAACACCTGGGCATGCCCACCCTGCTGATCGGTATGGTGATCATTGGCTTTGGCACCTCGGCGCCGGAACTCGCAGTGTCGGCCATGGCGGCTGCGGACGGTAATCCCGGCCTGGCTCTGGGTAATGGCTACGGCTCCAACATCACCAATATCGCACTGATTGTCGGCCTGACAGCGATCATTGCTCCGATTGCCGTGCACTCTCAGGTCATCCGCAAAGAACTGCCACTGCTGATTGTGCTCACACTGATTGCTGGCGCTCAGTTACTGGACGGAGAGCTGTCACGACTTGACGGCTGGGTGTTACTCGGCGTGTTTGCGGCGGTGATGGGCTGGTCGATTTACCAAGGCATCAAGGGTAAAGACGATCCCCTGGGCGGCGAGACCGATAGCGAAATCATTGCACACCCGATGCCCATGAAAAGCGCAGTCATCTGGCTGGTGATCGGCCTGATTTTGCTGATTGTGAGCTCCCGGATTCTGGTCTGGGGTGCGGTAACCATCGCCCAGAGCCTTGGTATCAGTGATCTGGTCATCGGTTTGACCATCGTAGCCATCGGCACCTCGCTGCCCGAACTGGCGTCCGCACTCGCCGCCGTCAAAAAGAACGAGCACGACCTGATTCTGGGCAACATTCTGGGCTCGGGAATTTTCAACACCCTGGCCGTTGTTGGCCTGGCGGCAACCATTCAGCCTCTGTCGGTTGACCCGGAGGTCCTTTACCGGGACTGGACGTTGATGCTGGCACTGACGGTGGGTCTGCTGGTGATGGGATTTGGTGTAACCGGCTGGCGCAAGATGGTTTCGCGAGTCGATGGCCTCATTCTGTTAACGGCCTATATCGGCTATACCGGCTACCTGTTCTCTACCGTAGTTTCCGCTGCATAACACCGTCTGGATGGCGAGGCCGGAGGCTATTCCGCCTCGCCATTACCCAACAGTTCCTCCATGCTTTGACGCACCTCAGCCATAACCTGCGCAAGATCTTCCTTGCTTCTCCCTGCCGTCTCAATAGGTTTTCCGACACGGACATCAACCGGCTGACCAAGATTGATCTGCAGACTGCGAGCTGGCAATACCTGATTGATACCCCGAATGGCCACGGGCACAATCACCGCTTCAGTATCCAGGGCCAGGTGAAAACAGCCTTTCTTGAACGGCAACAGGTGGCCATCCGAGGAGCGTGTACCCTCTGGTGCTGCCCAGAGGACGATGCCGCTTTCCATCATGGCACGGGCTTTCTCAAGATCACGAACCGCACCGGCCCGATTGGAACGGTCAACTGACGGAAACTCTGCCGCGGCCATGGCTTGCCCCAGCAGCGGTATACTGAACAGTTCCTTCTTTGCCAGCATACGGATCGAACCTGGCAGAGAAACGAAGCTGACCGGAATATCGTAGTGGCTGGCATGGGTGCTCATGATGATGTAACGCCGTCCATCATTAAAGTCCGGCACGGCCCCACGCACCGTGAGACTTGCCCGTACCAGTTTGAGCAGCGCCAGGGACCACTCCCGGCAGTATTTGTCGACAATCGGCCGGTTCAGCTGACCAAACAAGGCCCGCAACAGTATCAACAGCGAGTAGATGGCCGTCAGCCCCACTGAGCCCAGCACAACAGCGGCCCGACGCAGCAACGTTGCCGACTCGGTCAGCGGGCTCAAGTTCAGTCGATTCATCAAAACACCCTTCCCATACGCCAACATCCTGGCAACAGCGCCGAATTATACCGGCTCCGCCGCTCGCTGAATAACGAACAAAAGTATTGCTCAAATAGTAATCAGAGCCTATAAGCAATAAGGATATAACCTGCTTCAGATGTGCTGGAGCAGGTCACCGTCCAACGACAAGCCTAATAAGGAGACGGATCATGAAACAGGCACATGCCCTCCATCGAGGGCCCAACGATCCCGGGCTCGCCAATCCCTCACGACGCAGCATTCTGCTGGGCAGCGCCGGGGCCATGGCCGCAGTCACCTTGCTGGGCTTTACCCCGCTCGCTAAAGCCAGCGAGCCCAAATCCCTGCCCGACTTTGCTGCCTGGAAAGACCGCAACGCACTGATTGTCCACAGCGCCAACACCATGGAAACCCAACGAGGCGCGATTGGTAACGGAGTGATCACCCCGAGCAATCGGCTGTTTGTGCGTAATAACCTGCCAGCACCACCGGCTTCGATAACCGACAACCCCGATGCCTGGAAGGTAAAGATTGAAGGTGTCAAAAATCCCCGAACTCTGACCGTTGGCGAACTGAAAACCATGGGCGTCACTACCGTAGCCTCGGTGTTGCAGTGCTCTGGCAACGGCAGGGCCTTCTTTCCTCACGGCGCGAGTGGCACTCAGTGGTCCGTAGGCGCCGCGGGTTGCGTGATGTGGACCGGCGTACCGCTGAAAAGCGTGGTCGAGGCATTGGGCGGCTTGGCAGAGGGCGCCCGCTACATTACTGCAACCGGGGGCGAAGCCTTACCCGAAGGCTTAGACCCAAAGAGCATTATGGTAGAGCGTTCGGTGCCCACTCGGGCTCTGGAAACAGGCCTGCTGGCCTGGGAAATGAATGATGAACCGCTAACCCACACCCATGGTGGCCCGTTACGCATGGTTGTACCGGGCTATTACGGAGTGAACAATGTCAAATACGTGAAAAACATTGCCTTCACCGAAAACCAGACCGACGCCAAGATTCAGGCGTCCGGTTACCGCGTCCGCGACGTGGGCAAGAAGGGCTCTCCGGACCAGCCATCCATGTGGGAGATGAACGTTAAATCCTGGGTAACAGCGCCGCTGGAATCCGGGCGCAGTGGCCGTAACATGATCTATGGCGTTGCCTTTGGCGGAACGGTCGCTCTTGCGAAGATCGAAGTGTCGACCGACGGCGGCAAAAACTGGAAACCGGCCCGGTTCCTGGGCCCCGATCTCGGGCCTTACGCCTGGCGCCCGTTTGTCATAGCTGCAGACCTCTCCGCCGGCGAGCACCGAATCGTCAGCCGGGCCACCGATACTGAAGGCCACACACAACCTGAGGGCCGGATTGAAAACGAGCGTGGCTATGGCCACAACGGCTGGAGTGACCACGGAGTTTCGGTCACCATCAGTTGAACATTCGGGAGCTGGCGAGGATCACGTCAGCTCCCGATTTCCTGGAAAACAACAAGATGAGAAAAACCGCAGTACTTGTATCCGCAACCCTGTTCGGGCTTGCCTCACTGGCCCATGCCGGCAACACCGATAAAGGCAAACTGGTTTTCACTGAAGAAGCTCAGCCGTCGTGCACGGTCTGTCACACCCTTGCCGATGCCGGCTCATCCGGAGCCATTGGCCCGGACCTGGACGAACTGAAACCGTCGCGGGAACAGATCATCAATGCTGTCACTGGCGGTGTGGGCATCATGCCGCCTTTCGGTGAATCGTTGACGGAGGAGCAGATTCAAGCGGTGGCCGACTACGTCGCGTCAGTGACCGGTAGCGAAAAATAGCACAGGGGGCAGGAAGCCCCCAACCTGCATTAAACAGCTTCCCGAAACACCATAGAAATCGAGTTCAGACAATAGCGCTGGCCGGTGGGCGGTGGCCCGTCCGGAAACACATGGCCTTGATGGCTGTCGCAGCGAGGGCAACGAATTTCGATACGAGTCATACCGAAACTGGTGTCCTCAATGTAACGAATGTGGTCCGGGTCAAACGGCTGAAAGAAGCTCGGCCAGCCTGTTCCAGAGTCAAATTTGGCATCGGAACTGAAGAGCGGCAGGTCACACAGCCGACAGTGATATACCCCGGACTTCTTGTTATCCAGCAGCGTGCCGCAGAACGGGTGTTCTGTACCGTGATCGAGCAGTACACGCTTCTCTTCGGCGCTCAGGCTGGAAGCTTTTTCGTCAACCTGTTCCCTGGTCAGCGGCGTCAGGTCATAGCCTGCGGCAGATACACTCATAGGATTTCTCCTCAAGCCAGGTTCGGGTCATCCTGGCTGAATTCGGGTTTCAGTCGATCCGGCCAGGTGCTGACCAGCTTTTCCATTTTCGGCGCCGCAACCGCCATGATGTAGGGTTGCCATGGATTCCGTGCGGCAAAATTCTGGTGATGGGCTTCAGCCGGGTAGAATGCCTCAAGTGGCTCCAGACTGGTGACAACCGGCGCGGGATAGACGCCAGCTTCATCGAGTTGGCGGATGTAGGCCTCAAGCACCTCTTTCTGCTCTACCGTTTCATAAAACACGGCCGACCGATATTGGGTGCCAACATCGTTACCCTGACGGTTCAGCTGGGTGGGATCGTGGGCGACCGAAAAAAACACTCTCAGTAGCTCACCAAAGCTGACTTTGGCCGGGTCGTAATGCACATCGACGACTTCCGCATGGCCGGTGGAACCGGTACATACGGCTTCGTAATTCGCGGTTTGCGCAGCACCGCCCGCATAACCAGACTCTACCCGGGTTACGCCGTCAATCGCGAGAAACACAGCTTCAATGCACCAGAAGCAGCCACCGGCCAGTACCACCCGGGCGTCACCCTCACCTTCATGAAGCTCCTTCTGCGGAGCCGGAAACCGGCTGCGAGGCACTTTGAGGCCGGGAATATTACATGCGTTGCTCATGACGCTATCCACCCTTTCCTATGTATTTGACAGTGACGACTTATACGACCATCCATCACAAAAAGACTGCCCCCAGTATGGCACTTGCAACGGCCAGGCCCCAAACCGGCCAGCGCAAGACCGCCAATGCCAGCCAGAACACCAGCGCAAAGGCAAGATCAGTGGCGCCGTGCACAGCGGACGTCCACACCGGGTCATAGAGCGCAGCCAGCAGCAACCCCACCACACCGGCGTTTACCCCCGCAAGTGCGGAGCGTGCCTGAGGGTGTTCCCGCAGCCAACTCCACAAAGGCAGACCGGCAAAGACCAGCAATGTTCCCGGCAAAAACACCGCCACCACGGCGATGACCGCACCCGCCAAACCCGCTTCAGCACCGCCCAAAAAAGCAGAGAAGGTAAACAGCGGCCCCGGTACCGCCTGGGCGACACCGTAGCCGGCGAGGAAGGTGTCTGCCTGCATAGTGCCGGACTCGACAAAACCTTCCTGCAGCCAGGGCAGAACCACATGCCCGCCACCAAACACCAGCGCTCCGGCCCGATACAACTCGGCCCAAACCCACGCCAGAGAGCCCGGCTGTTGCGGCAGCAGAGAGAGCCCCAGTAAACCGGCAAAGGCCAAAGCGAACCACACCGGTTTGCGGGACTGCACAGGCACATGCAGGGGCTCGGAAGCCTTGTTTGAAGCCAGCTCCAGCGCTGTGCCGGCAATGGCTGCCATAGCCAGTGCCAGTATCTGCATCCAGGTCGCCCCCACCAGCAACAACACAATGGCCACCAACAGCGCGATCGCAACACGGGGTTTGTCCGGGCAGAGAGTTTGCCCCATTTGCCAAACCGCCTGCGCTACCACGGCGACCACGAATAGCTTCAGACCATTAATCCAGCCACCCGAACCTGCCTCTGGCCAGAAGGTCAGACCAAAGGCAAACAACGCCATGGCGATAGCAGACGGCAAGGTAAAGCCCAGCCAGGCTGCAAATGCACCGCCGTAGTGGCCACGCAAAAAACCGATCGTTAGCCCCACCTGACTGGAGGCAGGCCCCGGCAAAAGCTGGCAAAGCGCAACCACCTCACCATAAGCACTCGCGGACAACCATTGGCGACGTTTTACAAACTCATCGTGGAAAAACCCCAGGTGAGCCGCCGGGCCGCCAAACGAGGTCAGGCCCAGACGCAAAAAAATCAGGAACACCTGCCAGCTACTGAGTGGCCCGGTCGGGTTGGATTCGGTCATAGCCATGAAAATGTCTCCGCTTAGATCCATCAAGAGCTGCAGTAAACATGAACATTATGTCGGGGCGGTTGCACAAGCCTCGTGACCATCCATAATGAGAACAGGGGCCAATCATAAGGCCCTGCTCGGCATCAGGGAAAACCAGCATGACAGCAAAGGTCCGCGAACCGGAAGATCAGGACGAACTCCTCCAGTACCGTCTGAGCCTGCGCCTTGGGCCGGTTCATGCCCGCCAGCGCCTGGGCATCGAGCAGGAATCGGAAGCTCGGGTGCTGGGCCGCGACAAACATTCATTTCATCTGGAAAACCTGACCAATGCACCCGGCCTGATCCGCTTCTGCCTTCAGGCAGTGGGCCTTTTCAAGCGGGCCAGGGCCAACAGCCGAAAACTCAACACCGAACACAACACCTTTTTGCTTCCCGATCTGCCAGAGGCTTTTGAAGGTTTTCGAATTCTTCACCTGACCGATCTGCATGTGGATATGGACGAACACAACCTGCAGGCGGTCATCCGTCAAATCGAACCATTGGACTATGACCTCTGTGTGCTGACCGGCGATTACCGGCAGCTCACTTTCGGGCCGGTGAAAGCCGCCCTTAGCGGAATGGCCATGCTCCGGGAGGCCATCCGCGGCGATGCCTATGCCGTTCTTGGCAACCACGACAGTGTGCGCATGGTACCGGC
>DATGQY010000127.1:0-7481 GCA_035303925.1 Marinobacter sp. | reverse complement strand
CTGTTGGCGCTGACATTGTCGTTACCAGATGACGAGTTGGTCCCGATCGCCTGTGCTGGCTGGGACGCTCATCTTGAAATGCTGATGGCGGCACTGGAAGGTATCAGTATTCATTTTCCGGCGGAACGATTCCGTTTGGCCCGAAGCTGGTTTGAAGCTCAGGTACGGGAACAGTTGGCTGCCTGACGAGCGATATCCGAGGTAAACAAAAAGGCAGGCCCGTTAGCGGGCCTGCCTTTTTGTTGCCGGTAAAGCGGGAGCGGTTATCCGGCGCGGCCATCAGCTCTCGGGCTGGCCAGCACTCCGGTATATCGAATGAGGAACAGGCCGTAGGCGACCACCCACAGCAGGGTGCTCGAACCAATGCCCGGGTGCCACGGGATTACCTCAAAGGCGGTCAAAACCCTGATCAGTGCAGCAAGCTGAATAGCGACAAAGGCCAGAACCATGCCTTTGGGCAGAACCAGTGGCCGACCGGTATGGCCCAGAGACACCCTGGCGATAACGCCCAGGATCAGGCAGCCAACCGCGCCGGTACCTGCGGCATGGCTCCAGGCGTTTGACGGCCAGCCAGCGACCAGTGATCCGGCCAGCAGTATCAGGGCCACCGGCACCCAGAGTATGGACAGGTGCAAAATCCACAGCAACGGTTCTGAGCGCACCAGCCAGCCTTTCCAGTTGTACAGGCGAACAAGCATCAGCGCCGCTGCCACGACTGCAATGATCGCGGTGAGCGTTTGCCACCCGGTGACCAGTGAGGCCATCAGCAGGATCATCGAAAACAGCGCCGCCATATCCAGCGCCGGAATCATCTTTACCGCTGAGGCGTCTTCGCCGCGTTGCCGCAACCACCCCGCGGTAAACGCCGGGGTAATACGGCCACCGATAATGCTGATCAGGGCCATGGCCATGATCAGTGCGCCGTAGCTGAATGACATATCCAGCCGGGTGACGAAGCCGATCTGCATCAGCCACAAGAGCCCCAGCACCACCACAATCATCACCTGACGCTTTTGCCTGGCATGCCACACTCGCCAGCCCGCATCTATCATGACCAGCGGCATGAACGCGAGGTTTATGCCTTGCACCAGCAAGTCGGGTAGGCTGCCGCCAAATGCCAGCAGCACACGGCCGGCGAGCCAGACGCCCCAGAGCAACATGAGAGGCAGGCCGTGGGTGCGCTCGGTTTGGGTCCATACGCAGACGGCTGTGAGCAGGAAGCCCGCAATCGCGGCCGACAAAAATCCGAACAGCATTTCATGCTGATGCCAGAACAGGGCGGGCATGGCGAGAGGGAGATTGAGTACACCGGACACCTCCAGCACCCATAACGGCACGCCAATAACCGTCAGCACTGTCATCGACAGAAAGAAAATCCGGAACGGATAGGCGAACAGCTGGCCGACACTGGCGCCGGTGTGTTCAGCTGACGTTGGGTTTGCCTGCATAGAAGTCTCCCATATACATGTATTCCGGGTATATGTTAATCCGTGGCTGGTTCAATCACCATACCTGCTTGGGGGTATTTTGCGTACAATGGCGCCAACAATTTGATGAGAAAGGAAAGTTTAATGAGTGCCTACATGATTCTGAAGCACCTGCACATGACCACGGCGTACCTGACGATTACCCTGTTTGCCCTGAGGCTGTTGCTGGATGCGGTGGGGCGCCCCGGGTGGCGGCAGACTCCGCTGCGCTGGATACCCCATGCTAACGACACCGTTTTGCTGGTCGCCGCGATTTCCCTGTTGTTCGTGGCCGGATACGCCTCTGGCATGCCGGGCTGGCTGATTGCCAAGATTGTTTTGTTGGTTGGCTACATCGTTGCCGGGGTGTTTGCCCTGAAACCCGCGTTCGGCAAACCGGTACGGGTGATCGCAGCGATCGTTGCCCTGGTGCAGGTCAGCGCGATCTTCCACCTGGCGATGGCCAAACCTGTTTTTGGCTGAGTCTTTCAGCGCTTGTCGCTGATCTGCCTGGTCAGCTCCTTCAGCTGTTCCTGAACAGCCTGGAGCTGGCGGGCGATTTCGTCGCGCTCGTTATGAGCCTCCTGCGCCGCCCTGGCGTTTTGCTCCTCTCCCATCACTTCCAGAATAGCCCCGATCATCATATTCAGAAAAACGAACGCGGTGAGGAAAATAAACGTCAGGTAGTAAAGCCAGCTTAGCGGGTATTGCTCCATGGTGGCGTACATCACATCGGTCCAGTCCTCAAAAGTAGCGACCCGGAACAGCGTGAGCATGGAAATGGCCACGTCCCCCCAGAGTACTTCGTCGACACTGGCAAAGAACATCGAGCCCATAGCTGCGTAGATGTAGAAAATAATGAACATCAGCAGGGCGATGTAGCCCATGCGCGGGATGGCCTTGAGCAGCGAGTTGATGAGAAACCGCAGTTCCGGCACGACGGAAACCAGACGCAAAACCCGGAATACCCGAAGAAGTCGTCCCAGCAGCACGGCTTCCGAGTTGTCCAGAGGGATCAGGCTGCCGATGACAACCAAGGTATCAAACAGGTTCCAGCCATCCATCAGGAAGCGCCGCTTGACCGGGCAGGCGGTAAATCGAAACAGTATTTCGACCAGAAAGAACAGTGTGATGGCGTTGTCCAGCACAGTCAGTGTTTGTTCTACCAGAGGCGGCAAATCGTAGGTTTTCGCGCCAATGGTCAGTGCGGAGAGAATGATGATGGCAATAACAACGCCCTGAAACACCTTGCTGGATTCAATGCGTTTGAGTTGGGCAAAGCTGCTGGCGGGGTTCAGCTCTATAGACATCACTGCGGCTCCGGAAATGAAGAATCGCGGCAATTCTAATGATCCCGGGCCCGGGGTGGTAGCTTTGTGTTCAAAACGGCCCGGCTAAGGCAGATCCGTTCGTTCTTCATTGGCGGCCCATTCCACGCGTTCGGCTTTGCGGATGGCGTAGTGCATCCAGATCAATGCCGCGGCTACCACACTGAACATCAGCATGAAGCAGCTTTGCCAGATGCCGGTTACGTCTGTTAACACACCGAAGCCGATCGGAAGGACGAAACCGCCGAGGCCACCAATCATTCCGACGACACCACCCACAACCCCTACATGGCCTGGGTAATAGGCCGGAATGTGGTGATACACCGCCGCTTTGCCCAGCGCCATGGATAATCCAAGCGCGAAGATCACCACGATGAACGCAGGCAGGGCCATCTCCAACGAAAAACGGATGTCACCTTCGGTGCCATGGACGACGTATCGGGTGGGTGGGTAACTGAGCAGGAAGGTACAGGCAACGGAGGTGATCAATGCCCAGTACATCAGCCGGCGGGCGCCCAATCGGTCAGCCAGCCAGCCGGCCATTGCACGGAACAGTGATGCGGGAACGATGTAGAGTGCAGCGATTGCTCCAGCGGTCTGGATGTCGATGCCATACACCCCCATCAGATAGTGGGGTAGCCACAGAGCAAGGGCGACAAAACCGCCGAATACGAAGAAGTAGTAAAGCCCGAAACGCCATACCTGAAGCTCTTTTAACGGTGCAATTCGCGCAGCAAAGGAGGAAGGTTGTTCGCCGGTACGGCGGGTGGTCATCGGGTCATCTTTTGCCAGCAGGGTGAACAGAGCGCCGGTTAGCGCAAGGATGGCAGCATAAATCTGCGCGGTTTTTTCCCAGCCCAGCGCAAGCATCAGCATGGGGGCGGCGAGACTGGTTATTGCCGCGCCAACATTGCCCGCACCGAAAATGCCCAGTGCCGCACCCTGTTTGGCTGGCTCGAACCAGCTGGCCGTGTAACTGGCGCCGGCGATAAAACCACCTCCGGCGAGGCCGAGCCCGAGCGCCCCGAGCAGAAGTGTCGGGTAGGTATCTGCGAAGGACAAAAGATACACACAGGTGGCGGTGGTCAGCATCAGTGCGCCGAGCACCCGGCGACCGCCATAGCGATCTGTCCAGATGCCCAGAAATACACGGCTGATGGAGCCGCTCAGCACGGGCGTGGCCATCAGCAGGCCCAATTGGGTGCCTGAAAGACCGAGATTGTCGCTGATGCGGATGCCCAGGATGGAGAACAAGGTCCAGGTAGCAAAACACAGTGTGAAGGCGAACGTCGAGAGACCCAGCGCCCGGTATTGTTCCGGCTTGGTTGCGGGGTACTCCATACAGGCTCCTTCAGGGGGTTGCTCCGGCTAAACCTTACCAAACACGGAGGCTTGGCGGCTGACGCATTAGAGGTATCTCCTGTTGGGGAGGTCGGTGGTAGATGCCCGGAAAAACATCAGGAAATGGCGCTCCTGGAGCTGCGCTGCATGCAACGGAACGGGCTGGAAATGAAGGCGGCTGCCCGGTGTCCGCTGGGCCAGAGCGTCCAGGCTGCGCGGGGTGACTGCGCCCAGTTTCGGATAGCCGCCAATGGTCTGCCTGTCGTTCAGCAGTATGATGGGTTGGCCATCTGTTGGCACCTGGATGGCTCCCAGGCTGGTGCCTTCTGAAAGAAGACTTTTGCCAGACACGTTGAGTGCCGGGCCGCGCAGGCGGGCGCCCATGCGGTCGGCCTGTGGAGTCAGGGTGTAAGGGTTGCTGAAGAAGGTGTTCAGGGCCTCCGCACCAAATCGGTCTATTTGGGCGCAGGGAATGACCTGCAGGTAAAGGTCGGCCCGGTAATCCGGTATCCACACATCGGGTATTTTCCGGTTCGGGACGAACCTCAACCCGGGACGACAGGGCATAACGTCATTTTGCGCTACAGCCTGGCCGTTCCGGTGCAGTCCGCCAGTGCCTTCCCGGACGATCGTGGCACAGCTGTCACCGGGCCCGGCGTCCGCCACGAAACCACCGAGCACCGCCAGGTAATTGCGGACTCCGGATGTTGGAGGGCTCAGGGCTATGGTGTCGCCCGCTCTCACGGTGACCGTGGCCCAGAGTGGCCGGGGCTCACCGTTCACCGTGAGCCGGGCCTCAGCGCCGGTCAGGGCGATCTGCGTGTCCAGGTCACAGACAAATTCGATGCCGCCAAAGGTGATTTCCAGTCCGGCCGCGCCGTATCGGTTACCTAATAAATGATTGGCCCAGGCCCAGGCGTGTCGATCCATGGCGCCACCGGCGGCAAGCCCCATGTGCATTACGCCTTGGCGCCCACCGTCCTGCAACAGAGTGAGAAAGCCCGGTTTGGTGAATCTTAAGCCCGGCAGCTTGTTCATTCTGTTTGCCCGCCAAGCGCAAGGTATTCTGCCAGGTCAATGGCTCGAAACCGAACCCGTTGGCCCGCCTCTAAAAGCGACGGACTCGGCCTGCCTGGATCAAACAGTGTCAGCGGTGTGCGACCGATCAGGTTCCAGCCACCAGGCGATGTCAGCGGGTAGATGGCGGTTTGGCGGTCGGCGATGCCCAGACTCCCGGCCGGCACCTTCGCTCTGGGAGTGGCGAGCCTGGGCGTGGCCAGCTCATGGGGGACTTCTCCCAGATAGGCGAAGCCGGGCGCAAACCCGATGGCAAAAACATGGTAGAGCTGGCTGCTGTGACGCTGAATGACCTGTTCAATGGTCAGACTGGCCCGGGCTGCGATAACCTCGAGGTCGGGGCCAACACTGGGGTGGTAATAGACCGGAATATCAATGATCTCGGCGTCGTTGGTGGTGTGTGAGCGTTCAGGAAGCTCACTCAGAATGATGTTCACGTCATGGATCAGGCTGGCCAGGTCGTCGGCGAGCAGGTCGTAACGGAGCATCAGAGTGGTATAGGACGGCACCGTGTCAATCAGGCGGTCGCCCAGCCGCATACTCAGCGCAGCGGCAGCCTGGCGAACACTGGCCGTAACGGCAACGTCGATGCGGTCACCGAAATGCAGAGTGATGGTGTCGAGACCGGTCACCTGGTAGTGCCATTGCATCAGTGCTGGCCCTTCAGTTCCTTTAAGGCTTGGCGGATGGTTTGCACGGCGGCGATGGAGTCCGCGTTGTCGCCATGCACACACAGGGAATCTGCTTCAAGTCGCAAGGATTTACCGTCGATGGTCTGCAGGCATGCGCCTGTAGCCAGCTGGCGAGCCTGAGCAATAATGGCTTCCGGGCTCTTGTGAACGGCTCCGGGCTGGCTGCGGGGTACGATGAAACCCTGGTCATCGTAGGCGCGGTCAGCAAAGGCCTCAAGAATCAGGGGCACGCCATGCTGTTCGCAGGCCGCCCGAAGGTTGCTGTTATCTGCGGTGGTCATCGCCATCAACGCCAGGGGATGAGGGGAGCGATGGATGGCAGCCAGAATGCTGTCGAGAATGGTGGCATCTCGCATCATGTCGTTGTAGAGCGCACCATGGGGCTTCACATAGCTCAGGTGACCGCCTTCGGAAGCGGCGATGTGGCTCAGGGCGCCGACCTGGTAACAGACCAGCGCGGAAATCTCTTCGGGCTGCAGGCTCATGGACCGCCGGCCAAAGCCCTGAAGGTCCGGGTAGGACGGATGGGCCCCGAGAGCGACACCGTGCTGCAGGGCCAGTCGAACCGTCCGGTGCATGGTAACCGGGTCTCCGGCGTGAAAGCCGCAGGCGATGTTGGCCTGGTCAATGAACGGCATGACCTGTTCGTCCATGCCCATGGTCCAGGCACCGAAGCTTTCGCCTAAGTCGCAGTTCAGTAGCATGACGGCCTCCGGATGGGTGCTTACAACACGGCTTTGTGTTGGAACAGTTTACCCGATTCTGGCGCTTGAGCGCTGATCGGCGCCTATTTTGCCTGTGCCGTAATCAACCGCCACTCAGTCTCGTCGACTGGCATCACCGAGAGCCGGTTACCCTTGCGTACCAGCGGCAACTGCTCAAGCCCCGTGAGGTTCTTCAGGCGATCCAGGCTGATCAGTTTTGGCAGCTTGCGAACAAACTGCATGTCTACCGCCTGCCAGCGGGGATTATCCGGGGTGCTTTTCGGGTCGTGGTAGGGCGAGCCGGCGTCAAACTGCTTCGGGTCCGGATAGGCGCTGCGGGTAACCCTCACGATACCGGCAATGCCGATGTGCTTGCAGCTTGAGTGGTAGATGAACACTTTATCCCCTTCGGTCATCTCCCGCAGAAAGTTCCGGGCCTGGTAATTGCGTACGCCGTCCCAGGGGATCGCCGTGCCTGGGTCGCGAGCAAAGTCATCAATACTGCATTCGGAAGGTTCGGTCTTTACCAGCCATTTAGCCACGGTCAGGTTTTCCTCTTTTCGTAGATTCAGGGTACAGGCGCAGTAATTGGACGAAGACGCCAAGGAACGTAAGCGTCCAGGCCGAAGCCGCAAGCCAGAGCAAGCCGGGCTGGCTGAAGGGTAACGGGCCCGCCAGGTATCGGCACACGCCGGCGAGGGCGATCAGTACGGCAATAGCCAGAACCTGCCATGCTGGCGGGAAGCGCCGCCGGGCCCGTTGCCAGGCCAGGCGCAACATCACACTGCAAGACAGGGTGCCCAGTGCACCAACGGCAATCAGGTGCAGGGCAGGCAGTAGGGCGTGGCCGGTAACCAGGTGCACGCCGGTAAC
>DATGQY010000126.1:0-10992 GCA_035303925.1 Marinobacter sp. | reverse complement strand
AGGAGGCGGGCTTTTTTCATGAGTTTGAAACGGGTTTTTGGGGTAGAATGCTGCCCCAGAGAATAATAACCCTGTATCGGACACATAGCCGAGCCGGGGGTTCAGCGAGCCTTGCAAAAGAGGCGTTTCTCGGCAACCCCCCGAACTGACTGACTGAATTTCTGGAGAGTGTATACATGGCTGATTATCAGGCCCCCCTTCGTGACATGCGTTTCGTTCTGAACGAAGTATTTGATGCGCCATCCCTGTGGGCATCCTTGCCAAAAATTGCTGAAAACGTAGACCCGGATACAGCAGACGCTATCCTGGAAGAAGCCGGAAAGATCACCAGTGGCGTACTGGCTCCGCTTAACCGCGAAGCAGACGAGCAAGGCTGCAAGTGGAACGATGGAGAGGTGACCAGTCCTGAGGGTTTCAAGGAAGCCTATCAGACCATCGTTGAAGGTGGTTGGAACGGCCTGGGTGGTAACCCGGAGTTTGGTGGCATGGGCATGCCAAAAACCCTGGTGGCCCAGTTTGAAGAAATGATGCAGGGCGCCAACATGGCCTTCGGCCTGGCCCCGATGCTGACCGCTGGCGCCTGCCTGGCTCTGGATGCCCACGGCAGCCAGGAACTGAAAGAGAAATACCTGCCCAATATGTACTCCGGTGTCTGGTCCGGCGCCATGGATCTGACTGAGCCGCACGCCGGTACCGACCTGGGCATCATCCGCACCAAGGCCGAGCCCAACGACGACGGTTCTTTCAACGTCACTGGCACCAAGATTTTCATCACCTGGGGCGAGCACGATCTGGCGGAGAATATCATCCACCTGGTCCTGGCGAAGCTGCCAGACGCTCCGAAAGGCCCCAAGGGTATCTCCCTGTTTCTGGTGCCCAAATTCCTGGTAAACGACGACGGCTCCCTGGGTGAGCGCAACAGCTTCAGCTGCGGCTCCATCGAGAAGAAGATGGGTATCAAGGCGTCCGCCACCTGCGTGATGAACTTCGACGGCGCCAAAGGCTGGCTGGTTGGCGAAGAAAACAAAGGCCTGGCCGCCATGTTTACCATGATGAACTATGAGCGCCTGGGCGTTGGTATTCAGGGTATCGGCGCAGCCGAGGCGTCCCTGCAAAGTGCCCGTGAATACGCTAACGACCGTATCCAGAGCCGTGCGCCTACCGGTGCACAGCAGCCTGAAAAAGCAGCTGACCCGATCCTGGTGCACCCAGACGTCCGCCGGATGCTGTTGACCATGAAAAGCTACGTGGAAGGTGGCCGTACCTTCTCCACCTACGTGGCCCAGTGGCTGGACATCTCCAAATACTCCGATAACGACGAACAGCGCCAACACGCCGAAGGCATGGTTGCTCTGCTGACGCCTGTCGCAAAAGCGTTCCTGACTGACCGCGGTCTGGAAACCACCATCATCGGCCAGCAGGTGTTCGGTGGCCACGGTTTCATTCGCGAGTGGGGCCAGGAACAGCTGGTACGCGACTGTCGCATCACCCAGATCTACGAAGGCACCAACGGTATCCAGGCCATGGACCTGATGGGCCGCAAGGTTGTCGGTAGTCAGGGTAAGCTGTACGAACTGTTTGTGCAGGACGTAGCCAACTTCATCGAAGAAAATACCGGTGACGCCGCGCTCAAGCCCTACCTTGAGCCGTTGGCTGCCGCTGTTGAGCGCTTGTCTGATGTGACTGAACACGTCATCAAACAGGCCAGCGACAACCCCAACGCCATTGGCGCTGCGGCGGTCGACTACCTCGACATGTTCGGCTACACCGCCCTGGCGTATATGTGGGCGAAGACTGTTAAAGCCGCTGCACCGAAGGCAGAGGGTGATACCTCCGGCTTCTATACCGGCAAGCTGAAGACCGCCCGTTTCTACTTCGATCGCCTGCTGCCAAAGACCGTGTCTCTGGCCGAAGGCATTCGCAGTGGCAGCGATGCCATGATGGCACTGGCGGCTAACGAAATCTGATCAGGTTTCGACGCCCCGGAAAGCAAAAAAGCAGGCCCATGTGGCCTGCTTTTTTGCTTTATGTGCACCAGAAATGTCTGGGCGGGGGTTCGGGGAGGACTTTACGAAACCTTGCGTAGCCATGGATGGCGAAGCAGAGCGTACAGGGATGTATTCACAGCGTGTTTCGGAAAGACCTCCCTGAACCCCTGCTAGCACCAAAGTAAAACTCAAAGCCGGTTAATAAGGTCCGGATTGGTCACAAACGGATTCTCATTGCCCTGAATCTCCGCCACCATCCGGTGTCGAGTCAGTTCTTTATCATCTGGCGGATCAATACGATTCCAGCCCTGAAACACCGGGCTAGATCCCAGCCAGGGCAGGCCATACGTATCGACCATGTAAGCCATCGTTCGCGCTACGTCGCCTTTGACATGCTCGGGTGGCTCGAAAAACTGATTGCTCTCCCGCATACCGCAATCGTCGGCACTGATCGTCTCACCCAGATTTTCATACCGGGCAGTCCGCCGACGCATCTCCAGGCGCGTAGGCACAACCACCATGTTATGCAGATCTGATGCAATCTGACGATAACGGTTGTCCTGCTTGCACTGAGATGTGGTGCCACAATCCAGGGCTGTACGGATGTCAGCCAGAGGATAGATGTATCCATCGGTCATCACGAAGCCCTTGGACTTGAAGGGAGTATCACAGAAAAACGACGTACCGCCGTCGGAATAAAGATTGCCCCAGAACTCGTTTTTGACAACCGATTCCGGGTCACTGAAACGGGTGTTCTGGCCAATGACCAGTCCCGTGGAGAGCATCAAAGCAAAGGTTGCGGGTATAGCGACTGTTTTTTTCATAAGACCTTTATACCTCACAGTATACTACTCATGCCGTGGCCAATCAGACGTTCGATTGGTGGCAAAATGAACATATCGGCAAAATTATGACGATGTGTTCACTCATTACTGTGAAGTGTGGCACAGGGGCGACATGACGGAAGCCCTTGTGCCGGATTTGCTGTGTATATTTGTTAACCAGTTTGCGTTTTATTTCAGTTTGTTGCGAATGTTCTCATAACCGGTTTTGAGTTCCTCACCAAGTTTCCGTGCAGTTTCTTTGGCTTCCTGGCTTGCGTCCTCCGCATCGTGAAGCACTTGATCCAGCTTGGAACGGAACTTATCCCAGTCTTTCTCCAGGTCGTCCCACTCGTCTTTTACATCTTCTCTGGCAAGGTGAAGCTGAACTCTGGCTTCGTCACGGTACTGCTTGATCTTGTCGGACAGCTTATGAAATTCATCTTGCAGACTCATAGTCGTTCTCCTTCCTTGATGAGTTGGAGTGCTTACAATGCGCCTGAATGTAAAAAAGTGTCAATAGGCTGTTGCGTAGCGTTACAGAAGGATTGAGGAGGTTTGATGCAGGTCAGCGTTTACGCACCGGCGAGGAGTACAGAAAGGTCTCTGAGGTGATGCCAGGCTGAAAGACCATCAAAACCTTTGGCCGATCGATCTGTCACGCTGCATAAGCTGATCGCCTGGTGTAATTGCTGAATGCTGAGCCGTCTTGCGGCCTGTTGGATGGCCGATGCCCGTTTGGGTTGGAATACGCCCCTTTTTTTAAGGAAGCCCGAGGGGTTGTCTCCTGGGGGGAGTGCGGTTTTCAACTCAATGACAAGGTGAATGTCACGGATCAGCACGCTCAGCAGGCCCAACGGGTTTTCACCCTCTTGCTGAAGGACGCCAATGATCTTTCCAGCGTGCGCGGCCTTGCCGGCAAGAAGTTCGGTGACCAGCTCAAAGCCGTTGAACCGTGCGCTGTCCTGAACGGCGAGCTCAATGGTTTCTTCATCGATGGTCTTGCCATCTGTGAGTAGTGCTAGCCTATCCAGTTCCTGACTGGCGGCGAGCAGGTTTCCCTCCAGGCGTTCGGCCAGCATTGCCAGTGCGCCCCGGGTGAAATGGAGGCCCTGATTGTTGGCACGTTGCTGCAGCCAGCCAGAAAATTTGTCGGATTCGACTGGCCAAACGGGAACATGAACGCCCGTGCCTTGAAGATCCTTGTACCACTTGCGCTTGGTTTCCGCGGCATCGAGCCGGGCACTGATCAGCAGCAAAACCACGTCGTCCGGAGGTGACTGCAGAATCTGTTCCATCACCTTTCTGCCATCACCGAGTTTGCCGGTAGGGAGGTGGATTTCGATTCGTCGCTTTTCGGCAAACAAAGACATGGCGTTGCATTCGTCGGCAACGGCATTCCAGTCCAGCTGGTGGTCCGCGTGATAGGTCAAGCGGTCCTGAAAACCGGCTTCCTTCGCGGCCTTGCGTACCTGGTCACAACACTCCTGAACCAATAAAGGTTCGTCGCCGGAGATAAGGTAAACCGGAGCCAGGCCTTTTTTCAGTAACTGGGGAAGCTGGCCGGGTTGGGTCTTCATGGTAATTCGGGTTGCTCCTGACCCGAAGAATACTCCTGGATGGCAGCATCTATCCTCTCCCGGGTCATCGGTGCCAGCCGGAAAATGACCTGTTGGGCAAGGCGATCGCCCAACTGTTGACGGAGCTCTTCCTCTTCCCGTTGCTTGGCGAGTACATTGGTCTCGTCGTAACGGTAGGTTTCGCTGGCAGTCAGATCGGTTGCTGCAATGAGTGGAACCCGATCCGCTGTAAACAGTTCAATGGTTACCGTGTGGCGAAGAATATACTCAGCGGCCGCTGCTTGTGCGGTAATGGCAGAGGCCCGCCGGTCTTGCTGATAACGTCCGAGCCTGAGCAGATAATCCGCATTTTCGGCGTCTCTGAGTTCTACTCCGCCTAGTGACAGCTGCTCCCGAACCGACTGGCAAAACCGTGCGGGTAACGAGTCAGGGCAATCTACGGCCAAGGGTTGCAAGGCGGCCGGCACTGGCGAGGTGCCCCGCAACTGAAAGCCACAACCGGCAACCGTGGTCAGCGCCAGCAGCGCTAGCAGCGGCATGCGAAAGGCTCTCAGCAACGATGGCACCCAGTGCATATCAATTTGCCACCACGTTGACCAGCTTACCTGGCACTACGATCACTTTCCGAACGGTATTGCCTTCGGTAAAGCGCAGCACGTTCTCGTTCTCCAGGGCCAGCTTTTCCAGGTCGCCCTTGCTGATATCGGCTGGCACGCTTGCTTTCGCGCGCACCTTGCCGTTGACCTGCAGGACCACTTCAATTTCGCTGCGCACCATGGCACTTTCGTCGGCGACCGGCCAGCGCGCATCGACAACCGTCTCGGAATGCCCCAGTGCGTGCCAGAGGTTATGACAGATGTGTGGAACAATCGGGGATAGCACCAGTACCGCAACATCCAGTGCTTCCTGACGGACAGCGCGGGTCTGGGGCTCCTCATCGGCCAGTTTGCTGACTTCGTTAAGCAGCTCCATGACGGCAGCGATAGAGGTGTTGAACGTCAGGCGGCGACTGATATCGTCACTGACCTTGGCGATGGTTTCGTGGGTCTTTCGGCGCAGGCCCTTCTGGGTATCTGTCAGCCCCGCAGCGTCCAGAGCCGGAACTTCGCCGCCAGCCACGTGTTCATTCACCAGGCGCCACAAACGCTTCAGGAATCGATGGGCACCTTCAACACCGCTGTCTGACCACTCGAGGGATTGCTCGGGCGGCGCCGCGAACATCATGAACAGGCGTACGGTATCCGCGCCGTGCTGGTCGATGATGGACTGGGGGTCGATACCGTTGTTCTTGGATTTTGACATCTTGGTGACGCCACCAATTTCAACCGGCTGGCCGTCGGTTTTAGATACTGCACGGATAACCTGGCCTTTGGCGTCCCGCTCAACCGTGACATCCGCTGGGTTGAACCAGGTCTTGCCACCATTGTCTTCGTTCCGGAAGTAGGTTTCCGCCAGCACCATGCCCTGACAGAGCAGACGGTTGAAGGGCTCGGAGCTGTCCACCAGGCCGAAATCCCTCAACAGTTTGTGGAAGAACCGGGCATACAACAGATGAAGAATGGCGTGTTCGATACCACCAATGTACTGATCCACTGGCAGCCAGTAGTTGGCTGCTGCCGGGTCAAGCATGCCCTTGTCATAGTTGGGGCTGCAGAAACGGGCGTAATACCACGACGACTCCATGAAAGTGTCGAAGGTATCGGTTTCCAGGGTAGCGGGCTGACCGTTGTAGTCAGTCTTGCACCACTCCGGGTCCGCTTTGATGGGTGACTGAACACCGTCCATCTCGACATCTTCCGGCAGCCGCACCGGAAGCTGGTTATCCGGCACCGGCATTTCAGTACCGTCTTCCAGCGTCATCATCGGGATCGGAGCACCCCAATAACGCTGACGGGACACGCCCCAGTCACGCAGGCGGTAGTTCACGGTGCGTTTGCCGATACCGCTGGCTTCCAGATGGCTGGCAATTTCCTCGAATGCTTCCTCACTGGTAAGCCCGCTGTACTTGCCGGAAGAGACCAGAATGCCTTTCTCGGTGTAGGCCTTTTCCTGAACATCAATTTCCTGGTGGTCGCTGGGAGCAATCACCTGCTTGATGGGTAGTTTGTATTTGACGGCAAATTCGTGGTCACGGTCATCGTGCCCGGGAACGGCCATCAGAGCGCCAGTGCCGTAATCCATCAGCACGAAATTGGCGACCCAGACGGGGATCTCCTCATGGGTCAGCGGGTTGATCGCCTTGAAACCGGTGTCGATGCCCTTTTTTTCCATGGTGGCCATTTCGGCTTCGGCCACTTTGCTGTTCCGGCATTGCTCGACAAACTCGGCAACGTCCGGGTGACGCTCGGCCGCGGCTTTGGCCAACGGATGCTCCGCTGCCACTGCCATGTAACTGACCCCCATCAACGTGTCCGGACGGGTAGTGTAGACGGTCATGCCTTCATCACGATCCTTGAGGGGGAAGGTGAGCTCGGTACCGACCGACTTGCCGATCCAGTTCCGCTGCATGGTCTTGACCTGCTCTGGCCAGTCTTCCAGTTGGTCCAGGTCGTTCAGCAATTCTTCGGCGTAATCGGTGATGCGGATAAACCACTGGGGGATCTTCTTTTGTTCAACCAGTGCTCCGGAGCGCCAACCCCGACCGTCAACCACCTGCTCATTAGCCAGAACGGTCTGGTCAACAGGGTCCCAGTTAACGGTCGACATTTTCTTGTAAACCAGGCCTTTCTCATAAAGGCGGGCGAAGAACCATTGCTCCCAGCGGTAGTACTCGGGATCGCAAGTGGCCAGCTCGCGGCCCCAGTCGTACCCGAAACCGAGTTGCTTGAGCTGCTTCTTCATGTAGTCGATGTTCGCCCGGGTCCACTTGGCCGGGGCGGACTTGTTGGCAATGGCAGCATTCTCTGCGGGCAGGCCGAAGGCATCCCAGCCCATGGGCTGCATGACGTTTTTGCCTTGCATGCGCTGGTAGCGGGAGATCACGTCGCCGATGGTGTAGTTGCGGACGTGCCCCATGTGTAGCTTGCCGCTGGGGTAGGGGAACATGGACAGGCAGTAGTACTTCGGCTTGCTGGGATCTTCCTTAACCTTGAAGGTTTCGTTGGTTTCCCAGAAGTCGCGGGCGGTCTGTTCTACATCACGTGGGTTGTATTGCTCGTCCATTCCTGCCATTGCCAAAATTAACCTGTGTCAGAATGATGTTCGAAAGGGCCGAACATTCTAACGCACACAAGGCTTAACAGGTAGTCTGCCAATTTGGCGGAGATGTGCCAGACTTTATGGAGTGGTGCGATACCTTGGTTGGGTGCTGGTCGCTGGCGGGTATGACGTCCCGGGACACGCCGTGAACCCATCCCTGGGGGCTTGAGCGCAGCTTCCCTGCTGCGCACAGTCCCGGGACGTCATACCCGCCAGCGCCCCCTAGCCTTGGAGGGGTATTCAAGTTCGAATCGAGGCAGTCTGCGGGCACGAATAATGTTTGGGGGGGCAGGGTGGGGCAGCTCTCTCCGGGACTGTCTGCAGCAGGGATGCTGCAGTCAAGCGTACAGGGATGTATTCACAGCGTGTCCCGGAGAGAGCTGCCCCAACCTGACCCTTGCACCAAAATCGAAACTGAGTCGAGGATTAACATGACAGAACCAGAACGCAGTCACCTTTCAGGCAAAGCCCTTGAGGTCTACGACAGAATGCTCGAGCGGGTGCAAACCCGGCTGCACGAGCTTCAGGAAACATCACTGCAAACCCTGGAGGAAGAAGTTCAGAAAGCGGTTGAATTCGAGTACGAACTGGAAGAAATGACCCGGGAAGAAGCCGATCTGCTCGGAGCCTACCTGGCAAGAGACCTCGAACACCTGATGCAATTTGTGGAAGAGACCGGGGAAGGTCTCAAAGAGTGGCTGCAACTGGACATTTCCCTGCTGGAGCAAACCCTGGCAGACCGCCTGCTGTCAGTGGCCGACAAAACCCTGGTGGACACCCTTGAACTTACGCAAAAGCTGGAGAACGAAGACGTAGGGCACTACATCTCGGGCGAAGTCGCCACGGCCGGCATGTTTCGTTGCCTGAATTGCAGTCATATGTTGTGCCTGACCAAGACCAGCCACCTGCATCCTTGTGAAGCCTGCGGCTCCCACTATTTCGAGCGAGTGACCAGTCGCTGGCCTAAGAAAGAGTCTTGAAGGCGGGTCAGTTCTTTGGAATCACCCGCTCACGTACAAAGACAACCAGGATCACCGCCAGGGTCAGCACCGGCCATGATCCTGTTTGCATGTAGGGTGTGCTGCCTTCAGCGGTGAACACCTCGCCGGTCAGCACCGCCCGCTCGAACTGGGGAATGCGCTCAGTGATTTCCCCCTTTTCGTTGATGATGGCCGTCACCCCGTTGTTGGTGCCCCGGAGCATGTAGCGGCCGGTTTCCAGGGCTCTCATCCGCGCAATCTGCAGATGCTGCAGTGGACCGATCGAGTCACCGAACCAGCCGTCGTTACTGATGGTCAGCAACATGCCTGAAGTGCGGGCGTTGAAGGCGACAAAGTCAGGGTAGGCGACCTCGTAGCAAATGTAAGGCATCACGTTTGTGTCGCTGGCCTGCAGCGGTGACTGGTTTTTGGGGCCGGGGGAGAAGCTGCTCATGGGCAGGTCGAAAAAGCCGATCAGCCCTCGGAGTAGCCCCTGCAGAGGGACATACTCGCCAAAAGGCACCAGCTTCTGCTTATGGTAGATGCCACTGCCGTTCCCGGTCGCCATGATGCTGTTGTGGAACGTGTTGTCTTCAATCTGTTTGCTGTAACCGTACCAGGGAATGCCGGTTATTAGCGTGCTGTCTTCGCCCAGTTCGCTCTGGATGTGCGCAATAATCTGGCCAGCCTGATCCTGCGGAATGGGAATGGCGGTTTCTGGCCACAGGATGATGTCTTTCTGCCAATGCTCTTCCGTCATGCCCAGGTAGGCAACGATCTGGTCCCGCAGGAAATCCGGGTCCCACTTGATCTGCTGGGGGATATTGCCTTGCATGGTGGCGAAAGTCAGGGGTTCTTCACTGAGCTCTGTCCAGTCGACCTGCTTTATCGCCGGTGCGGCAAACCAGGGCAACAGGGCCAGCACTACCGTTGCCGCCGCTCCTTTGTTATGGCCGGTGCGCACCATCCACCAGATGGCGTAGGCGGCCGCGCCGGAGACCGTGATCCAGAGCGTAGCGCCGTGTACCCCGAATATCGGGGCCAGCCCTCCCAAGGGGCCGTCGGTATGGGCGGTGCCCAGGTACAGCCAGGGGAAGCCTGTCAAAAACCAGCCTCTGAGCCAGTCGCCCAGTACCCAGATAGCTGGAAACAGAATCAGGCGCCGTATCTGGCTTTGCTTTGCCAGTTTGCCCCAGAACCAGAAGGCCAGAGCATGGAACAGGGCCAGCCCGGCAACAAACAGCACCATCAGCACGATGGCGATGGGGGTTGACGTATTGCCATGTTCGCTGATGCTGACGTAAACCCAGCTGACGCCCGTTGCGAAAAGGCCCAGGCCGACAAGCCAGCCGGACCGGAAGAGCTTGTCAGAGGCTTGGTTCAGGGTGACCAGCAACACCAGGAAAACGGACACCGGCCCCAGCCACCACAGGAAAAACGGGGCGAAGGTCAGTGTCTGTATGGCACCTGCGATCAGCAGGATCGCCGCGCCGAACCAGGGGTTGGCGGTAAATCGGAGGTTGAGGGGGTGGCTCAGATTGGAATCATGACTCACTTCGGGTTACCTGCAACAAACGGATGACTCGGTTATCAGCGTTGGCAATAGTAAACTGCAAGCCGCCGAATTCAACCGCTTCGCCCCGTCTGGGCAGGTGACCAAACTCTTTCAGGACCAGACCACCGATGGTGTCGAACTCTTCTTCGTCCATGCTGGTATCGAAGAACTCGTTAAAATCATCGATCGGAGTGACCGCTTTGACCGCGTAGGTGCCATCGCCCCGCGCCTTGATGTGGGTTTCCTCATCGAAATCGTGCTCATCTTCGATTTCGCCCACGATCTGCTCCAGCACGTCTTCGATGGTGATCAGTCCGGCTGTGCCGCCGTACTCGTCCACCACAATCGCCATGTGGTTACGGTTTTCCTTGAACTCCTTGAGCAGTTGGTTCAGGCGTTTGCTTTCGGGGACAAAGGTCGGCGGGCGGAGGATTTCCCGGATGCGAGGCCAGATGAGTTCGTTGTTCAGGGCCAGCGGTAACAGATCTTTTGCCAGCAGAACACCGATCACGTCATCCTGGCTTTCGCCGATGACAGGGAATCGGCTGTGTGCCGATGACATGATTTCCGGCAGGAATTCTTTGGGTTCCTGGGAGGCTTTGACCGTGATCATCTGTGAACGGGGGATCATGATCTCCTCCACCCGCATGTCGATCACTTGCATGGCACCTTCGATGATGCTCATGGAGTCGGTATCGATAATGCTCTGGGATTCAGCATCCCGCAGAATTTCCAGCACGTCCTCTACGGACTCAGGCCCACTGGAAAAGGCCTGTGATATACGCTCCAGCCAGGACTTTCCGCCCTGGCTGCGACTCGACTGATCGTCGCTCATGAGTCTGGTTCCGTTTCCTCTGCTTCGTAAGGGTT
>DATGQY010000125.1:0-8821 GCA_035303925.1 Marinobacter sp. | reverse complement strand
GGCGCCTTCATCATGGCGGAGATTACCGGTATTCCCTATACCGAGATTGCCATTGCCGCGATTATTCCGGCCATCCTGTACTTCGCGTCTGTGTTCTTCATGGTGGACTTTGAAGCCAAGAAGCTGGGCATGCGTGGAATGCGCAGTGACGAACTGCCGAACCTGCGCCTGATGATGCGCCAGGTCTAACTGTTTGCACCGATCATTATCCTGATTGTGGCGCTGTTCCAGGGCTACTCCGTGATTCGGGCCGGCACCCTGGCGACCGTATCTGCAGCGGTGGTGAGCTGGATTTCGCCCAACAAGATGGGTTTGAAGTCTATTCTTCGGGCCTTTGAAATTGCTGCCTACATGTCTATCCAGATCATCGTGGTGTGTGCCGCGGCGGGTATCATTGTGGGGGTTATCTCCCTGACCGGTGTGGGTGCGCGTTTCTCGGTGCTGCTGCTGGATGTGGCCGCCCACAGCCACCTGCTGGCACTGGTGTTTGCCATGTTCATCTCGATCTTGCTGGGTATGGGCATGCCAACCACGGCCGCCTATGCGGTGGCTGCCTCTGTGGTAGCGCCGGGCCTGGTGCAGCTGGGTATCGAGCCGCTGACCGCGCACTTCTTCGTGTTCTACTTTGCCGTGGTGTCTGCCATCACGCCGCCGGTTGCCCTGGCGTCTTACGCTGCGGCCGGTATTTCCGGTGCCAATGCCATGTCTACCTCGGTAGCGTCGTTCCGCATCGGTATTGCCGCGTTCATCGTGCCGTTCATGTTCTTCTATAACGGTGCGCTGTTGATGGAAGCCGGCTGGGTCGAAATCGCCCGGGCACTGGTTACCGCTACCTTCGGCGTGTACCTGCTGTCTGCCGGGGTGCTGGGCTGGTTTGCCCGCTCTGCCGCACCGGTTCTGGTGCGCCTGCTGCTGGTAGCGGCCGCGCTGATGACCATCGAAGGCGGCGTGTGGACAGATCTGGCCGGTATCGGGCTTGCGGTGGTGGCGTTCCTGATCCAGCGCAAGCGGGCACCCGGGTTGGCTGCGGCCTGATATGGCAAGGCAAGGGCAGGGCAGCGGGCATGGCGGCCTGTTGTCCTGCCCGGATTCCGGCGCTAGTCTAGAGGCTTTGCCGGAATCCGAACCCATGCTTAACCGGATCAGCATTACGGTTGTTCTGATTGTTACCCTGCTGCTGTCCTGGCTGCTCGGAGGCTGGTTTGGTTACCGGCAACTGGAGCAGGACAGCCTGCAGGAAGCCTTTCGTTATCGCCAGCTGGTCGCCAACGAGCTTAACCGCTACCTGCCGGTGCCTGCCTTGATTGCCGAACACCCCCTGCTGGCGGACGCCCTGAAAGAACCGGATAACGCCGTTACCCTGCTTCGCGCCAACGAGCAGATGCAGCGGATGGCCACCATTGTGGGCGGCTCCGATATCTACCTGATGGACCTGACCGGGATGACCATTGCGGCCAACAATTTTGGCCAGCCAAATACCTTTGTGGGCAACAATTACGCCTTCCGGCCGTATTTTTCAGAAGCGGTTGCCACCGGCGGCTCCGTGGCCTACTTCGCCCTGGGTAAGATCTCCTCGGAGCGGGGGTTGTACTTTACCAACCCGGTTCGTGACCAGCGCGGCAACATGCTCGGCATTGTGGCCATCAAGGTTCTGGTACACGAGCTGGAATCCCAGTGGCACCGCCCGGAATCCCGTCAGCAGGCGGAGATGGTGGTGCTGGACGGCGACGGTATCAGCTTTTTGTCCAGCCGGACGGACTGGCTCTACCGGGATTTCAGGCCGACGGATAATGCGGAAGAGAACGCCAGGGTTCGCCAGCGTTATCCGGAGCGGGAACTGAAGCCCGTTGATTTTGTGGAGCAGGGTAAGCCCTGGGGGCTGGCGGACAAGTCAGCCCGCATCCGGTTAAGGGAAAGTGACAAGCCCGGAACCTACCTGACGGTTGAAACCGGTTTGCCCCGGCTGGACTGGAGTCTGCTGGTGCTGACCGACACCCGGCCAATACTGTGGACCCGCATCGGGTTTATGGCCGGTGGCCTGGCCCTGTTCCTGGCCTGTTTCTTGACCTGGCTGTACCTGCGAGAGCGTTACCGCCGGGAGCGGGAGCTGGCGCTCAGGGGTGAACAGCTGGAGCGCCGGGTTGCCCAGCGCACCGCAGACCTCCGTGAAACCCAGCAGGAGCTGATCCAGGCCGCCAAGCTGGCGGTACTGGGCCAGATGTCTGCCGGCCTGAACCATGAAATCAACCAGCCCCTGACGGCGATCCAGGCCTATGCCCGTAACAGCCGGAAATTCCTGGAGCGGGGTGCCACTGATATGGTGGATGCCAACCTGGGCGAGATTGTTGCCCTGTGCGACAAGATGGCGGAGCTGATCCGGCAGTTCAAGGTGTTCGCCCGCAAGTCCGAGGGGCCGCCGTCGGTGGTGGATCTGCGCCTGCCGATTGATGCGGCGCTGAAAATTATCCGCGCCCAGAACGCCAGCGAGGGCATTAACATTCGCTGGCAGCGACCGGACAACCCGGTGATGTGCCACGGTGACCTGATCCGGGTGGAGCAGGTGATGGTTAACCTGCTGGCCAATGCGGTCCAGGCGGTGGAAGGCTGTAAGCAACCGCAGATTGATATCCTGGTTGCGGGTGAAGGTAACGACTGGCGTTGCGTGGTGAAGGATAACGGCCATGGCCTGCCGGGTAATTCCGAGCAGGTGTTCGAACCGTTCTTTACCACCCGTTCGGTCAAGCAGGGGCTGGGGCTTGGCCTGTCGATCTCCCGGCAGATTGTCGAAGCACTTGGCGGCAGCCTGACCGGCCAGAACCGGGTCGACGGCCCCGGGGCGGAGTTTGTTCTGACACTGAAACAGCGTAAGGCAGAGGGATGACAATACCATCAGTGATTTTTGTGGATGATGACCCGGATATCCGGCCGGTGATGGAACAAACCCTCACCCTGGAAGATATCCCGGTAGCCTGTTTTGCCGACGGAGCATCGGCGCTGAAGCTGGTGCAGCCAGAGTTCGAAGGCATCGTCCTGTGCGACTACAACATGCCGGGCATGGATGGCATGCAGCTGTTGCACGAGGTACGGAAGATTGATGAAGACATCCCGGTGATTCTGCTCACCGGCCAGGGCGACATCAGCACGGCGGTGTCGGCCATGCAGCAGGGGGCCTATGACTTCATTGAAAAGCCCTTTGACCACGATGAGCTGATCGAACTGCTGCGGCACGCCCTGGAAAAACGGCACCTGGCACTGGAAAACCGGCGCCTGAAGGCCCAGTTGCGGCAGCTGGCCAAGCCCGGGCCGCGGGTTTTGGGTGATTCGCCGGCGATGCAGGCGGTGATGTCGACCATCGGGCCGATCCTGGATATTTCCGCAAACGTGCTGCTGCATGGTGAAACCGGTTCCGGTAAGGATGCCCTGGCCCGGTACATTCACGAAAGCAGCCCCCGCAGTGCCCACAACTTTGTTGCCATCAACTGCGGCGCGGTGCCCGAAAATCTGATCGAGAGTGAACTGTTCGGCCACGAAGCCGGGGCCTTCACCGGTGCCGAGAAGCGGCGTATCGGCAAGATTGAGCATGCCCATCGGGGCACTTTGTTCCTGGATGAAGTGGAAAGCATGCCCATGGCGCTGCAGGTGAAACTGCTTCGGGTGCTTGAGGAATTGCGGGTGGAGCGGCTGGGCAGCAACCAGTCAATAGATGTGGATGTGCGCATTATCGCCGCTACCAAGGCTGACCTGAAACAGCTCAGCGATGAGGGAGAGTTCCGGTCTGATCTCTACTACCGGCTGAATGTGGTGAAGGTGGATATTCCGCCCCTGCGGGAGCGCAAGGAAGACATTCCCACGCTGTTTCACCACTTTGCCCTGATTGCCGCCGCCCGTTACGACCGGGAGAGTGTTCCGCTGGATGCCCGGCAGGCGGCCCGGCTGATGCAGCACTCCTGGCCCGGCAACGTGCGGGAACTGCGGAACCTGGCAGAGCGTTACGTGCTGCTGGGGCCGGCAGCCCTGGAGAACAGCGAAGGGGCAGGGCAGGGCAACCTGGACAGTCGCCAGACGCTTTCGGAAATGATGGATGGCTTTGAGAGAACCGCCATCGTCAGCGCGCTGAACGTCTGTCATGGCAGTATCAAGGACACCATGGTTCAGCTTGGTATTGCCCGCAAGACCTTGTACGACAAAATGAAGAAGCACGGGTTGGACAAGGCCCAGTTCAAGGAATAATCAGGCACGGCTGTGTTATGCCGTGCCTGAGTGCTCCTGCCGGGTATTTCCTGAATCAGGGTGCAATTTTCTTCTTCAGAGCTTTGGTTAGTGGCCTTGGCAGGCTGGGCAGGGTTCGCAGTAACCAGGGCAGTATTTTTCGCTTCACCCCGTTCAGCGATTCCGGTACTACGGCTTCAATAAGATGAGGTCCCGGATGGGCCTGGGCATATGCCATGGCCTTTATCAGTTCCTCCGCCGTGCTCACGCGGATGCCGTGTACACCCATGCTTTGCGCCAGCTGAGCGAAATTGGTCACAGGCCCGCTGATGTCCAGCTGTGATCGGGCCTTGGCACCGGCCTCGTCTGCCCCTACGCGCTCCAGTTCTACGTTCAGGATGGAGTAAGAGGCGTTATTGAAAATAATGCTGGTTACGTTCAGCTTTTCCCGGGCCATGGTCCACAGGGCCTGGATGGTATACATGGCCGTTCCGTCGCCGATCAGGGCCAGTACCGGGCGATCCGGGCAGGCAATGGCGGCGCCCACAGCGTTAGGCAGGCCCTGGCCGATGGCGCCTCCGGTGAGGGTGATCAGGTCGTGCTTTGGTGCGCCGGCCGTCATGGCGTTCAGCATCAGTCCTGAGGTGATGGCTTCGTCTACGATGATGCTGTTCTCGGGCATCAGTTCACCCACTGCCCGGCATACTTTCTCTGCGGTCAGTTTGCCTTTCGGAAGGCCGGGCCGGTTGGCCTGCTGCAGAGCCGGTTGCACTCCGGTGGCGCCCAGGGCCTCGGCCAGCTTGTTGAGGCTGGCGGCCGCATCCTGATCGGGAGTCGAGAGTGTGTGTACCTGGCAGGTGTCTGGTACCAGATAGCTCTTCTTGCCGGGGTAACCAAAGAAAGACACCGGGGCTTTGGCATCGACCAGAATCAGATGATCGAACTCAGACAGCTGCAGGGTGGCCAGTTCCGCCAGATAGGCAATACGTTCAACCGGTGGCAGTCCCGCACCCCGCTCGATACGGGTCGGGAAGGTTTCAGCAAACAGGGTGACACCGTTGTGGGCAGCAATGCGGGCCGCTGCAACCAGGCTCGGTTCTCGCAGCGCCTGGCCACCAAGCAGCAATGCTGTTTTCTTGCCGGAGCGCACGGCCTCGGCAGCGGCCTGAACGGCGGTGTTATCGGCCGCCGGCGCTTCTGGTTGCGAGGGCACAGAACAGGGCTTGCCGCCTTCGCCCCAGGAGACGTCTGCCGGCAAAATCAGGGTGGCCACCTGGCCGGGCAGGCCGCGGGCTGCGGTGATAGCATCGGCCACATCCTGGCACAGGGCTTCCGTGCTTTGCGATGTCCGCACAAAGCCGGGTGACACATTTCGGGCTACGGTTTCTATGTCAGACTGCAGCTGGGCATCGTATTGCACATGGTAAGTAGCGTGGTCGCCGACGATGTTTACTACGGGCACCTTGCCTTTGCGGGCGTTGTGCAGGTTGGCCAGGCCATTACCCAGGCCGCAGCCCAGGTGCAGCAGGGTGGCGGCGGGTTTATCCGCCATCCGGGCATAGCCGTCGGCGGCACCGGTCGCAACGCCTTCAAACAGGGCCAGCACGGCGCGCATGTTTGGCTCGCTGTCCAGAGCGGCGACAAAATGCATTTCGCTGGTGCCGGGGTTGGTAAAGCAGACCTCAACGCCGGCATCCACCAGTGTTTTCATCAGAGCTTGAGCGCCGTTAGGCATGAAATCTCTCCTGATCAGTATTCTTGTTCGTCGTGTGTCAGTGCCTGCCTCAACTGCCGGACAGGATAGACCGTGCTGCCGCCTTTGCGGTCATGATGCAACCGGGCAAAAAAGTACCTTCCAGTGACCGCTTGCCGTTGGCGCCACCGCCGCCAAAGCCTGCGGCTTCGCCGACACAGTAAAGGCCGCGGATAGGCTGGTTGCTGCCGTCCAGCACCCGGCTTTGCAGGTCGGTGCGCAGGCCGCCCAGGCTTTTCCGGGTGGTTAACTGCATGTGGATGGCAATGAACGGGCCCGCGCCAGGTTTTTGCAGGGGCGCCGGCTTGCAGGTGCGCAGCTTGTCTGGCCCCCATTGTCGCGCGTGCAGGATTTTGCGGATTTGCGGATCATTATTCAGCTGGCTGCCCTTGCGGAAATTGGCGTCAAAGGCGTCAGCGGTGGCCCGCAATACGGCGGGGTCAATGTCCAGCGAGTTGGTCAGTGCGTTCATCTTGTGTGCCAGGCCTTCGAGGGTGTCGTCGGCGATGAAATGGGGGCTCTCTTTCTGCATCTGATCGACCAGTGATGAGTTGCCCAGCAGCAGGTCTTTCAGGAACAGCGGGAACTGTTTATCACGAATACGGGCGTTGTGTTCTGCCCCGGAGATGGCGAATTCTTTCAGGGCAATGCGCCGGTTCAGCAGGTGCCAGGTCCAGGGTTGCTCCTGTTCAGCTACGCGCTGGCATAGCCAATGGGTGTCAAAGCCGGTGACCAGGGGCTCCGGGCCAATTCTTTCGCCACGATGGTTCAGCCACAGGGCAGATTTACAGGGAATGGTCGATAGACCGTGGCCTTCAAAATGAGGGTAAGGGTGCGGAAAGCCTGCGGCGTAATTCCACATTTCGCCGGCGTGAGTGATTTTTGCGCCCAGTTGGTCTTCCGCCCAGTGATGCAGCTTGCCATCGGCAAAGGGGTGGGCGCCGTTCAGCATGGTCGCTGGTTGCGGGCGATGTTTCGGCCAGTTGGTCCGGCATTCGGCGTGGCTGCCGTTAATTCCGCCCATGGCCAGCACCACATTCGGAGCCTCAAAACGGACTTCTTCGCCAGTGGTTTCATCGATGGCTATGGCACCGCAAACGTTGCCACCCTGATGGTCCAGCCCGGTGATCCGGTGGCGGTGCAGCAGGGTCAGGCGGCCGCCACTGTCAGCCCGGTGCATGGCCTCGATCATGCGCAGGGTCAACTCCCGGGAGGTGCCCCACACAATGTGGTAGCGGGGCACGGTGTTGCCATCGCCCAGGCGGCCCCGTTCCACCCAGTTCACCGCTGGCATGAACTTCAGGCCTTCTTTGATAAGCCAGTCGTAAACCTCGGTACGGGAGTTCTCGACGTAGTAGCGAGCCCACTGCATGGGCCATTCGTCGTCGGGGTCCAGTTCGCCGAATCGCAGCCAGTCATTCAGGGCGGTTTCCGGGGAATCCGGGATTTTCAGGCGTTTCTGCAGAGGGGTGTCTATCAACGCCATGCCGCCGAACGCCCATAATGCCAGACCCCCCAATCGCTCCGGGCTGTCGCGATCGACGAGGGTGACGGTTTTGCCGGCGCGCAGGGCTTCCAGTGCGGTGATGATGCCTGCCAGGCCGCCCCCGGCTACCAGCACGTCTGAAGAATAGGTGTTGGCCATATGGAATTACCTGTTGGCTCTGTTTGTCATGATTGTTTGTGAAGACCATATACCGCTATGATCGGTTCATGATTGACATTAGAGGCCAAGATAATTGACGTTAGAGGCCACGGTATCCATGGGCTGGGTCAACACGGTTATCGATGCTGCCCGGCGCCTGGGAGTAGAGCAGAGCACGCTGCTTTCGGTGGCCGGTATTCCCGCAGAGGCGTTGGCCTGGGAACGCTGGCCAATCGACTACATTACCCGGCTATGGCACGGGGCTGAACGCTGTACCGGCGATGTGGGCTTTGGTCTGAAGGCCGGCGCCGGTGTGCGGCCGGCCAGTATGGATGTGGTCAGTTTTGCCCTGCAGTCTGCCGCAACCCTGCGTGAGGCCATCGGTATGGTGCAGAAGTACCAGAGGCTGATTTCAGACGGCGGGCGATTCCAGATGTTGCCGGGTAATCGGGGCACCTGGCTGGTCTATCATCCACGACAGGGGCGGCTGGCCTTCAGCCCTCATCAGCTGGAAGCGGTGTTGGCGGCTGTAGTGACCTTTTCCGGATGGTTGGCCGGCAGCGCCCTGAACCCGTTACGGGTGCAGTTCAGCCAGGCTCGGCTGGGCGCAGCGTCAAGTTACCGGGAAGTCTTCGGGTGTCCGGTGGAGTTTGAGCAGGCCTTCAGTGGTCTGCTGGTGGCCAATAGCGATCTGGATAAAGCGTTGCCACAGGCAGATGCCCGCCTGGCCCGGGTACATGAGCAGTTCAGTGCGGGCCGGCTGGCGGCACTGGACCTGAGCAACGTTTCGGCACCGGACCTGCGGCAGTGGTTGGCAACCCAGTTGATCCAGAAACTGCCCCGGCGAGAGGACGCGGCCAGAGCGCTGGGTATCAGTGAGCGCACGCTGGCTCGCCGGCTACAGGCCCAGGGTCAGACGTTCAACGGTTTGCTGGATGAGGTGCGCCGGGAGTTGGCGCTGCAGGCGGTCGCTGAAGGTGAGATGTCTCTGGCAGACATTGCCCAGTCATTGGGCTATGCCGAGGCGAGCACTTTCTATCGGGCCTTTCAGCGATGGACAAACCTGCCGCCGGCCCGGTGGCGGAAGCGGAACGCAGGCCGCTGATTGTCGGGCCTGCGTTCTGCCGTCTGGCTCAGAGGTTGGCTTCGGCGAACTCGGCCAGAACCGAACGGGGCACGCCCTGAAGGTGGATGTGGCCACCGTGGCTGAAGCT
>DATGQY010000124.1:0-11450 GCA_035303925.1 Marinobacter sp. | reverse complement strand
CTGAACTTGCCATCAAAGGGGGGCATGACCTTGGTCAGGTCTACCCGGTCTGGAGCTTCTACCCGAAGCACTTCCGCGCCCATGTCTGCCAGCATCATGGTGGCGTAGGGCCCGGGCAACAGGGTGCTGAAATCCAGAATCTTGAGGGTACTGAGTGGGCCTGACATGACGGTCTCCTTTAGGTATGGCGGGTGCCGGTTGGGTCGGTCTCGTTATCCGGGTTTATGCTGACGTGTTTTGCCATCGGGGCCAACTGCCGGTTCCTTCATTCCAATTGGCCGTTTCTTCCATTTAACCAACATCTCTGATGGTTGCATTGTCTCACCGGCCACTTATGATGAACGTCGTTTCTACGGATGGTTCTGGTTATGTCTACCCTTACGGTTTCCAAGCATTTTGTCGAGGCATCCCTGTCGGGTGCCGAACGTCTCGGGCTGGATGTTCGCCTGTTGCTGCAGGAAGCCGGCATTTCACCGGATTTGCTACGCATTGAAAAAGCCCGGGTAAACAGCGACCAGTTCAGCCGGTTGATGCAAGTTATCTGGAGCCGGACCGACGATGAGTTTATGGGCATGGGGCCACGGCGAGCTCGGTATGGCACCTTTGCCACGATGTGTGCGGTGGTAATCAACTGCCAGACGCTCGAGGAAGTATTCCAGCAGGCGTTCCGGTTTTCCCGGCTATTTGAGCCGATGGTCAGCATGGAGCTTGAAGTCAACGACACCAGTGCCCGCCTGGTGAGCCGCATCGAGGGCGAACTCCACGACCCCGCCTATTTCCTGCAGGAGAGCATTCTGGTGATCTGGCACAGGCTGGGCAGCTGGCTGATCGGGCAGCCGGTGGAGCTGGAGAAAGCGGAATTCAGTTACCCGCGGCCGGAGCACGGCGATGAATACCGGCACATATTCCGCTGCCCGCTGTCGTTTGAATCCGATTGCACTGCCCTCACCTTCAGCAAGCGCTTTCTGTCTGCCCCGGTGATTCGTGACAAGCCGGAGATGCGGCAGTTTCTGAAAACCTCGCCGGCGGATTTACTGTCACGCCCTGATGAAAGCAACACCTGGACGGGCCGTATCCGGGGATTGATTGGCCGGGACTTTTCGAAACCCATGCCCGATTTCGACTGGATAGCCCAGGAGCTGCACACCAGCCCGCAAACCCTGCGACGCCGGTTGAAGCAGGAGAGCACGTCGTTTCAAGAGATCAAGGATTTACTGAGGCGAGACATGGCCATCTACTACCTGAGCCATCAGGAGCTGCCCATTAATGATATAGCCGAACGGGTCGGTTTTACCGAGCCATCCACCTTCCACCGGGCGTTCAAGAAGTGGACCGGTGTTACCCCGGGCGCCTGGCGGGAAGGCGAACGGGGTGATCTGGCACACTGATCAGCTTCAGGCGCCGCCGCTGCCCTGCTGCAAATTACGGATGAGGCGGCCCAGGGTCCGGGCAATGTCACTGACCTGCCCCTGGTTCTGTGCCAACTGGAACAGACGGGAGCCATCTCTGGGATCGTAGATCCAGCAAGCACCCACTGCCGGCTCACAGTCCCATCGGGGCTGCGGGTTCACCCCATAGACCGGTAACGAGCTGGTTGTTCGAACAGTGGTGCCGTCTATCTCCCGACGAATCTGCTGGATGTTCAGAGCACTGTCATTCAGGGTGACCCGATACTGAATGTCGGCCGGTCGATCCAGCCGCACGACCGTTTTGTCCTTTCGCCAGCCGGTGGCATCCAGCAACGCATTCAGGTGAACGGTCAGAGCTTCCCGGTCGGATTTGGCAAGATACAGGCGTTTCAGGGTTTGCACATCTTCCCCTCCAGCAGGCTCAATGATGGCCACCGGCTCCTTGACCCCGCCATCGCCTTCCGCCAGCGCGCGGGCGGTCGCCTTGCTTTCCTTTTCAATGTCAGTGATCAGCTTCAGGGATTCCTGATAATGCTGCCCTTCTGCCCCCACGCGACTGACGTAGGCCTCCAGGGCGGAGCGCGCCTCGTTCAGGCGCTGGGCTTGCAACATGGCTCTACCACGGTAATAGAAGTAGTCGGCCGGCTTTTCTCCCTCCATTGTCTGCAGGCGGTTCAGGTATTCGCCCGCCTCGCTCCAGCGGCCGGCACTGACCGCCTCTTCGGTGGCCAGCATCAAACGACGGATTTCATGTTCCGGCTCCAGAGCCTGAGCATGCCCGGAAAACACCACCAGGGCGGAGGACAACACCATGCCGGTCAGCCATGAACGGGCTACCGGCGCACGCCGCTTACTTGTTAAAAACATACCGCTACTCCTGCTTGCTTTCTGTGCTGTCTTGCAACGCTTCTGCCGGCTCAACCTCGCGGCGGGGCTCAGCGGGTTGGGATTCATCCATATCGTCGGGATCATCAGCGTCCACTTCGGCCTGGTCCACGATATTTTTGGACAATTCCTTCTTCACACGAACACCCAACTCAACAAACCGGTTCGCTTGAGAAATGAGATTACCACGGCCCCGGGTCAGGGTATTCATCGCATTATCGTACGTACCCTGGGCGGTGTGTAGCTGGCTGCCCAATCGCTCCATGGCTTCCACAAATACCCGCAACTTGTCATACACGGCACTGGCCCGGTCGGCGATGCGACGGGCATTCTGGCTCTGGCGTTCATAACGCCAGATGTTTTCTATGGTGCGCAAGGTAGCCAGCAAAGTGGTGGGTGTTACCACAATAATCTTTCGTTCGAAGGCTTCTGCGAACAGGTTCTCGTCCTGCTGGAATGCCGCCACAAAAGCCGGCTCAATGGGCATGAACAGGAACACAAAATCGGGCGAATGCAGGCCGCTGAGCTGGCTGTAGTCTTTCTCGCTCAGAGTGCGGATGTGGTTGCGTACCGCTTCTACATGCTGCTTCAGGGCGTCTGCCCGGGCGTCGTCATCCTCGGCGATCACCCACTGCTGGTAGGCCACCAGAGACACCTTGGAGTCCACCACCAGATTGCGCTGATCCGGCAGGTGCACGATCACATCCGGTCGCAGCAGCTGGTTATCACCGTCCCGATAGCTGCCCTGAGTTTCGTACTCCACGCCTTTACGCAAACCCGAGCGTTCCAGAACCCGCTCGAGAATCAACTCCCCCCAGTTGCCCTGAACCTTCTTGTCGCCTTTCAGGGCTTTGGTGAGGTTGGCGGCTTCTTCGGTGATCTGCCGGTTCAGATCCTGAAGGGATTTGATTTCACTGCGCAAGGCCTGGCGATCACGGGTTTCGGTGGTGTACACGTCTTCAACCCGCTTGCGGAAATCCTGCAACTGGTCCCGAAACGGGTTGAGCAGAGAGTCCAGGCTTGCTTTGGATTGCTGGCTGAAGCGTTCACTTTTCTGATCGAAGATGCGATTGGCCAGGTTCTCGAATTCCTGCTTGAGGGCATCCCGGTTCTTTTCCAGCAACTCCAGCTTCTCGGCTGTACTTCGGCGCTCTTTATCGAGGGTGACTTCCTGCTCCCGCAGATCCGCTTTCAGTTCAGACACCTTGTCCCGCCAGCCTTCCACGGCGCGTTCCAGCTTTTCTGCCCGTAACCTCTGCTCACTCAGCGACTGTTCCAGGTGATCTACCTGCTGATCGTGCAACGCTTGAGCCTGGCCCAGCTCCCTCAGACGGGCCTCGCTGTCGGCTGCCGCCTGCCCGGCGATGGCGCCATGGCTGCACAACTCACGCAAGGCCAGGTGCTGGCGAATCCATGCCACCAGCAACACCAGGCACGCGGTCGCGAGGGCCAAAAACACGCCTGCGGCGCCGTCGGGCTGGCTGGTAATTAGCTGGATGAGTGGCTCTAACACAGGCCATGGCTCCTTGAATAACAGTTGCTTTCATTTACAGCGACACAGGCTTCCAAAGCCTGACAGTCTAACCAATGGCGGAACCTTTTGCTTCATAACGGAACAAAGCCCCAGGCGCCACATCGACTGCTTGGCATTTAGCGCAATTGCGCCATTGGTGCTATGGACGCACGATAAAAATTCATCTAAAACGGATGAACGTATCGTATAACTGTCTGACAACACGTTAACTGAGCGCTCACTGGCAGGAACAGAGCATGTTCAAAGAACTCTGGAGAAAACTCGGAGCAGATTTCCTTCAGGCCACCGGCCCGGAGGAAGAATCCGAGTGGGCGAAAGAGCCGCCATCAGGCCGCAGAAGCGGCGTTAAAGTGCTCCCTCACATCACCCATACCGGCGAATTCCATCTGGAACGGCTGACGGAGCTGCTGCGCGCCCGATACGGACAGTCCTTCACCACTCCCGACAATGCCGCCACCAACGACCGTATTCTGAAAGAGGTGATCGGTTTTGCATCCCGCATTCAGGATCAGGACATCCAGAGGGAATTGCTGTTGTTCTACCTGAACTGCTCCCCGGTGATCCAGGAGTATCTGCGAGCCGAAACACCTTTGGGTAAAGGTCCGTTCCTGGGCAGCTGAATTCCGCCTTAATCATCTGTAAAGTCGCGATACAGGCGGCTTATAGTATACTCTCCGACCTGATCAACAACACATCCAGTGGCTGCCCGGATTCCCTACGCCGGTTTATAGTGCAGCCCACTCAGGGGATATTCATGGGTTACAGGTTCTTGCAGCCCCGGTTATTACTGGTTTCCGGGATGTCAGCGCTAATGATTGCGCTGTCAGGGTGCGCAGCCGATCGCTATTTTATGGTTCCCAAGGACGGAGTAGAAGACATTCGATCTTCCGTCAATAAGCAGCGGGCAACGCTGGTCACGATGGAAAACAATGCCAGCGTGCGCCAGGAACAGCTGCTGAGCCAGAACCAGCAGGCAACACAAACCATTCTGGACGCCATTTCCACCCAGGTTGAAAAGCCCAGCTGTCCCCCACCCGTGATTCGGCAAAGTTGCCCTCCCCCTCCTAAAGATACCGGCCGCGCTGACCGGCTGAAAGGCAAGGTTGTGGTGGGCGAAGTCGAAAAGCTGTTTCTTGCGGACCCGGGAATCGTGTATACCGCACGCATCGACAGCGGAGCGGAAACCTCGTCCATTCATGCCCGCAACATCAAACGATTCGAGCGCGACGGTGGCAACTGGGTGCGCTTTGAAGTGCCCGTACCGGGCGCCGAAAGTGAACAATGGGTAACCATGGAGAAGGAAGTCTCCCGCCGGGTGAAGATTATTCAGTCTGCCGCCGATGAAGCCGAACGGCGTGTCGTGGTCGAACTCCAGTTTGCGATTGGCGACCACCAACAGGTTGCCGAGTTTACGCTGGCCGACCGCACTAACCTGACCTATGAAGTGCTGATTGGTCGCAACGTATTGCGCGATGTGATGCTGATTGATGTGGGCAAGGAATTTGCCACCGAGCTGCCCAAATCGTACCTCGAGAAACCCTCAACGGGAGACGACGCATGACCGTGAGGTCCCGCATTCCATTCTATGTTGCAGTGTTTCTGCTGATTGCAGCCGGCATCTCCTTTGCCACCTGGCGGCATATTGAATTAGGCATTCCCTGGATGACTGGCGAACAGAGGCCGGTCTGGATGATTGAAGCCAGGGTCGATTTTGAGGGCCAGGGTGATCCGGCGCAGGTCAGCCTGCATGTTCCGCAGCAGCCCCCCGGCTTTCGCATACTCACAGAACAGGCTGCTTCGCCGGGTTACGGTTTCTCGATCCTGGATAGCGGCGGCAGCCGGCGGGCAGAATGGACCAAGCGTGAAGTGGCCGGGCCCCAAACCCTCTACTTCAAAGCCCAGTTCGTTCCAGATGAAGCCGCTGTTGAGCAGCGCCCTGCCCGACCGCCGCGGCCACAGGTGGTGTTCTGGGAGGAGCCTCAGGCAACGGCCGTACGTGAACTGCTGAGCCAGGCCACAGAGCGTTCAAGCTCGCCGGAAAGCCTCACGCGGGAATTGATTCTGTTGATGCAGCCCGACAACCGCACCCAGAACACCACCCTGCTGGTCTCTGACGACAACTATCTGCAGTTACTGGTTCGAATGCTCAACCACGCCGGTATTGCTGCTCGCACCGCCGATGCACTGAAACTGGAAGACGCCCGCCGGCGCCAGCAGCTGGTGCCCTTCCTGCAAATATACAATGGCCAACGCTGGCTGACGCTTGACCCCCGCACCGCTGAGCAGGGGGTTCCTGAAAACCTGCTTCTGTGGCGCCAGGGGTCGGAATCGTTGCTGGATGTGCTGGGCGGCGACAACTCCCAGGTCAGCTTCTCCATGCTCCGGCAAACGGTGCCTGCGCTCCAGCTGGCAACTCTTGAAGCCAGCTCCAACGGCCTCAGCGTACTGAGCTTCTATCAGCTGCCCATCGAGGAACAAAGCATGTTCCGGATGCTGCTGCTGCTGCCCATCGGTGCCTTGATGGTCGCGTTCATGCGTATCGTCATAGGCGTGCGCACCTCCGGCACCTTCATGCCGGTGCTGATCGCGGTGGCGTTTGTGCAGACCACGCTGGTGCCGGGGCTAATCGCCTTTCTCTCGGTCGTGGCGATCGGGCTACTGCTCAGGGGCTACCTGTCGAGCCTCAACCTGTTGCTGGTGTCGAGGATCTCCGCGCTCATCATTCTGGTCATTTTCATCACCGCCGGGCTGAGCATTGTGGGTTATCAGATGGGCTTTAACACGGGCATGACCGTGACCTTTTTCCCAATGGTCATCATCGCCTGGACCATCGAACGCATGTCGATTCTGTGGGAAGAAGAAGGCGCCCGGGAAGTGCTGTCTCAGGGCACGGGCAGTCTGTTCGTCGCTATCTGCGCTTACCTGGCGATGAGCACACCACTGGCGGGCCATCTGACCTTCAACTTTCCGGAACTGCACCTGGTCATTCTGGGGCTGATCCTGCTGATGGGCCAATACACCGGCTACAAACTCAGCGAACTTCGGCGGTTTACCCCGATGAAGGCCTACGACTGATATGGACTGGATTTCCCCAAGCAGGCTGACCAGGCTCGGAATGCTGAACATGAACCGGCGCAATGTGGATTACATTGCCCGGTACAATGAGCGTTCATCTTACCCACTGGTCGACAACAAGCTGAAAACCAAGCTGGCCGTCAGTGAATACGGTGTCAAAACTCCCAGGCTGCTTCAGGTGGTGCGCCAGCAGCATGAGATCTCCCACTTCAGAGAAATGGCCGAAGACCTGGCCGGGTTTGCCATCAAACCCGCAAAGGGCTCCGGCGGCAAAGGCATCACGGTGATTACCGGGCGCGATGGCGATGATTTCATTAAAGCCTCTGGCGCCCGCATCTCTGTGGCCATGCTGGAACGACACCTGACTAACATCCTGGCCGGGCTCTACTCCCTGGCGGGAACACCGGACGTCGCCATTGTCGAGAACCTGGTGCAGTCATCCCCCGCGCTGGCGAAATATTCGTTCCAGGGTGTTCCGGATATCCGCATCATTGTCTTTCAGGGCTACCCGGTCATGGCCATGCTGAGGCTGGCAACCAAAGCGTCAGATGGCAAGGCCAACCTCCACCAGGGCGCCGTGGGCGTCGGGCTGGATATCGGCACCGGCAAAAGCCTGAATTCCGTCCAGTTCAACCGGCCGATTACGCTCCACCCGGATACCGGCCTGGCACTCGAAAACATTCACATCGAGGCCTGGGAAGACATGCTGGAAATGGCCGCCCGATGCTACGAGGCTACAGGACTGGGTTACATGGGCGTGGATCTGGTGGTGGATGCCCACGAAGGCCCGCTACTACTGGAACTGAACGCCCGCCCCGGCTTGGCCATCCAGATGGCCAACGGTTGTGGACTGCTTCCCCGCCTGAAGAACATCGAAGCATTGAAAAGGCCTCACTTCAGCCCACGAGAAAGAGCTCAATACGCAATGGGCGCCTTCAGCAGACGATAATCACGGTCGATTCGAACAAAAAAAACCGGGACTGCGACAGCCCCGGTTTTTTTATACCCAACTCAGTGAATCAGTTCAGCTCGCCTCGCTGTATGAGCAGTTTGCGCTCGTGGGTTAGCCCCTTCATCAAGCTCCAGCACATCACAAGCAGGATCACTGTAAACGGCAGCCCCGCGCTGATGGCTGATGCCTGAATAGCACCCAAAGCATCGGCACCACCGCCAAAGATCAGCGCGGCCGCAATGGCACCTTCCATCACAACCCAGAATACACGCTGGGCAGTCGGCGAATCGGTTTTACCACCTGCGGTGATGCTGTCGATGACCAGCGACCCGGAGTCGGAAGACGTAATAAAGAACACCAGCACCAACACAATACCAATGAAAGACATAATGCCGGTCAGCGGCAGGTTCTCGAGCATCTGGAACATCGCCAATGGAACTTCCTGAAGGCCATTGGCGGCCAGCTCACCGATACCATTCTGCATCTGATCCAACGCCGAGCCACCGAAACTGCTCATCCAGACTATGGTGATCAACGTGGGGATAATCAGCACAGCGGTGACAAACTCGCGAACCGTGCGGCCTTTGGAAACGCGCGCAATAAACATCCCGACGAACGGCGACCAGGAGATCCACCAGGCCCAGTAGAACACTGTCCAGGCACGCATCCAGCCTTCATCTTCGCGCCCAAACGGATTGCTGAGCGGCACAAAGTTGGTCACGTAGCTAGAGCTGGTGACCCAGATCGTATCAATGATGGCCATGGTCGGCCCGGCGAAGATAATGAACAACAGGAGGACGGCCGCGACCACCATATTGAAATTACTGAGAATCTTCACGCCACCATCAAGGCCACGCAGCACTGAAATCAGAGCAACAAAGGTGACGCCGGTGATGATGGCCATTTGCACATTAATGCCCGAGGAAACACCAAACAGATAGTCCAGGCCTGAGGCCGCCTGCTGCGCACCAAAGCCAAGTGAGGTTGCCAACCCGAAAATCGTAGCCACCACGGCGAGCACATCAATGATGTGCCCGGGCCAGCCCCAAACCCGATCACGCAACAACGGGAAGAAAGCTGAGCGAATCGTTAAAGGCATATTCTTGTTATAGGCAAAGAATGCCAGAGAAAGCGCAACTACCGCATACACCGCCCAGGGGTGCAGGCCCCAATGGTACATGGTCGCTCCCATAGCCAAGTCACGCGCCTCTGGCGTTGCGGGTGTCACATTGAATGGCGAAAGGTCCCAGTGCCCGGTGTAATAGGCGACCGGCTCTGCAACCGCCCAGAACATCAAGCCAATGCCCATCCCGGCGGCAAAGAGCATGGCGAACCAGGACATCGTTGAGAATTCCGGTTTGGCATCCTGACCGCCAAGCCGAATCTTACCTACCGGCAAAAAAATCAGAGAAATGCTGAACACCACAAAGATGTTCGCACTCAGGATAAAGAACCAGTCAAAATTGTTGATAATGCCGCTTTTGGCGCCGTCCAGAATCGCTTTCGACTCAGCCGGAAAGATGAGCGTACCAATAACGAACAGCACAACAATAATGGAGGTAACCGGGAACACCCAGTTATGGAGATCCAGGCCCAATGGATTGATGTTGTCCTGGCCTGCGACGTAATCCGTCTGATATTCGTCTTTCACTACCTCGCCCACGTGCGAGCCTCCCGGTTTTGGTGTGATGGCTGAATATTTCATGATGAGCAGATCGGATGAATCGATCTTCAAATGTTACAAGCCCGTCATCTTAATACTTTGAACTCAAAACATCAAAAATCCCACATGTCGCATTCACACCCATAAGCATAGACTACGCTGAGAACACCAAGCGCCTGTTTTCCGGTGGCACCGACAGCTTCACCCACTCACGCCCCGGTGGCATATACTTGAACAACTAACTCAGAGCCCGCTCCACAGAGGTATCCATGGCAAAAACCACGACCTTCCCCTTCCGTTACACCGCCTATGCAGTCAGCATTGCAGGTCTTGTCATTTCGCTACCGTTAACCCTGTGGCTTGGCGCGGGCTACCTCTTTCCAATCATTTTCGCCGCACTGGCCGGCCTTGGAACCTGGGACCTTTTACAACGAAAACATACCGTTAGCAGGAATTATCCGATTATGGCGAATTTCCGCTACCTGTTTGAATCGGTAGGCCCGGAAATCCGCCAGTACTTTATCCAGTCGGATACCGAAGAAAGACCTTTCTCAAGGGAACAACGTACGGTGGTGTACCAGCGGGCAAAAGGCGTGCTCGATAAGCGCCCATTTGGCTCCCAGCTGTCCATGTATGAAGAGGGTTTCGAGTGGATTAACCACTCCCTCGCACCCACAACACTTAACTCCAATGATTTCAGGATCGTGGTAGGCAAGAATTGCGAGAAACCCTACAGCGCCAGCGTATTCAATATCTCCGCCATGAGTTTCGGATCGCTCTCCGCAAACGCTATCCTCAGCCTGAATGCAGGCGCAAAGAAAGGCGGCTTCTACCATGACACCGGAGAAGGCTCCATTTCCCGCTACCACCGCCAGCCGGGCGGAGATCTCGTCTGGGAAATCGGGTCCGGCTACTTTGGCTGTCGGCACCCGGATGGCTCGTTTAACGCAGAGATGTTTCAAGAAAGCGCCCGCCTGGACCAGGTAAAAATGATAGAGGTCAAACTATCTCAGGGGGCAAAACCAGGGCATGGCGGTATCCTTCCCGGCGAAAAAGTGACCCGGGAAATTGCCGAGGCCCGAGGCGTTCAGGTTGGCGAGGACTGCATTTCCCCGTCCAGCCACTCGGCCTTTACAACACCGATTGAACTGCTGGAGTTCATTGAACGTCTGAGGGAACTCTCAGGCGGGAAGCCCGTTGGCTTCAAGCTCGCAATCGGCCACCCCTGGGAGTGGTTCGCGATTGTGAAAGCTATGCTCGAAACCGGCAAGAAGCCAGACTTCATCGTGGTGGATGGCGGTGAGGGCGGTACCGGCGCAGCTCCCCTGGAGTTCATTAACCGAATCGGCATGCCGATGACCGAAGCCCTTCTGCTGGTTCACAACACCTTGGTGGGCACCAACCTTCGGGAAGAGATCGCCATCGGGGCGGCCGGGAAGATAACGTCGGCGTTTAACATAGCCCGGACTCTGGCCCTCGGCGCTGACTGGTGTAACGCTGCCCGTGGGTACATGTTTGCTCTCGGCTGCATACAGGCGCTCAACTGCCATACCGGTCGCTGCCCCTCCGGCATTGCCACCCAGGACCCCCGCCGCGGCAACAAGCTGGACGTTCCCCTGAAAAGTGAGCGGGTGTACCGCTTCCACAAGAATACACTGGAAGCTCTGCAGAACCTGCTGGAAGCATCAGGCCTCAGACACCCATCGGAACTGGGGCCGGAACACATCGTGCGCCGGGTATCGAAAACAGAGGTGCACAGCTATCTCGATCTGTTCCCGTTTCTGGAACCGGGCGCCCTGCTGGAAGGCAAAACCGGCCTGACCGTGTTCGACAAATACTGGGAGAGCGCCCGGCCTGACACCTTTGAGCCACCAGAGTTCATTCTCAGACTGCGAGAAACCAAGCTTCGTTGATGACCCCAAGAAAAACGCC
>DATGQY010000123.1:0-4858 GCA_035303925.1 Marinobacter sp. | reverse complement strand
ATCAGCTGGAAAACAGATCCTTGATCGGGAACAGGTCATCGTAGGAGGGTGGCTGCTTCTGGGCTTTGGCCTGGAAGGTCTTCATCATGTCCGTGGGGCGGAACATCCCGGCCTGCCAGGTGGCCATGTACTTCAGGCTGTCTTCCACGCTGTGGTCACGACTATAGTTGAGCATTTCTTTACAGCCGGTCACCGCCAGGGGTGAGTTAGCTGCAATCTGCGCTGCAATCGCCATGACGCCTTCGAGCATGGCTTCCTGAGTCTCATAAACGGTATTCACAAAACCAAGACGCTGGGCTTCTTCGGCACCGAACTTACGGCCGGTGTAGGCCAGTTCCCGCACCACGCCTTCGGGCATGAGCTTGGGCAAACGCTGCAAAGTACCCACGTCTGCTGTCATGCCCAACTCGGTTTCCTTGATGGTGAAGTAGGCATCGGCCGTGCAGTAACGGCTGTCCGCTGCACACACCAGATCCAGAGCGCCACCAATACAGCCACCATGAACCGCCGCCAGCACCGGCAGACGTACTTTCTCCAGGGAGGTCAGCGTTTCCTGCAGCTGCAGTACTACTCTTCGCAGGTTCTCGGCCATGCGGCCGGGGTCACCGCTCATGGGTACGGATTTCGGGTCAGAGAAGACGCCCAGGTCCATGCCCGCCGAAAAATGCTTGCCGGTGGAGGAAATCACAATCACCCGCGCATCGGTATTGGCCTCAATGTCCTGTACACAGCGGGGCAGTTCCAGCCAGAATGCCTTGTTCATGGTGTTCATGGCATCCGGGCGGCTGAACTGAACGTGGGCGATGCAATCTTTGACTTCAATGCTGAAGCTTTCGTAGTGGGCAAGTTCCGACACGGTATGACTCCTTTGCTGTGTCTCTGAAGAATATGGTTACTGACTGATGAACAAAGCGGCCGCCAGGGCCAGGCTGAGGAACGCCACAATCAGGTTAATGGTCATCCCCCAGCGGGCGTTGTAGCCATTGGGAAACTCTTCCGGGCTCAAGGTTTTCAGCACGGCGGCAAACTGTCGTGTCGCGTAGAAAGCCGTCGCGGCGCCGAGCAGAATGAACAGCATGCCGAGCCAGTACATGGCCACCAGATTAATGCCATTGGAGGCCTCTGGCATCAATGCGGCCAGCAGAAGGCCTGCACGTTCCACCAGGAAACCGAACGCCGTCAGCCCCAGACTGGTGCGATTCCACGCAAGCAACGTGCGTTCCGCAGCGAAAAGAACGCGGGGATCTTTCAGGTCAGACATGACTGATTCCGTATCATCGCAGAACAAGGTTTCGTATCATTAGGGCGCACATTACCGCGAAACGAGGCACGATGGAATTCACTTTCCTTGGTACATCCGCCGGAACACCCACCCGGTCACGGAACGTCACCGGACTTGCCCTGTGCTGCTCCGGCCCCAAACCCTGGTATTTGATTGACTGCGGCGAAGGCACTCAACACCAATTGATGCGCACCCGTTATTCGGTGATGCAGCTGCGCGCCATTTTCATTACCCATATCCACGGCGACCACATGTTTGGCCTGCCGGGATTGCTCACCAGTGCCTCCATGCTGGGCCGCACCGAGCCGCTCGACGTCATTGCCCCGGCGCAGGTTCAGAGGTTCATCAGCGCAGTCATCGACAACAGCGATTCCAGTCTCAGCTACCCGCTGAATTTCATCAACTCGGAAGTGGCAGACTTCTGCTGGCAGGATGACCATGTCAAAGTCACCAATGTGGCCTTGTCTCACCGAGTGCCCTGCCGCGCCTTTGTGTTCACTGAAATCAACCTGGAACGGAAACTGCGGCAGGACAAACTTCTAAAAGACGGTATAACCGCAGGCCCGCACTGGGGCGATCTTCAACGGGGCAGAGACGTGCTGCTCGAAGATGGCCGCCTGCTGAAAAGCGACGACTATACCCACACGCCCAGAACCGCCCGCAAACTGATCGTCGGTGGTGACAACGACACGCCCGAGCTTTTGAAGGGCGCCAGTGACGGCACTCACGTACTGATCCACGAAGCCACCTACACCCAGGATGTCGCCGACCGGGTTGGCCCCTGGCCTCAACACAGCTCGGCCCAACAGGTCGCACGGTTTGCCCAGAGCGTGCAGCTGCCCAACCTGGTTCTTACCCACTTCAGTTCACGCTACCAGTCCTATCCCGGCGGCACGCCACACATCAACCAACTGGCTGCGGAAGCCCTGCAGCATTACAAAGGCCAGCTTTTCCTCGCGAAAGACTTTGACACCTACCAACTGGGAACAGACCTGCAACTGCGACCTATGACCGGCGACTAACCGGCCTGCTCTGCCATAACCTGACGCTCCGCTTCCGACGGCAACACTCCGGTCAACCAGGCCTGAATGACCGTGTCGCCATACTGGTTGGAGAGAACCGCCTCCGCTTTTGCCCGACGCCGATCATCAACCTCCGTAATGGTAAAGGCGCAGGTGACGGTGTCGCCAAAATAAACCGGCCGCTGAAACCGGAAATTCATTCCCGACGCCAGCCAGCCTATCTGACCACCGACTTCGGTTATCATGCCGCCCACCAGCAGGCCATGGCAGATTCGTCCCTTTAGCTGCTTCAGGTCGACGAACGCATCGCTGTAATGCGCCGGGTTGTAATCTCGACTGACGTCTCCAAAGGCCAGGGTATCGGCCTCGGTAAAGGTTCGGGTGACAGAGAAAGTGTCACCCGCCTTCAGGCCGGCTAAAGCCTGTTGTCGAATATCGGTCAGCATAAAGAAATTCCTGAACTGGTGTTATCAGACACTTACGTTATCATCGGTGGACCACTCAATTCTTCTGCATCGGATGCGTATGTCGTCACCGTTGGTATTTGCCATTTTTGCGATTGCCCTGATATCGCTGTCGCTGTTCTACCTCTTCTTCTACCGAAGCTGGCGCAGGCGGCGGGAGCTTGAGCAGCCATTTCCCAAGGCCTGGCGCAAGATCCTGAAATCGAAAGCGCCGCATTATAAACGGCTCCCCAAAGACAAGCAGATGCGCCTGGAGAACCTTGTCCAGCTCTTCATCGCCGAGAAAGATTACTATGGCTGCGACGGCTTTGAAGTCGATGACACGGTACGGGTAACCATCGCGGGCCATGCCTGCCTGCTGCTTCTGGAACGAGCTTTCAGCAACTACGATGACGTGCGCAGCATCCTCGTTTACCCCGACGTTTACCGGGCAAGGGGCACCGAAAGCGACGGCATGGTGGTGAGCGAAAGCAATCAGATCCGGGCCGGTGAAGCGTCATCCCATGGCCGGGTAGTGTTGGCCTGGAGCGAATGCGAAAGCGCCATTGCAGAACCACACCACCCTCACAACGTCATACTTCACGAGTTCGCCCACCAACTGGACTACCTGGACGGCACCGCCGATGGCGCCCCGCCCCTGAGCGGCGATCAGGCCCAGCACTGGCAGGAAACCATGACCAAAGCCTGGGACCATCTGCAACGCAGGCTGGCACATCACCGTAAACCCTGGTTGGACCCATACGGTGCTACTGAGCCGGCGGAGTTTTTTGCAGTGCTGACGGAAACCTTCTTCCAGCAACCGGAACACCTGCTTGAGGCGCAGCCGGAGGTCTATAAAGCCCTGTGTGGCTACTACCGGCTGGACCCGCGAGACTTCAGCCGCCAGCATCCTTAACGGCCATCGCCCTTGACCCCGAGCCGGTCCAGATACAGGTGAAGTTCCTGCTCGCTGATGTTCACGTACTCCAGCACCCGGCCGTAGAGCATCACCGTGGGCACATTTCGGCCACCCAGCTCCTTCTGGGTCTCGCTCAGGACGTAAAGTATCGTCCTTTCCGTTTTTGTGAGACCATCCCGCGCGTCGGGGATCACCTCGTCTATTCCGCGTAAACTGCTCATATTTCTGAATCCGGTAAGCTGCCCATGGAAATCAAAGTCAATTATCTCGACAACCTGAGGCTAGAGGCCAAATTTGACGATTTCACCGTCATCTCTGACCAGCCCGTCCGCTACAAAGGCGATGGCTCGGCGCCCGGCCCGTTTGATTACTTCCTGGCCTCCTCGGCCATGTGCGCAGCTTATTTTGTGAAGGTGTACTGCAACGCCCGCGACATTCCCACGGAGAACATCCGCCTGTCGCAAAACAACATTGTAGACCCGGAAAACCGCTACAAACACATTTTCAAGATCCAGGTAGAACTGCCGGAAGACATCTCGGAAAAGGATCGCCAGGGCATTCTGCGCTCGATCGACCGCTGCACCGTCAAAAAAGCTGTGCAAGCCGGCCCGGATTTCCAGATTGAAGTGGTGGAAAACCTGGATGAAGACGCCCAGGCACTGCTCACTGTCAAGCCGGAAGGCGAAGCCAATACCTACATCGAAGGCAAGGATCTGCCCCTGGAAACCACCATTGCCAACATGAGCGGCATACTGGCGAACCTGGGCATGAAAATCGAAATCGCCTCCTGGCGCAACATTGTGCCCCATGTGTGGTCGCTGCACATTCGCGATGCCGCCTCCCCCATGTGTTTCACCAATGGCAAAGGCTCTACCAAGGAAGCCGCCTTGTGTTCCGCCCTGGGCGAGTTCATCGAACGCCTGAACTGCAACTTCTTCTACAACGACCAGTACTTCGGTCAGGACATCGCCAACAGCCCGTTCGTGCATTATCCGAATGAGCAATGGTTCCAGCCCGGCCCCGAAGGCGAACTGCCTGACGGCATACTGGACGATTACTGTCTCGAGATTTACAACCCGGACGGTGAACTGCTCGGCACCCACCTGTTCGACACCAACTCCGGCACACCAGAGCGAGGCATCTGCAGCATCCCATACCTGCGCCAATCCGACGGCGAAACCGTGTACTTCCC
>DATGQY010000122.1:0-61057 GCA_035303925.1 Marinobacter sp. | reverse complement strand
GACCTGAACTGGTACCTGCCAGACGACATCCTGGTAAAGGTGGACCGGGCAGCCATGGCCTGCAGCCTGGAAACCAGAATACCGATGCTGGACCCCCGCGTGGTGTCTTTCGCGCTGTCGTTACCGCTGGACTATAACGTTAAGGGGGGTGTTGGCAAGCAGGTGTTGCGCAGTGTTTTGTTCCGGCACGTGCCTCGTGAGATGGTGGATCGCCCGAAGCAGGGATTTGCGGTTCCTGTCGGGCAGTGGTTGAGGGGGCCGCTGCGGCCCTGGGCGGAATCCTTGCTGGCGCCTTCGGTCTTTCAGAAGCAGGACTACCTGAACGAAAAGGTGGTGATGTCGTATTGGCGCGAACACCTTCGTGGCCGCGAAGATTATTCCGCTGAACTATGGGGAATACTGATGTTCCTGGGATGGTTGGAGCAAACCGTTGGTTGAAATCAAACCCTACGACGATCAACAGCATCGGTTGCAAGTGCTGGATTTGTTCTCGGATGTGCCATTTAAGAGCGCGCTTTGGGAATACCAGTTCTTAAGTAACCCGGGCGCTATCGCGAACGGGTTCGCCCCAGTGATTGCGGAGAGTGATGGGCGGGTTGTTGGGTTCAATGGTGTGGTGCCGGTGTTCATTCTTTGGAATGGCGTACCGCAGACAGCCATGTGGAGTTGCGACTTTAAAGTCAGCGCCGAACTTCGGGGCCAGGGTGTTGGCAGATTGATCAAAGTAGCTTTGGCAACTAAGTCGCCGGTTTTGATGTCGTTCGGTATCAGCCCGGTTGCCGCTATTGTACTGGAGCGAATGGGCTGGCAGGCCAGTGGGGATGTTCATTTCCTGAAACGAATTCGCCGGCCAGGTTCGGTTCGAGATGTCGCACTCACGGTCTTTCAGGTTCTAACCGCCTGTTTGAACTGGACGTTTGGCGGGCGCGAACTTCAAGCCAGGCGGGTAGACAAGCTGCCTTCCAGCACGGAGACAGATCGCCTTTGGTTGGACGTTCAAGCTGGCTATCGTAAGGCTGTCGTGCGTAACTGGGCCTATCTGGATTGGCGTTATCAGCAGCACCCTTATGGTGGGTATCGCTTCATTGAAATGCGTGATCGTCAAGACAAGCTCAAAGCAGTTGGCGTTGTACGAGTCGCGGGAGGGCAGGTGCGTCTCGTGGATTACCTCGGGCCAGCCCGGGATGTGGCTGTGAAGCGCGCCTTGGTAAAAGCCCTACTTGGTTATTGGGGAGACGCTAACGCGTTTTCCGCGATGACGTCGGATGCAGAACTGAAAAAGGTGATGAAATCACTGGGGTTCTATCAGGGGCGGGAGCAGCCTCGTTTCTATGTTTGGGCAGCCAGCGAGGTGCTTGAGGGCGCAGCGCCTGAAAGCAGTGCCCATAACTGGTTCATAATGGGCGGAGACTCGGACGGTGAGTTGCTTCAGGCAGCTCGGGAGTCCTGGAATACGAAGATTAACGACAGGGAAGATGTGTAATGTCGGCTAACCAACCTTTGGTGAGTGTTATCACGCCAACCTACAACCGGGCGGATTTTATCGGGGAGGCGGTTGAGAGCGTACTTTCCCAGACCTATCCAAATTTTGAGTTTCTGATTGTCGATGATGGCTCTGAAGATAACACTGCGGCGGTGTTGGAACCGTACTTGGCTGACCATCGAGTAAAACTGTTTCGCCAGGATAACCAGGGCCAAAGTATCGCAAGAAACCTGGCGTTGGCAGAAGCTACTGGCGAATTCATATGCTTTCTGGATTCGGACAACTACTGGCCTTTGGATAAGCTTGAAAAGCAGGTTCGGGTATTTGAGCAGCACCCGGATACGGATGTGCTTTACGGCGATAACGTGATCATTAATGAGCTTGGGCAGGAAATCAGCCGAAAAAACATGTCTCGTTATTCGGGTCGCATTGCACGCCATATGATTAAAGATAATTGCGTTGCAATGAATACCACGATGACCCGCCGGCATTGCTTTAATCAAATGGGGGGAATGAGCGGTAAGCGAAGGGTGGCGGATGACTATGACCTTTGGTTGCGATTTTCCGCACAGTTTCTTTTTCGGTATGAACCCGAATATTGGGCCTGGTACCGGGTGATGGAAGATCAGATTTCGTCAGATAAAACCCGACGTTTCCGGGTCAATGAAGAGATTATCCGTGATTTCAGGAGGGATTTTCCTCAGGCCCTGTCTGCCAAAGAATTTGATGCGGGTTTCGCGCATTTCTATCTGCGCAAAGGTCGCTACCTGGGTAGCGTGGGTAGTAAAGCCGATGGGCTGAAGGAAATTGCCAGGGCCATTCGCTACGACCCTATGGAATTTAATGTTTGGCGAGCTCTGTTCGCCGTAATGCTTAAATAACAATTATGTTCGGCACGACAGGGAAGTATAGCAGTCATGTCATCTAAGCCACGGGTATCCGTAATCACGCCAACTTTCAATCGTGCAGACTATTTGCCGATTGCGATCCGGAGCGTGCTGGCGCAGTCGTATCAGAACTTTGAGTTGATTGTTGTTGACGATGGCTCCACAGATGAAACGCCGACGCTGATGAAGGAGTTTCTTGGAGATCCCAGAATTCGATATTTTCAGCAGGAGAATCAGGGCCAGAGTGTGGCACGCAATCGTGGAATTGCGGAAGCAGTGGGGGAGTTCATCTGCTTTCTGGATTCTGATAATGCCTGGGTAGACTCCAAGCTCGCTTTGTCTCTTGATGCGTTCGAGGCCAATCCAAAGGCTGATATTGTCTATGGCGATTATATGGTGATCGACGCCGAGGGCCGGGAACTTGGTGTTAACCGGATGAGGCGTTTCAGCGGGCGGATTACGCCTGAACTGATTCATGATAATTTCGTGAGCATGAATACCACCATGACTCGCAGACGCTGCTTCGATGAGATGGGTGGGTTCGACAGTAAAGATCGCTTGGCGGAGGATTATGGTCTTTGGCTTCGCTTTTCGACACGGTACTCATTTCTTTATCTGCCTGAAGTGCTTGGCTACTACCGGGTTATGGAAAATCAGATTTCCAGCGATAAAGACAGTCGATTGAAAGCGAATGAGCGGGTGATTCTGGAGTTTATGGCGTCTTCTCCGGAGGCTCTTGGCCGATGGGAACGGCGTCAAGGGCTGAGTCGTTTCTATATTCGAAAGGGGCGGTACGAGTTGTCAGCGGGCCGGCCAATTTTGGCAGGTAAAGAGCTCGTGCGGGCCGTCGGGCAGAATCCATTCTGGTCGGGGCCGTGGCGTCTGGCGGCCAAGCTCGCAATCACTTTGTTCCGTAGTGGCGCTCACTAATGTATTCCGTCAGAGCGATATCCCAGAATCAGTTTTCCCGTATGCAGGTGGAATGGGATGCTCTGCTTGAACGCAGCGATGCAGACCCCCTTTTCATGAGCTGGTCCTGGCAGGCATCCTGGTGGGAGGTTTGGGGTAGCGAGCTTGGACTGCAGTTATTGTTATTGGGCGTTTATGATCAAGAGTCCCAGCTCGTAGCCCTTGCACCGCTGTACTTCAACTCGTTTGCCACACCGGTTGGCTGGCGAGTCAAGCGCCTTCATGTAGTTGGCAATGCGTGGAAACTCGGGCCCACAGTGCGCACAGAGTATATTGGTTTTATTACCGATGTTCGCCATAAAGCCCCGGCACTGGAAGCCTTGGCCAGTTACCTGAAGCGGGAGGCTTGGGATGAGCTGATCCTGGCGGATACCTCCAGGCAGGCTATGGATGAGTGGGAACCGGAACTTAAAAAGCACGTAGATGTATCCAGATTGGTTCGAAGTGAAGCGGAAGGCGTGGCGATCGATACGAGCGTCGAGTATTCCGGTTGGCTCGCAGAACTGGGAAAAAATACCCGCCTCAAGGCATTTAATCGCCGCGCAGTGTTTGAGGGTGATCTGCAGGGTGAATGGCGTGCCTGGACCGATGCGGAGAGTTTTCTGGAGCTCCTGAACGAATTCCATCAAGAGCGGTGGGGCAAGGCTTGTTTTGATGGCCATGCGGTGCACTTTCACAGACTCCTTTTGTCGCGGCTGTCGGGAAATCAGCAAGCTCGACTGTCGGTACTGAACTCGCGCGGGAAGGTGCTGTCAGTCCTGTATGATATTCGTGCAGGCAGCCGGGTTTACAATCTTCAGGCGGGGTTTGCCGAGGAGTTCCATCCCAAGATCTCGTTGGGGACGTTGCACTTGGGTTATGCTATCGAACAGGCTTTTAGCGATCCTGCCGTATTGGAATATGATCTCTTGGCGGGAGCCGGCAAGAATACTTTTTACAAAAGCCATTTCAAAGGCCGAATGGTTCCGTTCACAACAGTGGAGTATGTGCGCTCTCCACTGCTGAAAATGGCGTATGGCGCACGGGGATATTTGCCCCAAAGATTGGTTACGTCCGTTAACCGTTTCTTCAGGCTGTAAGCAGGTTTACCTATGAGCAGGGAATGGATTCCGTCTTTCGCCGCACTCAGGCAGTCAACACCCTTTCTGGCAATGATTTGCGTGCTTGGCTTGCTGACCTTTCCCACAATTGAAGGTGTCGTCACGCGTTGGTTGAAGCTGGATGAGTCGTATTCACATGGTTTTCTACTGTTGGCGGTTTCCTTGTTTCTCACGGCTCGGGCCGCTGCTCGTCACCCGGTTACACCGGGTTTTTACCCTGGTTGGCTTGTCCCTCTAGCTCTTTGCCTTCTGGGCTATTGGTTGGGTGGTTTGATTCGTTTGCAGGCGCTGCAGCAGCTTGTGTTGGTTCCTTTGTTGTTGAGCAGCTTTGCCGTGCTGATGGGCTGGCGGCAGGTGCGCTGGTTTCTCATTCCATTGGGTCTGCTTTTCCTGACCATGCCAGTCTGGGACTTCCTGTCCTGGAACCTTCAGCTTGTTACCGTGGCTGTTAACAAAGTGCTGCTTGGTTTTCTGGATATTGATTTCGAGATTGAGGGTGTTTTTGTCTATCTCATTGGCATTGGTACGTTTGAAGTGGCCCATGGTTGTTCGGGATTGCGTTACCTGTTGGTTGGTCAGGCCTTGGTGCTGATCTACGGCGAGATGTACCTTTCTCGTTTTCGCTCGCGTTTGATGCTGTTCGGACTGGGTGTGGTTTTTGCGCTGGTCGCGAACTGGATTCGTGTGTTTGTGATTATTTACATGGGCTATGAAACAAACATGCAGTCCAGTCTGATTGAGGATCACGACAACTTTGGCTGGTGGGTATTTGCGGGCACACTTGTGCCACTCTATTTCCTGGCCAGGAGGCTGGAGCTCAGGGACGACGAGATTAATCTGACATCTCCTCAAGCCCCGGACACAACTGTAGAGAAAGGGCGGGTACTGGTCGCCCTGAGCTCGGTTTTTGTGCTGGTTGTGGTCACTTGGGCAATGTTGCCGGAAAAACGCTCAATGATCACCGTCAAGCCAGCCAGTTACGACATTGACCTGAAGGGGCGGTATGCATCCGTGTTCGGCGCGCAGCTGGCCGGGTGGCGCCCTCAGATACGAAATCCGGATCGCACCTATGTGCAAACGTTGTTCGATCGCGATCACGTGAGGGCAGGTGGTGCGGTAGACGAAACCTTCTACCTTGGGGCCTTCACGTATGAGTTCCAGCGCCACCGGGCGGAACTTATCCAATACAGTAACCGCTTGTACGATCGTGAGCTGTGGATCCCCGAGCAGTTTTTTACGGTTAGCAATGGCTTGGGTATCCCGTCACAGGGCATTACGTTGAAAAGTCGGGTAACCGGTGGGCGAGTGCACATTGCCTACAGTTACCTGGTTGAAGGGCGCTGGGAGACCGATCAGTGGCGTGCGAAACTGGCACAGGTATCTGGCTTTTTTAATCATCGTGATGATGCCAGCTTGTTGATTGCTGCGGTCAGTTGTGTCGACTGTAATCCGAAGGAAAGCCTGGCTGGGTTTATTACTTCTACATTTCCGGAAATTCTTTCAACGATCGATCAAGAGGTTGTCCGCTGACTTGATTGGTCAGCTCTTTAAGGCGCTGCAAAAAGGCGGCGTGATTATGTTCATACCACGTCACTGATGCCTGAGATAATTGGCGCAGTCTCGCTTCATCGGTATTGAGTGCTTCCAAAATGGCTTGCTCAAGACTTTGTGCTGAAACCTGATAACGGGTTCCAAGCCGAAAAGGCTGGGATGTGTCTGAGGGGATCAGAAATCCCCGATCTTTGTTGATCAATTCGTTCATCGGGGGGGCGTCGGTCGTAATGGTGACGCAACCATGACTCATAGCTTCTGCCAGCACATGCCCGTAACCTTCCACCTCTGACGGTATTATTGCAAACCCGGCCTCCTGCCAGAGATGGGACAGCTCTTCATTGCCCAGATCCTTGCATATTTTCAGGTTGTCCGGGTTGGATTGGCTCTGCTCAGTGTGTTTGGATACGACCACCAGCCTGGGCCAGTCAGGATGATGTCTCCAAGTGTTCACCAGAACATCTGTTCCCTTGAACTGACTATTGCCTGCAACATGGATTGCGAGCTTGTAGTCTTTGTTTGGTATGACCGTGGCCGTTGCATTCGTTGAGCTGGTGAATCCGAGAAAACAGGTGCGGGGATGTAAGCTGGAAAACACCGTTTGTGCATGGTGGGTTTTACAAAGAACGCGATCAATAAAGGCTAAATATGGAGACCGGGATTCAATGAACCATTCCTGGTTAGGTATGAGCCAGTGTTTGGAGCGAGCGCTAAGGTAAGAGGGGCGTATGTTTTCAAGGTGAATGACCAGGTCTGCGTTTGGCGCTCCGTTCAGAAAGGCCTTGAACCAGCGGCTTACCGGATAGTAGAGGTGCTCAATCGGCTTCGGGCAATAGGTGTTGAACAGTCGATAGCGAAAGTAAGAAAGCTTGTTGCGCCAGGCGGGAGTGGGGTGAAGCTGCACTTGCTGACAGGTATGCCCCATGGCGTTGAGGGCCGACTCAAGAATGGATGCGTCTTTTTTCAGTCCGAGCCCACTGCTGGCGTAAACAATCTGTATGTCCATCTGGTCGCCATTACTAAAGAAAAAGCCCTGCTAATGCAGGGCTTTAAACAGTACCACAAAACCAGCAATCAGGCTTTTTTACGGCCCTTCATGCGCACGGCAATGCCGGCCAGGCCAAGACCGAGCAGGGCAAGGGTGCCGGGCTCAGGTACTTTGCTTGCACGTACAGCAATTACCATGTCGTCGTGGTTGTCGTCGCCGGTCCATCCATCATCGAAGCTGATAAGGAAGTAGTCTTCGGCAACAGCGAACAGGTTGAAGTTAACGCTGGACTTAGGCTTCGCAAGATCTACGTACTGGCTGCCGTTGGTTTCATCATTCAACACAGTGACGCCGGGTTGATTCTTGAAGCTGAAGCCCAGGAACTGGTCCATGCCACCGTAGAAAACGGCACTGAACTCGTCATCCGGGTTGCTGTTTGTGTCGAATACCAGAGTGTTACCCCAGTAAAACTGGTTATTATCGCTCGCTTCCTTGCCCAGGTAGGTAAAGGTAAGTTTGAACAGGTCTGAAGTGGTGGACTTCAGGTTGTGCCCAAACAGTACGGTGTCACCCACGCTGTAGAGGGGAGCATCGGCTGTCCAGTTGCCGAGGACTCTGGTTGCGTAATCGTTGTCAGTCGGTACGCTCTGTTCTGCAACAACACCAGGTGCGTTTCCGTTGGCAAAAGCATCAATGTAGGCAGCCTGGGTGAATCCTGATACGCCCATTGCTGCGGCAAGTGCCAAGCCTTGAGTTAGTTTTTTCATGTGCGTCACTCCTCCGGTGAGTGTTCTGTTTTGTACTTCACTAATAGTTAAGCATAGGTTGTGCCAACTTTTAACTCATTGAAAATAATGATTTAAATGTCTGCTCTATGGGCTTGATGTAAAGTAAATCGACGACCTGTACGGTTACTGGACGGTATGCTCCACGGGGTCTGACGGTTCGCTGCTTAGCCCATTGGTATCCACTACACGAATAGTAAAGAACCATTGGCCAGTCGCGAGGTTGTTGATGGTGGTTTGGCTGGTACCTGCTGGCACCTCAATAACCTGGTTCAGGTTGTTTCTGTCCTGCCCGTAGTTGATTCGGTACCCGCCAATTTCACTAAGTGAAATACTGCTGCCATCTACTCGGGTACCGGGCGGGGTCCACGAAAGCGTAACACTACCCAGCGCATCACCGTTGGTGTCGGGTGGGCTGGTCACGGGTGCTTCAGGTTCCGATACGGTCACGAGGGAGTAGGGATGCAGGCCAGACTGATAGGCGTCCAACACGGTGACGCCGCTGCTGTTGAACACCTGGTTTGCCACGGGTTGCAGAATCGGAAGCCCGTAGCGAAGTTTGTAGAGGTCATCGATGCCGTCTCCCAGGCTGCTTTCAGCAACGTCGCTGTCCAGCGCCAGGTGTTGGACGACTTCGGATATTGGCAGAACGTTGCCGCTGGCTGAGTCGGTAATGGCAAGCTTGGCAGATGCTCCCCATCCAGATTCGAAATATTCCATAGTGACGGCCACCGGGGTGTCGGCTGTCAGGCTGGCTGTGGCTGTGTAGGCTGTTGGAGATTGGTTCTTCCATTGGTCGATGACGATTGAGTCATTCAGGCGCAAGCGGACGCCGTCATCGGTGGTTGTTGTGAAGGTGTAGTCTTTGGCACCTTCGGCATGCGGGGGTGTGAACCAGCCTTGCCAGCGAACACTGAATCGATCGTTCGGAACTTCGGTGGAGGGGCTGCCATTGCCCCAGTTGAAGTTGATTTCCGAGTCCTGACGACTGTAAAGAAATCCGTCAAAGTTTGTGCCGGTAAAATACTGGCCGGCAAAGCCTGCAGTGTATACCGGTTCAGCCGCCGGAAAGTCGTTAGCATCGTCAGGGTTGGTGCCGGCCTGGTACTCTTGCAGTGCGCTGTGGCCGTCGCCATCGGTGTCGATGCTTGCATCACCGGGATTGGTCGGGTCCAGGCCATAAGCATACTCGTAGCCGTCTGGTATGCCGTCACCGTCCGTGTCATTTGAGTCAGGGTTGGTGCGCGCCCAGAATTCGTCCAGGGCTGTTAGTAAGTCGTCGTCAGCGTCTGAGGTGGCGTCGCCGGGATTGGTTGGGTCAAGGCCGTATACTGTTTCCCAGTTATCGTAGAGGTTGTCACCATCATCATCCATGGGTGGATAGGTGCTGTTGAAACTCAGGCCTTGTTCGGCATCGAAGTATCCGATTTTGTAGCCCAGTATGTAGGCGTCTTCGGCGCTCATGTCTGGCGCGCTGTCGGGGCTTTTCGTTGCCCAGCTAAAGAGGTGCTCGCCTCTGATTATCTGTTGAGTAATGCCCGGGCCAGACCAGGCAACGCTGAAATGATCATCCCAACCCCCTTCTTTGTGCCTGAGCTCGAAATAGTATTTCGAGCCCGCCTCCAAATAGTGAACCCCCGAGGTTTGAGAGCTGTATCGGGTATAATTCTCGACAGGGGTAGACATGGTCATGGCGATCTGGACGGCGGTGTCCGGACTTTGTGAGTCCGATAGCCAAAGCTGTGTTTCGTCGTCACCGCTGATGTAAAAGGTGTATTCCCCCGTGGCGGGCGGCGCGACATAGCCGCGAATCAGCGTTCCGTAGTTGTTTCCCCGGCTTGTTGCCTGGCGCAACTCGGACATTTCGCTGATTTCGTCAGGTGAATCCGGGTACTTTTCGGCGTCCAGCAGGCTCTGAACGTTGTTGCCGGTAATGGCGTCAAAATACCATACGTCGACTTTGCCGGGTTCGCTGACTTCGGGAATTGCGGCGGTAGGGGGCAGGTCTTCAATGTCCCGAAACTGCCAACTTTGACAGCCGCTTACCAGAACCACCACAGTGCCAAGCCCCAACGCTTTGATAGCAGCCATAACTCACCTTCCTTGCGGTTTGAAACAATACGTAAAGTATTGTTGCGGGGAGTGATGGCCGCCACCGGTGCATAGGAACGTTTTGTTATGTCACGTTGGCGGTTATAGCTGCTTAGCCGTTAGTGCTGCCCTCAAATTTTGCCATAACCTGCCGGGCTTCATCCGCCAGGCCTGCGGCCCGGTAGGCTTCAACCAGATGCATGGCAATTTCCTGAGACTCCGGAGCAAGCTCATGGGCTTTCTTCAGCACGTCCAGGCTCTCGGTGTGCTTTCCGGATTCGAACAATATCCAGCCGTAAGTATCGGCAATGGCAGCATTGTCTGGTGCGAGCTCATAGGCTTTGCGGGCCAGATCGGAAGCCTGATCGTTGTCGGTTTCGTAGTACAGCCAGGCCAGGTTATTCAATACCAATGGGTTATCGGGGCTCAGTTCGATGAGCTGCTGATAACGCTTTATGGCTTCCTCTGGCTGGGCATTCTGCTGATGGTTCATGGCCAGGCTGAGAAGAATCGGTTGGTTGTTGGGGAAACGGCTGGCTGCGTCCTGTAACCCTTCGATGGCCTGCTGGGCGCGCCCCGCTTTGGTGAGGGCGCGCGCGTGGGCGACTTCCAGTTCTGCTGAGCTGCGTTTTCCAAGTGCCAGCTCATAGAGCTCCGCGGCCTGTTGATGTTCCCCGGTATTTTCGTAGTAACTGGCTTCGACCTGATAAGGAGCAGGGGAGTCCGGGTGATGCTGTTTGGCATCCTGTATGGCGTTGCGGGCTTCCGCCGTGTTGCCCTGCTGGAATTCGATGGCGGCCAGTTTCAGCGCAATGCTCTCATCCTTGGGGAACAGAATCCGACCACGGTTGAGTATCTCCAGAGCACGGTCCAGCTTGCTCCGCTGGGCCATTTGGGTTGCGATACTTTCGTAAACGGCGGCGACCATAGGCTCGGTAGCGCTTGGCTCGTCCTCCTGCTCACGCTCCATCAACTGTGCGGTCAGTTCGTCCGCCTGAGCGGAATCGTTGTTGATCAGGGCGGACTCCAGTAGCACCAGGCGTGGACCGTTGGCTTGGGGGTGCTGCTCCCGCATTTCCTTCATCAGCGCAGTCAGGTCTTCACGGCCCATGAGTCGGGCGGCGGCCTGAATGGCGCCAGTGTGGTCTGGATTGAGGGCAATGGCTTCTTTATAGAAGGCCAGTGCTTTCGTTGTATCGCTGTTGTTACGGGCCAGGTTGCCCAGGGCGACCAAGGGTGTCGGGTCTTTGGGTGCTTGTTCCCGGGCCGTGTTGTAGAACTGCTGCGCCTGCACGGTATTGCCCAGATTGCTGGCCAGATTTCCGCGAGCGATCAGCACTGGAACGCTGTTCGGGTTTTTCTTCAACCAGGCATCCAGGGTTTGGCGGGCAGCATCCGTATTGCCGGAAAACGCCTGAACCTGTGAGGTTAGCAGCTGACCTTGCACGGCTTCGGGAGCGTCGTCCGGTATTTTTCCGGCCTGACTGAGCGCCTGGTCGTAATCCTTAACCTGCATCAGGTAGGCTGCGTACCTGAGTCGCAGTTTGTGATTGTCGGGTGCCAGTTCAAGGGCTTTTTCCAGAAGCTGGCGGCCACTTTGATCATCTCCGGATGCGAGGGCTGCAATGCCCACCAGCGCCAGGGTTTGTGGATCCGAATCCTTGTTGTCGACGTTGTCCAGAATCGATTTTGCGCCTTGAGGATCCTGCATGGAGATGCGGGTTGCGGCCAGTAGCTTCCGAACGCCGTCGGCATCGTCCATTTCTGACAGAGGTTGAAGCAGCTGTTCGGCTTCCTCAGCGCGACCCTGGCGAAAACGGATGACGCCAAGCATCAGCGCGCTTTGCTGATGGCCGGGCGCCTGAGCCAGCACTTCCTGCAGGTACCGGGCGGCGGTGTCGAGGTCGCCTTCGTTGTAGGCGGCTGTCGCGGCTTCGAGGTTGCTTTTGATGGTGCCGGGCGCCGATTTGGCGAGGATTTCTTCATAAACGAAGGCTTCTGCCGACTTACCTTGCTGACGCAGGACCGTGACCAGCGCAGAGATGGTCTGGTATTTCCGGTATGTCATGACATCGTACTGGCCGATGCTTTCCAGCGCGCGAATGTAGGCTTGCTCCGCTTGTGGCCACTGGCCCTGAATGTGCGCCAGTTGAGCTTTCCAGAGCCACACTTCTTCGTGTTCGCCATCGAGTTGTTCGGCTTGCGCGAGTTGTTCCGTCGCGGCATCGAATTCTTCCCGGGCTGCGGCAATTCTGGAAAGCCCGACCGCGGCAACCGCATTGTTGCTGTGCCGTTCGAGGGCATTCTGGTATGCCTGTTCGGCATTTTCCAGGTTGCCACTGGCTAACCAGGCCCGGCCCCGAAGGTTGTCTGCTTCGAGTTCCTGATCTCTGGAGGGCGAGGTCAGGCTGTCCAGGGCGGCTATGGCTTCAGGCGTTTTGCCCTGGAGAATCCGGGATTCGGCACGGATAAGGGCAGCCTGATTCTGCTCTGCCTGGCTCAGGGTGCCTGCGCCAATCTTTTCCAGCAGCTGATCAAGCTGACGCTCGGCGTTTACGGCATCACCTGCGGTGAGCAGGTTGTCAATGATGACAAAATAGGGGGCGATGCGTTCAGGCTGAAGCTGAATGGCGCTTCTGGCTTCGATGGTACTGGCTTTCAATTCGCCCTGGCGCTGAAAGAAGCGAGCCTGATCGACATGGCTGATGTACTGGATGTCGTCCTGGGACATGTCCGGCTCGTTGCTGCACCCGGCAAGGCCCGCTGCGATAGCGGCTGAAAGTAATGACGCACGCATAAATTTGTTAACGTTCATGCCCTGTTCCTTTTTTTATCGGGTCTTGTTCTGTTCCAGTCATCATGATCAGGCACCGTTGGTGGCTGTTGACGTTTCGATTCGGTATTTGTCGGTCAGGTTGTACAAGGTGGGGCGGGTGATGCCCAGAAGCCGAGACGCCTGCGCCATGTTGTAATTGCAGGTTGTCAGTGCCTGAATGATGGCCTTTCTCTCGGCTACTTCCCGTACCTGTCTCAGGTTCAGCTGGTAATCGGTGTCGCAGGTTGTTTCTACCGGCAGCACCAGGTCGTCTGCAGTAATGCGTTTGCCATCGGCCATGATGATGGCTCGCTTCACTTTGTTGATCATTTCCCGAACGTTGCCGGGCCAGCTGTAGGTGCTGATGGCCTGTGCCGCATCTTCTGAAAAACAAAGGTTGGGGCGGTCCATCTGTTTACCCAGACTTTGCAGCAGCGATTGGGCGATGACGATGGCGTCGCCGTCCCGGTCGCGAAGCGCGGGCACATCCAGGGTGATCTCACTGATGCGGTAATACAGGTCTTCCCGGAAGGCGCCTTCGCTGATCAGTTCCTGCACGTTGCGGTGAGTTGCACAAACCACCCGTACATCCACAGGGATCGGCTTTACGGAACCCACGCGGTCGACCATCCGTTCCTGCAAAAAGCGTAACAGCTTGGCCTGGAGCGCCATCGGCATGTCGCCGATTTCGTCAAGAAACAAGGTGCCGCCGTTGGCGCTTTCGATTTTGCCTTTCTTGCTCTGGGTGGCGCCGGTAAAAGAGCCCTTTTCAAAGCCGAAGAGTTCGCTTTCCAGCAGGTTCTCCGGAATTGCGGCACAGTTAATCGCAGCAAACGGTTTGTCGGCCCGGTGGCTGCGGTCGTGCAGGGCCTGTGCCAGCAGTTCCTTGCCGGTGCCGGTTTCGCCGGTAATCAGGGTGGTCACGTCGGTTGGCGCAACTTTTTCTACGGTGCGGCAGATGGCAAGCATCTCCGGGCTGGCAGCGACAATACCTTTGATGTTGTTGCCATTATTCTGGCTGGCCAACTCGCGGTTTTCTTTTTCCAGTTCAGCGAGACGGAAGGCGCGATTGACCACGAAGGTGAGGATGTCTGCGTCCAGCGGTTTCTGGTAAAAATCACAGGCACCCATGCCGATGGCTTTGACCGCGTTTTCTTTGTCTTCCCGGCCGGTTACCACAACGACTTTGGTTTGGGGCGCGAGCCGGAGGATGTCCTCAAGCAGGGCAAAGCCTTCGGTTGCTCCTCCGGGGTCTGGTGGCAGGCCGAGGTCCAGTGTAACTACCTGGGGCTCAAGGCGGCGAAGTGCAGCCAGCGCGGCTTCGCGGTCAGCGGCTACGGAGACTTCAACGTCATCGTTGAAGCACCAACGCATCTGGCTTTGAAGGCCTGGATCATCCTCTACAATCAGTAGCTGTTTCACAACAACAATCAATCCTTTGTTCCGTGTTCTGTCGTCGGCCGGGGCAGCGCCTTGGCCTTTTCCATGTGTACGATTCTTAACTGAACATTGACACTTTGCAATGCCGAGTTAATAAAAAGGTTGTATGCGTCGGTTAGTTGACGGTTTTTGCCTCTGGTTCGATTTCACAAGCTGGCGCAGGCAGGGCTTCAACAACCGTTTTGGTGCCAGATTGCGCCAAGGGTATTCTGACCGAGAAGCAGGAGCCCACGCCGGGTTCACTGGTTACATCGATGCTGCCTCCCAGTTCCTGAATGTACTCTCTCGCCTGGTAGGCACCAATGCCCATGCCGGTGAGCCCTTTGGTGCTTTCGAAGGGTTTGAAGAGCCGGGTGTGAATAAACTCTTCCGACATGCCCGTTCCTGTGTCCTGAATAAACAGCACCACTTTGCCTTTGGCTGTTTTCAGGTTGAGGGTCAGTTCGCCGTCCGGTGGGGTGGCATCCTGAGCATTCTGTATCAGGTGTCCGAGTACGCTTCTGAGCTGTTCCTTCTCCGCGCATATGAAGATCGGTGGTGGATTTCCCAGTAGCTGGGGTGCCGGGTTCCGCCTGCTGTTGTGTTCTGCCAGTTCACGCACAATGCCGGTCAGGTCAATATTGCTGCGCTGCTCCTCATCGGGGCCGGCTGGTTTTCTTATGTGGTCAACCAGGTTCGACATTTTACGCACGGCGTGGTCTGTGGTGGCGATCATGTCGTCGATGAAGGCCGGGTTGTTCCTGTGCTTGGGTGCGTTTCTGACCAGCAGCGAGAGCTGCGCAATAAGGGTTTTAAGGTCGTGGACCATGAAAGCAGAGGCTCGGCTGACCGCTTCAAACTGCATGGCACGGGACAGTCGGTTCTGTGCGTCGGCTTGCGCCAGCAGGTTACAGGTTTGCCGGGCGACGACTTTGATCAGGTCGAAGTTTTCCCAGTTCAGATCAACCCGTGCATAGGGCCTGCCTACCATGGCAATGCCATAGAGTTCGTTGCCCAGAAACAGTGGGATGATCAACCAGGCGTCCGGGGTGTTGGTGATGGAGTCCGGTAGTTCCAGGAGGTTGTAACTGAGCGGGTCTTCCCGGTATTCCGGGAGATCAATGATCCACTCCCGTTCCTGGAAAAAGTGCACGAGTTCCGAGTCGCCATCGATGGAGGTGTACTTCGGAATGGCAATGTTCACGCTGCCTTTGAGTTCGTAGCCCTTATGGTCGGCCTTTACCCAGATCGCGCCGGCATTGCTTTCCACCAGTCCGGCCAGTATCCGAACAACCCGTTCTGGCAGAGGAGGGGCGTCGCTGAGGTTGGCCAGTTCCCGGGTCATCCTCAGCCACTCTTCGCGGTAATCGTATTTGTAGTCAAAGAAGTTCTGACTGATAAAGACCATCAACCGACTGCGAATTCGGCGAGACATCAGCAAGGTGACCAGAAACGCCAGAGAGATGGTGATGAACAGCACCTGCAGAGCTTCACCCCACTCGCCACCCAGTGTGCGGACGTAATATCCGCCCACCGCTAGCAACATCAGGTAGGCGCCGGCAATCATCAGGGTGCCGGCGTGGAAGACCGCTGCACGGGATAACTGAAAGTCGACGGGTTGCTTACGGGTGTTTATGACGTTGATGGCAAACATGGGCACCAGGGCGGCGTTCACGAAACCTCTGGCGTTCCAGAAAGAGTCTGCCACCTGCCCGAACAACAAAGCGTCTGCGTACATAAAGAAGTCATAGGCAAAGATAGTAGCGGTGCCTATGCACAGGTATTTCATGCTGGACCGGCCGAGCGCCGGGGAGTTGCGCCAGATTTGCTCAACCAGCGACAGGCCGAGCAGTGACAGAGCGATCTGGCCGATCAGCTTGGTCTTTCCGTTGACGATGTCGAGGTCAAAAACGAATTCGAGTGTGCCGAGAGCGAGCAGGGTAACCAGCAGTGCGAAGGTGGCTATGCCCAGCACCTTACGGAGTTGTCCACCAAACCTGGCCTGCCGGTATGAGTCGCGAAGGATGGCGAATAGCAGCAGGAGCCAGGCGGTGTCCCTTAGCAGCTCCAGCAGGTAGCGGGTGAAGAACCCGGGCTGCCCCCAAATACTTTGGGTGACCAGCATGGTGGCCCACAGTGTGGTAACAAAAGAGGCGAGAAACAGCGCGCGGTCCAGGTCCCGCCGCAGGTAGCGTCTGGCGACCATAACCGACAGCACGGCAAAAACAGCCGCGCACGTGCCGTAACTGATGACGCTGAGGTCCCTGAACATTCGGTCTTTCCCTTGAACCGCCGGACTGTACTTAACCTGTACAGGGTAGCCTTGAAAGTCCGTTTACGTCCATGTCAATTCAACATTTTTGTGCGGGGATCACACGGGTTTCTTATTGTCGCGATAGTAACTGAAGATTTCTTTCAGCGGGCGTTTTGGGGTGAAATTGAACTCTTTGGCAAAATTCCGTCCGTCAATCACCACCGGATACTTGAAGAATGCCAGCAGGTAAGGGGGGAAACTTCGAAGCTTTAACAGGGAGGCGATCATTTTGGGCACCACCGGCGGTATCGATGGGATGGGAATGCGCTGGCACCCGCAGAGTTTCAGGGCTTTTTGATACGCCACCCAGTCGTGGGGCGCCACGTTGAACACGCCTTTAACCGGCTTGTTCAGTGTCAGCACAATGGCTTCTGCCATATCGTCGATGTGTATGAATTGCATCATCGGGGAGAAGCCGGCCAGCACCGGTGCTCGTTCGCTGGCAAGCAGGGAGCTCATGGTATTGCGCACCCCCGGGCCGACGATGTTGCATGCCCGCAGGATCGTTATGTTGAGCTCCGGATAGCGCCACAGGTAGATGTTAGCGAGGTTTTCCAGTTCGACGGAGTCGATCAGGTCGGCACTCAGACCAGCGCTTTTCAGGGGGGCGGCTTCGTCGATCAGGGCCGGATTGTAGGCTACGGCCCCGTATACGTGGTACGTGGAGAGTACGATGATGCGGCGAATGCCGTATTTGTGAGACAGGTCCAGCAGTTTCTGGGTGCCCAGTACATTGGCGTTGTACCGGCGCATACGGGTCAGCTCACTGGATTGTACCCGTCCCAGATGAATTACGCCGTCAAAGTGATAACGTCGGAACAGGTCTTCGAACACGCGCTTGTTAAAATCGATGCAGTAGCTGGGGATGTCATCGCCCAGGTAAACCTGTTCACGGAAATCAACGGCGACCAGATCGCAGGTGGCGCGCAGTTTTTTTATGACTTGCTGAGCCAGGGCGCCAGCGGCGCCAGTGACGAGAATCTGGGGTCTGGGATTGCTTGTCATCAGAACAGCCTTTTCCTTTCGCTCAGGCCTTTGTCGATCAACCGGCTTATCTCGGCTTTGACCGCCTCGACCCGGTCTGTTACTTGTTCTTCGGGAATATCGGTGCCATCAAAGTACATGGGCTTGCCGAAATTAAGATGAACCTTGGCCGGGAAGATGACCGGCAGTGCGACGGGGGCATACGGGATGCCGAGGGCATTGGCGAGGGGCTTGATGTTAGCAATCGCCGGTATGGTTTCCTCGCAGCCGACAACGCCAACCGGAACGATGGGGGCGTTGTATTTCATAGCCAGGTGCATGAAACCGTTGCCAAAGCGCTTGAGCTGGTAGCGGTCGCGGTAGAGTTTGCCGGAGCCTCTTACCCCCTCCGGAAACACGATCACCGCTTCGTTGTTTTCGAGCATTTTAGCGCAGTTAACCGGATCGCCCAGCACTGCGCCCAGTTCGTTCAGAAAGTTGCCCAGCCAGGGTACTGTCGGGAAGAAGCGTTCGATCATGGCCCGGGGAATGCGGGGCTTTTCCTTGCGGGAAGCGATGGCGTAGCCGATCAGGAGGCCGTCAAGAGGAAGCTGGCCGGAATGGTTTCCAATGATCAGTACCGGGCCTTCGGCCGGGATGTTTTCAACACCACTGGCCTGAACGCGGAAGTACTTCTCATAAATGTGGCGGGTAACGCTGAAGCCGTATTTGACGACGTCATTGTTGTAGCCCCAGGGGTCGTACCCGAGCGAGCCAATGGGTTTCTTTATTTTATCGACCTGCTCATCCAGCTCGGCGGGAACCAGTCTGGATTTAAGAAACGATGCCAGGCCCATAATGGCTCCCATTGTAGTGGCTGGTGCGTGCTGGAAATGTCGGGTTCTGTTGGTTCATGCCCGGCCGATCAGTACGCCTAAGGTGTGGCTCTGGCCGTCATTTAACACTCGATAATCGGCCGCGGCATTGGCCGTTTCGACACACAGCATTTTTTGCCAGCCAGTATCCGGGAAGTCTGACAGCCGTCTGGACTTCTCTACGCCGGGATTCCAGACCACCGTTGAATCACTGCCCACCGACGTCAGCTTGCGTTTGCCCGAGGGCGTGACCAGGATCAACGGCTCACCGGTCTCATAGATTCGGTCTGTTTCGCCGTCAAAATAGACCGGGCCCTCCTGATTGAAGTAATCCCAATCTTTGAGGGTATCGATGTACTGGCTGTTACCCAGGCCAAGCAGCCGAGTACGAGCGATGTCCTGGGTGGGCAGGTAGGTGTGCAGTGCCTGGCTGATGGCCATCGGGTTTCTGGACAGGTTGGTGGTGGTCAGTGCTATCTGACAGCCCTTTACCGAAAAACCGAAGGTGACAAGCACCAGCGCATGCCCCGTCCAGTGCTCGGAAAAGTCTTCGTTGGCATTCAGTGACAGACTGATTTCTACTTCGTGGGCGCTCTCCCGAACATCTTCCAGGCGCCAAAGCGCCGTTCGCGCAAAGCCATGGGCTGACGTCGTTTTGATGTGAGAGCGGATGGCCGGCGGATTACGGGAGGGGTCACCAAACCATGGCCAGCAAATGGGAATGCCGCCCCGTATGGCACGACCCGGCTGGAATTTTGCAAGGTCGCTCAGCCAGAGCCAGTTAGCTTCATCCCTGGGCGAGAAGTGGCTGAGGTGGGCGCCCTGCAGAAAAACCGTCGCCTGAAACAGCGGGTGGTGCACTTCCAGAGCTTCCAGCTGGCCAATGGTCTTCCAACGGGTAAATGACCACTGCCCGGGGTTTACAGAAATCGGTGGTTTGTCACTGCTTTCTGACATGTTGGGTACATTCTTCCATAAGTGTATTTGCCTGATGTAGAGCCTAAATTAAAAGCGCTTCGCGGGCGAGTTTGATCATACAATAGCGCAAATATCTGGAGGCTTTTTAATGGATGCTGAAAATGCTGGCGCGGTTGTTATCCCTCTGCCGGACCCCCGCCTTGAACCGGCAGCAGAGCTGCTCGACCGGTTGGCTGGTGATGAGCTGGCTATAGCTGCGGGCGCCGATGCTGTTGCCGGCCACGTGGATGATGTTTGGCTGGACGAGCTGGCGGATGGTCTTGCCGCGCAGGCCTGGGTGGAAATGGATTTGTCCTCCCGTCTTCCGGTCGGGTTGGTCGATGCCTTGCGCCACGAGGTGGACATTCTGCATAAAACCGAGGCGATGAAGCGTGCCGGGGTAGGGCGCGGCGCCGACCTTGTGAAGGATCGCAGCATTCGGCGGGATAAAATAGCCTGGCTGGAAGGGTTCAGTGCACCGCAGGCGGAACTTTTTGGCTTCTTCGACACACTTCGTGAGGGCTTGAATCAGCGCCTGTTTCTGGGGCTCAAGCGTTATGAGGCTCACTACGCCACTTATCAGCCCGGGGATTTCTACAAGCGTCACCTCGACAGCTTCCGGGGCAGGGCTTCCCGGGTGATCAGTCTGGTGCTGTATTTGAATGAAGGCTGGGGCCTTGAGGATGGCGGTGAGTTGCGGGTTTATGGCCCCGATGGCGTGTCTGCTGTGGGGCTGGTGAGGCCCCAGGCCGGTCGGGCAGTGCTTTTCTTGAGTGAAGAGGTGCCCCATGAGGTTCTGCAAGCCCGCCGTACCCGTTACAGTATTGCATGTTGGTTCAGGCAGGATGAGGTGCCTTTGCCGCTTTAAGCCGTTGTAGTCAGAATACCCTTCTGATACTATGCGCGCCGCTTTCGGGGAAATGTCCCTGAACGCCGTTATGGTGGCCCCATTGGTGCCTCCGCAACATGAAACCGTGAACCCGGTCAGGCCCGGAAGGGAGCAGCCGAAGCGGTGGATGTGTGTGCCGGAGAATTGCTGGTGGGGTCACCCCCATAGTTTTTCCTCTCGTTTTACCCCCCCCTGTAATGAGTTGGCCCAGAGCCCGCTATGTGCGCGCTGCGTCGTCCTGTTCTGACTTTTCGGCTGGCTGTTCTTGTCGGACGTAATGCGGCAGGTCCGGGTGAGCGGGTTACCAACACCGGTTCGAGCACATGATCCTTCTTCTGAAACCGGGTCCATGGTATTGTTAGGCCCTGATTTCAGAGCAGTTGACGGATCATGAGCTACCAGGTTTTAGCCCGAAAATGGCGCCCCCGCACCTTCGAGGATATGGTGGGGCAGGAACACGTGCTGCAGGCACTTGTGCACGCTTTGGAGCATCAGCGCCTGCACCATGCTTATCTGTTTACCGGTACCCGGGGTGTCGGTAAGACCACCATTGGCCGCCTGTTGGCCCGGTGCCTGAATTGCGAAACCGGTATTACGCCGAACCCATGTGGCGAATGCGGCAGTTGTAAGGAAATTCTGGAAGGTCGGTTTGTCGATCTGATAGAAATTGACGCAGCGTCTCGCACCGGTGTTGATGACATGCGGGAACTGACCGACAACGTTCAGTACTCACCCAGCCGTGGCCGCTACAAAGTGTACCTCATCGACGAGGTTCACATGCTCACCAACCAGTCGTTCAACGCTTTTCTTAAAACCCTGGAAGAGCCACCGGAACACGTCAAATTCCTGCTGGCCACGACGGACCCCCAAAAACTCCCGGTTACCGTGTTGTCCCGTTGTTTGCAGTTCAACCTCAAACGGATGACGCCAGAGCATATTGTCGGTCACCTCAAGCATGTGCTGACAGAAGAACAGATTCCCTTTGAAGACCCGGCACTTTGGCTGCTCGCCCGTGCGGCGGACGGAAGTATGCGGGATGCCTTGAGTCTGACCGATCAGGCTATTGCCTTTGGCAATCAGAATCTGGCGGCCAGTGATGTCAGCACCATGCTGGGCACCATCGACCAGCGGGATATTGAGCGCATTGTCGATGCGCTGGTTGAGCGGGACGGCCCCGGGTTGTTGTCTGAAATCAACCGCATTTCGGATTTTGCCCCGGACTACGCCGTTATTCTTGCCGACCTGCTTTCTCTGTTCCATCGGGTGACCATGGAACAGGTTGTTCCGGGCAGTGCTGATAATGCGATGGGGGACGCCGCCCAGGCCCAGGCACTCGCTCGCAGGCTCAGCGCTGAGGATGCTCAGCTGTTTTACCAGACCGCCCTGATGGGCAGGAAAGACCTGGCCGTAACGCCGGATGCCCGCATGGGCTTCGAAATGACCCTGTTGCGCATGCTTGCGTTCAGGCCCGGCGCAGACCGCCGCGAGCCACCGACTTTAGCGTCTGGCGCTAACGAAACGGCCGGCCGTGCCGATCCGGAGCCCGAGCCTGGCCTGCAGTCTGAAACACAGACGGCGGTTCCCGAGCCGACCATCAACGCCCGGTCCGAAATGCCGCCTCAGCCAGAGCCGGAGCATGCTCCCGTTGCAGAAGTAGAGCCACAACCGCCCGTTATCGATGCGCCGCCGTGGGACCCGGATCCCGGTGATCAGCCATTCGGCGGTGCACCGGATAATGAGGTGCCGGTTATCAGCAACGAAGAGCCTGCGCAGGTCAATGAGCCTGAACCGGAGTTGCAGCCGGTGCCAGATCCAGAGCCCAGTGTTGCAGAGGTACCCCCCGCGGTTGCCCCACAGGAACCGGTGACTGCAGACGGCTTCGTGTGGGAGCGTGATTTCAGACAACTGGAAATCAACGGCATGCCAGGTAATCTGGCCAGTTACAGCGCCATGGCCATGGTCGGTGATACCGTTGTGCTAACCCTGGACGAAGGCCATGCACGGCTTTTGAATGAACGCCACGAAGAAAAGATTGTGGCCGCCTTGAGATTGCGTTTTGGCGACGCCACACAGTTGAAAATAGAGCAGGGCGAACCGGGTGTGCACACCCCGGCCGCTTTTGAGGAGCGCCAGCGGGTAGCCCGTCAGAAATCGGCGGAAGAATCCATCCGGCAAGATCCGTTGGTGCAAAGTATTGTTGAACGATTTGAAGGGCGCGTTGTAGAAGAAAGCATCCGCCCCGCAGAGACAGGCAGGAGATAATCGCATGATGAACAATATGGGCGATCTGATGAAAAAGGCCCAGCAGATGCAAGAGCAGATGCAGAAGGCCCAGGAAGAAGTTGCCAAGGCTGAAGTGACCGGTGAATCCGGTGCCGGCCTGGTTAAAGTGACCATGAACGGTCGCCACGATGTGCGTAAGGTCGAAATCGATCCCTCGTTACTTTCCGAGGACAAGGAAATCCTTGAAGACCTTCTGGCCGCAGCGGTGAACGATGCAGTACGCCGCGTGGAGGCGCATCAGAAGGATAAAATGTCCGGCATGATGTCCGGTATGGGCATGCCGCCCGGATTCAAAATGCCGTTTTGAGCCCGATCCGGTTTGCCATTGTCTTTGAGGAGTGTTCATGGCATTCAGCCCCTTGGTTGATGAGTTGGTCGAATCCCTCCGGTGCTTGCCGGGAGTCGGCCAGAAGACAGCCCAGCGCATGGCGTTCCATTTGCTGGAAAGAGGCCGGTCCGGTGGTGTGCGTCTTGCCAGCGCCCTGAGCCAGGCTATGGACAACGTGCGCAGATGCGAAAGTTGCCAGAACTTTTCCGATACAGAAATATGCCGGATCTGTGATAAGCCTGAACGCCGGACCGGCACCCTGTGTGTTGTTGAGAGCCCCTCGGACCTTCTGGCCATCGAACAGGCCGGAGACTACCGGGGCAGCTACTTTGTGCTAATGGGGCACCTTTCGCCGATAGATGGTGTGGGCCCGGAAGAGATCGGAATTGAGCGCTTGTTGCGGCGGGTGCGCGACGAGAGCGTGAGTGAGCTGATCCTCGCCACCAACCCTACGGTTGAAGGGGAAGCTACCGCGCATTACATCGCCGACCGCCTTGATGGCCAGAACATACTGATTACCCGTCTGGCCCATGGTATTCCCGTGGGTGGCGAACTTGGCTATGTGGATGGCTTCACCCTGACGCACGCCTTCCGGGGCCGTAAACCCCTTTCCGAATAACCCCAGGTTTTTTATGACTCAAACACCGAGCGCAATACCGGTACCCCCGGCCCCGGACACCATTCGCTGGCTGGCCACGCCGGAAGAGCTGGACCAATGGCTGGCGGGCCTGGCCCCCGGCTGTCCGGTAGCACTCGATACTGAATTTGAGCGTGTGTCCACCTTTTACCCGATTCCCGGGTTGGTTCAGCTGGGTGGGGATGGTGATTACTGGCTGGTTGACCCGCAGGTGGCGGAAGCCTCGGCCAGGTTCCGGGAAATGCTGGCGGATGAACAGCGCCCGAAATTGCTCTATGCCATGAGCGAGGATCTTGAGCTATTCCGGCATTGGCTGAATGTGGCGCCCGCCGGAGTGCTGGATCTTCAGATCGGTGCAGCCCTGGCGGGTGCTGGCTTTTCAGTCGGTTACGCCAGGCTGGTGGAATCTTTGTTCGGTGAGGCATTGGATAAGTCCGTCACCCGTTCAGACTGGGTGTCGCGCCCACTGACGCCCGAGCAGCAACGGTACGCAATAGACGACATCCGGTTTCTGGAGCCTTTGTCTGACTGGGTGTTCGCCAAATTGACGGCGCGTAATCTTGAGCACGCCCTGGCTGACGAATCGCGACGGTTTGCGGATGAGGCCGCCAATCAGGAAGCGCCGGATCAGCATTATCTCAAGCTCCGTGGTGGCTGGACGCTGACGCCCGAACAGCAAGCGGTGCTCCAGCGACTTGTGTCCTGGCGGGAGCACGAATGCCAGAGGGTGGACAGGCCTCGCAACCGGGTGTTGAATGACGCCCTGCTGATTGCCATCGCCGAACGTTGCCCGGGCTCGCTTGGTGCACTGAACGATATTCAGGGGGTGCCGGGCGGTATTGTAAAACGTTATGGCGAACATTTGCTGGAGCTGGTGCGTGCCGGCACAGAAGCTGATGCATCGTCGCTGGAACTGATTCCCAGACCACTGACCAGGGACCAGCAAGCGCTGTACAAAAAGGTAAAGCGATGCTTCAGCAAGATGTCGGAACATCATGATATTCCGATAGAAATTCTTGCGCCCAGAAAACGTATTGAAAAGATTCTCAAGGACGGGACACTGGCAGGACAACTATTTTTTGAAGGTTGGCGCGAGGCCATTCTGGCCCCGGTTGCACCTGAAATCGAGGAACTTCTGAAGCAATGACAAACCGTGAATTTATTTCGGTGTTTCGCAGCAGCAAAAAAAGCGACACCTATATTTACGTGCGCCGCGGACAGAGTTGGGATGAGCTCCCCGAGGCGCTCAGGTCCATCTTTGGTCAACCGGTCCACGCCATGGACTTGCTACTGACACCCGATAAAAAGCTTTCCCGTACGACCGGAAAAGAGGTCATTGAGGCCGTGGCCGACAAAGGCTTTTTTCTGCAGATGCCGGAAGAGCAGGATACTTACATCGTTGATTTCAAGCGCAAGGTAGAGCAGCGTAGAAAATGAGCGCTCAAATTCCCTTCTGGCAGCGTAAGCGCCTCGATGAAATGACACAGCTGGAATGGGAATCGTTATGTGATGGTTGTGGGCAGTGCTGCATGAACAAGCTGCAGGACGAAGATACCGGAGAGGTTTACCATACAGATCTGGTCTGCCGGTATATGAACGTGCAAACCGGCCAGTGCACGGTGTATTCACAGAGGCTGGAAAAGGTGCCCGAGTGTACGGTACTGACACCGGAAACCGTCGCCCGCTACTCATGGCTGCCCTATACCTGTGCCTATCGCACCCTGGCGGAGGGGCGTCCACTGGCAGACTGGCACCCGTTGCGTTCCGGTGATCCTGAATCTGTGCACCGTGCAGGCGTTTCTGTTCGGGGTCGGGTTATCTCTGAAAGCTCCGTGCCGGAAGACGATTGGGAAGAACATATAATTCATTGGGTTCTGTAATGATTGATGCAAATGCCTCCTTGGCCTATGGGATATTCTGGGCCGCCTATGCGGTCGCTTTTGTCGTGCTGTTCTACATGATGAAAGCACTGTTCCGCGTGCTGCCGTTTTACGGCTTTCGTACGCTGTTGTTGTCGGCGCTCATGGTGCTGATCCTCACACCGGTTGAGTCGCCGGACCTGGCAGGCTGGTGGATTCCGGCCTGGCTGTTTGCCGGTTATGAATTGATCCTCGGGGATATCGATGCCGCAGGTGCTGCTTTGTTTAATTTCGGCGTTGCGGCCGTGGTTATGCTGCTGGTGTGGATTCTTGACCTTGTCCGCTATCGGCTGGTCCGCAAGTAACCAACATAACGACATAATAATTAAAAGGGTGGGCGACCTTGCTTATGAAGCGAATTCAGTGGTTCTTTGCAGTCGTGCTGGTGGTAATGCTGCCTTTGCAGGCAACCGCTCAGGAAGCGGCACTGGCGTTACCCGAACAGGCTGACGTTCGGATTGTTGTGGATATGTCCGGGTCCATGAAGGAAACCGATCCGGATAATCTGCGCCGCCCGGCGGTGCGCCTCCTCGCAAGAATGCTGCCAGAAAGCTCTGAAGCAGGGCTGTGGACGTTCGGCCAGTACGTCAACATGCTGGTACCCCATGGCCCGGTAAATGAAGCCTGGCGTAACATGGCGATCGAACGGTCGGAGCAGATCAGTTCCGTGGCGCTTCACACCAATCTTGGGCTGGCCATTGAGAAGGCCAGCAATGATTGGATATCGGGCGGTACTCTAGAAAACACGCATCTGATTCTGCTCAGTGACGGCAAAGTGGATATTCCCGGTGGCGAATCGGCCAGTCGCGCTGAGGAAATCAGAATTCTTGAGAATCTGCTGCCTTCTCTTAAAGCTAAAGGCGCCACCATTCACACGGTTGGCCTGTCGGAGCGTGCAGACATCGAGTTTCTGCGCACGCTGGCCGCGGAAACCGGCGGCAGTTTCAGGCTCGCTCAGTCTGCCGAGGCGTTGAATTTGGCATTTGCCGATGCCCTGAATACGGCGGTGCCTCAGGAGCAAGTGCCCATTGAGGGTGACACCTTCTCGGTGGATGAGGGCGTAACTGAGTTTACCGCGTTGATATTCTCCGGGGGCCCTTCCTCCGAACTGAGCAACCTGAAACTGGCGCAGCCCGGTGGCAAGCTGTTTACACCCGAAAGCCTGCCCGAGAACGTGCGATGGGCCGCGGAGCCAGGTTATGACCTGATCACGGTAACCGATCCGGCATCAGGCCAGTGGCGGATTGTGGGCGACCTGGGGCAGGGCAGTCGTGTAACGGTGGTCAGTAACCTGCGTATGGTTGTGAGCCCGATCCCTCCTGAATTTTCAGCAGAGGCCCCGGTCTCGCTGGAAGTAGCGTTTTTTGAGGATGCAAAGGCGGTTACGGATGGCGACTTTCTCGGGGTGATGGACGTCAAACTGTCCATTACGGCGGCAGACGGGCGGCGTGGCACCAAGGTTCTTTCGCCCGATCAGCCGCCGGAAGATGGCGTGTACCGGGATACTGTTGAAAAGCTGCCCGAGGTTGGCCGCTACCAGATCGATGTCGTTGCTGATGGGGGTACCTTTGCCCGTAAATTCAGCGTCATGACCAGTTTCGTTGTGCCCGGTGAAGAGCCTCCGCTTGCCGTGGTCTCCGAGCCGTTGGTGCCGGATCTCAGTGAGCAGATTGAAAGCCTGCCTTTTGAAGGCGCCGATGCACCGGCACAGCCTGAGCCGGAGCCCGGGCAAGAAATCGTTCCTGAAACTGAGCCGGTTGAGGCCTCGCAGGCGCAACAGGAGCCTGAATCAGAGCCAGAGCCTGTTGACGAACTGGAATCCGCTCAGGTATCGGAACCTGCAGCTGAAGACGTGCCGATACATGAACCTGAGAATGGCACCCTTTGGGGCATACCGGTTTGGGTCTTCGGCGCGATTGCTGCCGCACTGGTGGTCATTGTTGGTTTAGGTTTGTTCGCGCTGCGCCAGAAAAAAGCGCGGGAAGCGCAGGAACAGGCGGCAGCCTCCGATCGCGAGACCCTTGACGACCTGCCGGAAGAAGTGGCACCACCTGTACTGGAGGAGGCTGCGCAGGAGCCAGAGCCAGAGCCGGAGCCGGAGCCGGAGCCGGAATTGGAGCCCGAGCCTGCGGAGGATCTTGACGCCGACCCGGAGTCTTCGGTTGAGGCAGAGATCCCCGAAGTCACGGAAACCGTAGAATCGGTAGATGAGACCGAAGAAGATGAATTTCCGATGGCCGTTGACGAAGTGGTTGAAGACGTCGACGAATTGCCAGAAGAAGAACAGCCCGAACAACTGGATGACGATCTTGACGAGTTCGGGCTGGAAGATTTTGATCTTTCCGAGTTCGATGATTTGCCCGATTTCGAGGACGATCCGTCAGAGGCGGACGAGACCGGGCAGAGCGCTCAGGACAAGGCTAAAAAAGACCAGGATTCCAAAAAGTAACTAACAGGAAACAGACACATGAAGTTTACCGGTACCGAAAAATACGTAGCCACCGATGACCTGCAGATGGCTGTTAACGCAGCAATTGCGCTTCAGCGCCCGTTGCTGATCAAAGGCGAGCCCGGCACCGGCAAAACCCTGCTGGCCGAGGAAATGGCGGCAGCACTCGGCATGCGCTTGATACCCTGGCACATCAAGTCCACCACCAAGGCCCAGCAAGGGCTGTATGAATACGATGCGGTTTCTCGCCTGCGGGATTCGCAGTTGGGTGATGAAAAGGTTAAGGACATTCGCAATTACATTATCAAAGGCAAGTTGTGGGAAGCCTTTGATACCGATGAGCAAGTGGTGTTGCTGATTGATGAGATCGACAAGGCCGATATTGAGTTCCCGAACGACCTCCTGCTGGAACTGGACCGCATGGAGTTCTTCGTTTACGAAACCCAGGAATTCGTTAAAGCGAAGAAGCGTCCGATCGTGGTAATCACCAGTAACAACGAAAAAGAACTGCCGGATGCCTTCCTGCGCCGCTGCTTCTTCCACTACATCAGCTTCCCGGACCACGACACCATGAAGGAAATCGTGGATGTGCATTTCCCGGGCCTTCAACAACAAGTAGTGCGGGATGCCCTCGAGGTGTTCTTTGATGTTCGCAAGGTACCTGGCCTGAAGAAGAAACCGTCAACCTCTGAGCTGATCGACTGGTTGAAGCTGTTGATGGCCGATGAATTGTCCGCCAAGGCATTGCAGGAAAAAGACAGCAGTTCAGCGTTGCCGCCGCTCTACGGGGCCCTGGTCAAGAACGAGCAGGACGTGCACCTGTTGCAGAAGCTGGCCTTCATGGCGCGTCGCCGAAACTGATCTCTGGCAAGAGTTCCGCTTTATGTTGATCGATTTTTTCCTCGAAGTCCGCCGTGCGAAAGTGCCGGCCAGTCTGCGGGAGTTTCTGGACCTGCTGGAAGCGATCCAGCAGCGTCTGGCTTTTGCCGACATGGAGGAGTTCTATTACCTGGCGCGCGTGTGCCTCGTAAAAGATGAACGACACTTCGACAAATTCGACCGCGCCTTCAAGGCGTATTTCGACGGTATCGAGAATCTGGAGGATCTGCTCCAGGCTCTGATACCGGATGACTGGCTGCGAGCCGAGTTCGAGAAACACCTGTCCGAAGAAGAGAAGGCCAAGATCGAGTCTCTGGGTGGCCTGGAAGAGCTGATTGAAACCTTCAAAAAGCGCATGGAAGAGCAGAAGGAGCGCCATGCCGGTGGCAACAAGTGGATCGGCACCGGTGGAACGTCGCCTTTCGGCGCCAATGGCTACAACCCGGAAGGGTTCCGCATCGGCCAGAAAGACGGCCGTCAGGGGCGGGCGGTAAAAGTCTGGGAAAAACGGGAATACAAGGATCTGGACGACAGCATTACGCTGGGCATCCGCAACATCAAGGTCGCGTTGCGGCGCCTGCGGAAGTTTGCCCGCCAGGGGGCTGCGGACCAGCTGGATATGGATGACACCATACGTTCCACCGCGAGAAATGCCGGCTATCTTGATCTGAAAATGGTGCCTGAGCGCCACAATGCGGTAAAGGTGCTGATCTTCTTTGATGTGGGCGGCTCCATGGACCCACACATCCGGGTGTGCGAAGAGTTGTTCTCGGCCGCCCGGCTTGAGTTCAAGCACATGGAATATTTTTACTTCCACAACTTCGTTTATGAAAGTGTGTGGAAGAACAATATTCGCCGGATGAACGAAACCTCAAGCACCTGGGACATCCTGCACAAATACACGCCGGACTATAAAGTGATCTTTGTGGGTGATGCCACCATGGCACCCTACGAAATCACCCATCCCGGCGGCTCCATTGAGCACTGGAATGACGAGGCAGGAGCCACGTGGATGCAGCGGATCACCGAGCACTTCCGCAAGGTTGTGTGGCTGAATCCGTTACCGGAAAGCTACTGGGGTTCTGGTGGCTCGCTGGGGATTACACGACAGTTGGTCAATAACCACATGTACCCGCTGACTATTGAGGGGCTTGAGTCGGCCATGAAGCAGCTGACCAAGTAAGGAAACGATCGGGCAAAAAAAAAGCCGATGCGGTTGAGTGCATCGGCAAAGCTCGGCATATACAAGCGGGTGCATTCCTTACGGCGCTCCCGCGATACATACCTTTGCAATGGTCGGGCCATATTCATATAAATGCTTTTAAATACAGATTGTTAGCTGTTTTTTTGGCCGATCCTGCATTCCCGCCAAATACCTCCCGCTCTTTACCTGTCAAATAAATCGACACTCTTTCGCCCCGGAATGGCGTCAAATTTTCATTTGGTGAAACAGATACCGTTCTTGGCTGTTAGCGGGTGTTACTCTTTATTGCGATTTGTTACCCAGCCGCGTTAAGGCTTTGCGCGGCCACGCATGACAGGACAACTATGTTCGGCAAACAAAAACCACAAAACTGCCGGATTGCCCCACGGACCCCGGGGCGCTGGATATCCGGACTCCTGGCGACCCTGTTTTTCGCCAGTACACAGGCTGCATCACTGGATGCGGACATTGATCGCCTGAGCACGGAAGTCAGTCGCCACACGGCGGGTGTGCGCACTCTTGAACAGAACCTGTTACCGCTTACCGACACCCGTGTGGCTCTGTTTCTTTCTCTTGGCGAGCGCCAGTCTCTCGAGCTGGATTCTGTCGAGTTGTTTCTCAACGACAAGCCAGTGGCCTCTCACATCTACAGCGAACAGGAAAGGGAATCCCTCCGGCAAGGCGGGGTGCATTCGCTCTACACGGGTAATCTGGCAGCGGGTAGCCACCGGCTCAGAGCCGTGGTGAATGCTCGTGCGGACAGCAACCGGTTTGTGCGCAGGGAAATCAGCCATCGGTTCCGCAAGCAGTCCGGTATGTTCCGGTTGCAGATGGCCCTGGATGCCAGAGCCCCGGACTTCGAGCCGGACGTGTCGTTTACGGAGTGGAACTAGAGCGCCATGACACCACTACGCCGAGTGAACCCATCCGCCTTGTTAGTAGCGCTTGTTCTCACCAGTACAACGATCAACGCAGGCGTTGTCGAGCGGGTACCCGCCGAACTCGCCCCCGGGGTGGCCCGGTTTGACGAAGCTGCCGGCCATACGGCAGGAGTCGCGAGCAAGGACGGACAGGAAAGTAGCCGAAAGGGTCAGATTGAGCTGGAGCGTGCCAGCCTCGCGCTGGCAGAGGCAGATTTCAAGGAAGCCGGGCGCTGGTACCAGGAAGCACAGCGCACTGGCTACGGTGACATTCGGCAACAGGCGATGTTTGGCCTGGCCGAGCTGGAAAGAATTCAGGGCAGAACCGATGCGGCGGGTCGCCACCTGGCCGCTATGGATGAAGGCTATTGGGCTGCGCTTGGTTACCTGAACCTTGCCGGAGATTTCTCCCGTGAAGATCTGAATCCTTCCCGGGCTCTGGTGTCTTTGCGCGTTGCGATGGCGATGGCCGCAAAAGATGCCGATACCGCACGCAGCAAGAATCTGCTCAATCAGTTGAACCTCCGGGCGGGTTACCTGGCGCTGAAGAGTGAAGAGTACGACAAGGCTGTCGACTTTCTTGAAAAAGTGGCCCTCGATAGTTACTACGCACCGCGCGCCCTTTACCTGCACGGCCTGGCGCTTGCCGAGAAAGGTAATCACCGCGCAGCCATGCAGAGCTGGCATCGGGCTAAAAAGTTCCCGCTGGCGTACCCGGGAGTTTCCGATGCCTGGCTGGGAATGGGGCGTGGTTATGACCTGGCCGGCTACCCGGGGCAGGCGGGTGAATCCTGGTTAGCAGCCAACGCTGCCTATCAGGGAGAAAGGGTTACTCTGGACAAGCTGGCTCAGAGAATTCGTAAAGACGGAGCCTACAAAGCGTTGGTGCAAGATGCGCGGGGGGCCGATACCGAGTGGTTTCTGGCAGACAGTCGCACGCTCACTCAACCACGCATGGCTTACCTGTTCCTGTTTCTTGAGCAGCCATCGGCGCAAGCGGCGGTGCGCCGGGTTGCCAGCCTTGATGACATGGCCGCGACACTGGCCAGCAGTGACCATGACCTGGGCGTATTCATCAAAGCCCTGAACAACCTCAAGGAAACGAAGTCGCCGGCCTCCGGCGCGGCCAGGTCAATCGACGACAAGCTTTCGGAAGCCCGAAAGCTTAAGGATCAGACCGTCAAATTGAAGGCGAACGTACACAGTGCCCGTCAGATTGCAGCGCAGGAGCTGGACGCACTGGCTCTGGCCTTTGTGGCTGAGGAAGACCAGCGCATGGCTCATGCTCTGGATAAAACCGAACAGCAGATTGCTCATCTGTACGAGTACCTTGCCCTTGAAAGCCTCGGGGAGGACGCACAATGACACGGGGAATCGTTCGCGCACGTGCACTGCCGCTTCTGATAGCGCTATCCCTTGGCCACGGCTATGCGCAGGCACAGGAGTCGTTTCGGGTCGAGCTGGGTAAGGATGGTGAAACCCTGGGTGATATGCGGCCGGTGTTTCTGAAGTTCGAAACCCGCCCGCTGCCGGCCATTTCACCGGCAGAAGTTGCGCGAAGATATCAAAAACTGTTTGAGGATTCTGATGAGCCGGAAGTGCGCATAGACGCGCTTAACCGACTGAACAACATCCGGGACCGTTCCGGGCAGAACATCGGATTTTCCGAAGAACAGGAAGCTAAAATTTACGAAGAGGTTCTCGACAGCTACGAGAATATTCTGGCCCGAGGTTCATTTTCCGGGCGCTTGGACGAACTGTTGTATCAGATGGCAAAGGCCCATGCGCTGACAGGGCAGCACCAGGAGTCCATTCAGCGATTGCGACAGCTGGTGGGCTTGTACCCGAAATCAGATCTTGTTTCTGAAGCCCGGTTTCGCATTGCCGAAGCAGCGTTCTCCGCCGGTCAGTATCAGGAGGCGGAAGCCGGTTACCGGCCGCTGCTGGCCATTGATGGCCGGCAGGAACTGTCGACCAAAGCCAGATATATGCTCGGTTGGAGTCAGTTCAAACAGGGTGAGCAAGCCTGGAACCGAGCCGCTGAAACCTTCATGGTGCTGCTGGACGAGCAACTTCCGGGCTCACAACAGCTCGAAAACCCGCCGGAGTCCGGCCTGGATATGATCGAAGACAGCTTCAGGGTATTGGCCCTGATGGCATCCCGGCTGGATGATTACCGGACCCTCGAACGCTGGGTGGCGAATCGTTCCGGTTCGGCGTGGCGTCATATTCTTTACGACCGGTTAGCCGATCTGCACGCGGTTGAAGGCCGCTACGCCAGAGCCGTCGCTATCAACGAAGCCTTTGTAAATGGTTATTCCGGGCATTCGTCTGAGGCTGAATTCAAGGCTCAAAGTGTCACTTTCTGGCAGATGGCAGGGGATATCGACAAGGCACGGGAGGCCAAGGCCGGCTTCGTCGCCAGCTTCCAGCCGGACCATCGTTATCCCGCCCTGGCTGATCATCAACGGAAGAACTGGCAGGAATACAGCCGTTTTCTGGGTGACTATTATTACGCGGCTGGAACAGAAGCAGATACCCGTGGTGACGCAGCCAGTGCCGGAAGTGCCTGGGCCAGAGCGGCAGGGTACTACGAAGCATTGGCACCTCGCTCCGGTAATCAGGGGGAGCTTCTGCACCTGGCCGGCGATGCCCGGCTGTTGGCTGGTAACCGTGTCAAGGCGCTGGAGAACTTCCGGATGGCTGGATACGGCCAAGGTTACGATCGGGCCGCTGAATCAGCATGGGCTGCTGTTACCCTGCTCAGGGAAGATCTGGATGCAGGCAACCTGACTAACGAAACCACTGAGCACCCGCAACGGCTATCAGCGCTGAGTGACGAAGCGCAGCGTTACAGCAAGGCATTCGGTGTGGATGACCGACTGTCTGGCCTGCGTGCAGACCTTGCCAATCGGTGGTACGACGCCGGTGATTTCGACCAGGCACTGGGGTATGCGAAAGCAACACTCGACTGGGAAAATGCCGGCCAGGAGGAGCGCTACGCGGCCTGGTTGGTCATCGCCAGGGTGCAGCACCGTAATGGCGAATATGGCCTGGCTGAGCGAGCCTGGCGCCAGGCCCTGGGGCTTGCTGAAAAAGTGCCGGCACTGGCGGTGTCGGCCGATGAACAGGATGATATCCGTGAGCAGTTGGCAACCGCAGTTTACCGACAAGGTGAGAACGCAGCGGCGGCCGGTAATGCCACGCTTGCCGTGGCTCACTTCCAGCGCGTTGGCGGTGTCATGCCGGGTTCGGAACTGGCCATTAAGGCGAGGTTCGATGCAGCCAATACACTGCTCAAAGCGTCCGATTGGATGATGGCCGTTAACGAACTTAACCGGTTTCGGTCTGATTATCCCGCTCACCCTCTGACCGAGCAAACCGGTGAAAAGCTGGTTCTCGCCTACCAGAATTCCGGCCAGCCTCTCAAGGCTGCCGACGAACTGCTGGCCTCAGCCGCAGAGACCTCTGACCCCTGGCCACTCAGGTTACGTGCTGCCGCCATCTATCACGAAGCGGATGAAACGGATCGACGCAACGCTCTGTACCGGGATTGGCTGGCAACCGCGCCGGCACCCCGCAATGCCGGCGAGCATGTACAACAGCAAACCATGCGCCAGCGGCTGATTGATACAGGCGCTACCGACAGCGCAACTTTGCAGGCCCTGGTGACCATTGAATCGAAGAGTCAGTGGCATTCGGATGAAACATTGTCCTGGGCGGGTGAAGCTGCGCTCCAGCTTGGTACCAGAGCCGCAGATCGGTTCGCCGCTATTGCGCTGGCCCACCCACTGGAGGATTCACTGGTGCGCAAGCAACAGGCCCTCGAGCAAGCCCAGAGTTACTTTCTGGAGGCGGAATCTTTCGCCGGAGAGTCGGTGGTATCGGAGGTGCTGTATCGCCGGGCGGAACTCTACCGCACTCTCGCAAAAGACCTGATGGCCTCGGAAGTTCCGGCGGAGCTGAACGAACTTGAAACCATGCAGTACCAGATGCTGCTTGAGGAAGAGGCCTATCCGCTGGAGGAGCGTGCCATGGAACTCCATGCCGAAAACCATCAGCGCATTACCACCCGTGGATTTGATAACTGGATAGGCCAGAGCCTGGATGTGCTGGCAGCAATGCATCCCGGCCGTTACAGCCGGGACCTGCGTTGGATGAGCTGGACCATGAAGGAGAACGACGGTGCCTGAATCACTTTTTCAGTATGGCCGTTACCTGCTGCTTATCGCGGTTGCAGGTCTTGGCGCTTGCGCCACAACTGGTGATGCGCCTAAGCCAGAAGCGGAGGAAATACCCCAGGTTCACTCGCCGGAGCAGGCCGAGGAATGGTCCCGAAAAGGAAAGCTGGCCCACGAACAGGGTGATGTTGAGGGGGCCATTGAAGCCTGGCAACAGGCGGTTCAGCTTAATCCTGCAGATGCCGTCACAGTGAATAACCTGGCGCTGGTGCTGAAACAGCAGGATCGCTTTGATGAAGCGGCGAACTTGCTGGAAAAAGGCGTTAAAGCCTCTCCGGCCACGGCTGAGTTGCATTACAACCTGGCGGTGATTTCGGAACTCTATCTGCTGGATCTTGATAAAGCGCTTGCACACTACCAGCGGTATCAAACGCTGGTGGCAGAAGAAGACAAGATGGTTGCGGGCTGGATAGCCGATCTGGAACGGAGGCTGCAATGATGCCGGTGTTCACGAAGACTGTTTTGTCTGCGCTGTTGAGCTGCGCTGTCTTGATATCGGTAATGGCCCATGGCGCTGCAGCAGAGGAGGAGACGCAGGACCAACGTCGCTCACTTGAGGTGGCGGGTATATCGGCCAGCGCAGGTGAGGACGATCCCCGTATTCTTTATATCTTGCCCTGGCAGACCCCAAGCTTGCCCCGGAGGCCACGGGCTGAACTGAACCAGGCCGCACCGGAACTGATGCAACCTGTTTCAACCACCGCGCTGGAGAATCATCGCCAGTTCCGTGAAACCCTGAACCCATTGGTGCTGGAACCCGCTCTGGTTACTCCGGCCCTGGATAAACCGTGACTCAGCAGTAACAACGGAGACTTACATCATGCTCGATACCATCATCCGATTCTTCCAGGACGGCGGCCCATTCATGTACCCAATCGCCGTTGTTCTGGCGATTGGTCTGGCCATTACGCTGGAGCGTTTTATCTACCTGGGTTCGGTGCGCCGCAGAAACCGGGTCGCTTTCGAGCGGGGTATATTGCCCGCCCTGCAGAAGCGGGATTACCAGCGCGCCATGAAAGCGGCCACCAGTTCAGACAGTGCCATCGCATCGGTACTGGGAGCAGGTATCGCAAGGCTGCTGAACAACAGTCGCCGTGAAGACATCGAATACGCAATGGAAGAAGGCCTGATGGAGGTGTTGCCGCGCCTTGAAAAACGCACTCAGTACCTTGCTACGTTGGCCAATGTGGCGACCCTGCTGGGGCTGCTGGGAACCATCATAGGCCTGATCGCCGCTTTTACCGCAGTGGCTGCTGCCGATCCGGCCCAGAAGGCGAGCCTGTTGTCCGAAAGTATTTCCGTGGCAATGAACACCACCGCCTTTGGTTTGATCTCGGCCATTCCGTTGTTGCTGTTCCATGCCTTGTTGCAAACCCGCACCAATGAGATTGTCGACAGCTTCGAAATGGCGGGTGTGAAACTGCTGAATATTGTGTCTGATCCGGAAGCCCGGAGTGTTGCGGCCTGATGCCTTCAGTCTTGAAGCCAGTTTAAACAGGAGTATGGCGATATGAGACGTCGACACCGCAGGCTTACCAGCTCGGCAGACCTGGACATCACTGCCTTTCTCAATCTGATGATTGTTCTGGTGCCGGTGCTGCTGTTGGGAATGGTATTCAGCCAGATCCGGATGATCGAACTGAACTTCCCCGGCATGGAAGCGGGGCAGGCTCCGGCGGCGGAGGACCTGCGACTGGTCGTGACCGTTATTCCGGAAGGGCTGGAAGTGGCCGACAGCGAGCGCGGGCTGATCGAAGTACTGCCTGCGCGAGAGAGCGTTCAGGATTACGAAGGCTTGCGTACGGTTCTTCAGCAAATCAAAAGCAGGATACCGGATAAAACCGATGTCATTCTCGAGGTCGGTCCCGAAGTGGATTACCAAACACTGGTATCGGTCATGGACACCGTTCGTTCCTATCCAGCGGTTGTAGCGGCCAGTGTGGTGGAGGCTGAGCTGTTCCCGGATGTGTCCTTGATGGATGCGGACGAGAACCGTTCGCTGGCTGCCCGCCCCGAAAGTGCAGAGGGGGAGGGCGCATGAAAACATCTCGCAGATCCCGTCTGCGCCAGCGCCACTATGGCCGGATGCACAAGGCTGGCGGTTTGAACCTGGTTTCCCTGATGGATATTTTCACCATTCTGGTGTTCTTCCTGATGGTGAATTCGTCCGATGTCAAAGTGATGCAGAATAACGCCGATGTGCCATTACCGACCTCGACCGCAGAGCAGGAAGCAGTCGAGAATCTGACGGTTCAGGTCAGCGGCCAGTCCATTTTGGTTCAGGGTAGGGAAGTCGCCAGGCTTGAGGGCATAGAAGATGCCGATACCCGCATTGCAGGATTGTCCGAAGAACTGGCATACCGTCGCGGTCGCTGGGATGAAGTGCCTGAGCAGGGCCTGGAAGTGACCATCATGGCGGCAAAAGACACCGACTACCGGTTACTTCGGAAAATCATGCAGACCTGCGTAGACGAACAATTCCGCCAGGTTCGGCTGGCCGTAGAGGCGGAGGTGAGCAATGGCTGAACGCAGCCCCCGAAACCTCAATTCCCGGTTGCCCTGGAGCCATGACCGGGCGGAAAGTCTGCGCTTCGGCACGATTGTGGTCCTGGTGCTGGGGATGTTTCTGATACCCGGGCTGTTGATCCCACACCTTGATGTTCCGGACATTGACCGGGCTGAGGCCGAGCGGATTCCGCCCCGGCTTGCGAAACTGGTGGAACCACCCAAACCGGTCAAACCGCCGGAGCCAGAACCTGTGCAGGAGCCCGAACCTGAGCCAGAGCCAGAGCCCGAGGTGGCGAAGCCGGAACCAGAACTTCCGCAGGTAAAGCCAGAACCAGCGCCGGTTCAGGAAGTGGCCGAGCAGCCCGTTCAGACGACTGAGCAGGCCCGGGAAACGGCATCCCGTTCTGGTCTGTTTGCGATGAAAGACCGGCTGGCTGCTTTGACGAGCCCGGAGCCCACGAAGGCCGATAGAACGCTCAAGGCCAACGTGAGCGGGGCAGAACCCAGCGGCTTGTCTGCGCAGCCATCCAGCGAGTCGGTGCTCGCGGGCAGCGGTGGCGTAACCGATCGTGAAGGGCCAGCGCGGGATGTTGACGTGGCTGGCCACAACGTGAGCCAGGTTGAGGCGCCTCGAGAGTCTGTGCCTCAGGTTGCCAGGGCGGAGAAACCCGCCAGATCCACCGTGGGTGAGCGGGCGATGAGCAACATACGGCAGGTGTTCGATGCCCAGAAGAGCGTGCTCTATTCTCTGTATCAGCGGGAGCTTCGCAAAGACCCGACACTGGAGGGGAAGGTAACGCTCGAGCTGGTTATTGAGCCAGACGGATCGGTATCGGCCTGTAATGTGGTGGGCTCGGAACTGAGTAGTCCGGCGCTGGAACAGCGCATTGCGATGAGAGTACAGATGTTCAACTTTGGTGCGGCGAACGTGGAAGCCCGGAAGGTTCGATTCCCGATCGATTTTCTTCCGGGCTAGGCATTCAGCTTTCGATGGTGATTTTTGGCAGGCGGGGTTTGCGCAACGAGATTTTCTCGGTGGGTGCAATGACCTTGGCCTCGCCGAACACCACCTGTTCGTCGTTCTGGTTGCGCACGTCACAGGAAAGAACAACACGGTTCTTAGGTTCTTTGCGCAGCACAGACAATGTGACGGTAAGGGTGTCGTCGAGCTTCACCGGGCGTTTGAATGACAGGCTTTGTTCCAGGTAAATGGTGCCGGGCCCGGGTATGACTGTGGCCAGTGCAGCCGAAATGAGAGAGCCGCTCCACATGCCGTGGGCAATGCGTTCCTTGAACATGGATTCCGCCGCGAACTCCGAATCCAGATGCACCGGATTTACGTCGCCAGACACAGCGGCGAAGAGCACCAGTTCATCCTCGGTAAGGGTTCGGGTAAAGGTGGCACTATCGCCTTCATTCAGCTCGTTATAGGTGATGTTTTCGAGGGTATCCAGGGTGTCGCTCATCAAAAACTCCGGCGGGTTAGAAGTCGGGTACAGTTGTACCGATTGATATCCTGAAAACTACCTCATTGATTACAAAACTGCTATTCTCTCTCCACTTTTTTGAGGCTGAGACTTTTGTCGGGTTGATTTTCCTTCCCGATTAGCGCCAATCAGACAGGAGATGGTGATGGATTTTGAGCAGTTCTATCAAGATAAATACCCCGCCGGTATTCCACGCGAGGTAGATCTCAAAAAATACAAAAACATGGTGGATGTCTTTGAACAGGCGGTGAAAAAATACGCTGACAAGCCTGCGTTTTCCGCCGTTGGCGTCACCCTGAGCTACAAAGATCTTGATACACAGAGTCGCAACTTTGCGGCCTGGCTGCAGAACAAAACCGACCTCAAACCTGGCGACCGAATCGCCGTTCAGATGCCCAACATCACCCAGTATCCGGTGGTTGTTTTTGGCGCCATGCGTGCGGGCCTGATTGTGGTGAATACCAATCCGCTCTATACCACGCGTGAAATGGAACACCAGTTCAATGATTCCGGTGCCAAGGCTCTGGTGGTTCTGGCCAACATGGCAGACAACGCCGAGAAAGTCCTTCCCCATACCGGTATTGAACATGTCATTGTGACCGAAGTCGCTGACATGCATTCCACCCTCAAGCGTACCCTGATGAACGCGGTGGTGAAGCACGTTAAAAAGATGGTGCCGGCCTTTAATATTCCCGGCGCCCACAAATTGCCTGCCGTTCTCAGCGCCGGTGCCCGTGAAAAGTTCACCCCGGTTGATATCAATCTGGACGACCTGGCTGTTCTTCAGTACACCGGTGGCACCACTGGCGTCGCTAAGGGAGCCATGCTGACTCACGCCAACCTGGTTGCCAACCTGACCCAGGTCCGCCCCATGTTGGAAGACCAGGTAGAGGAAGGCAAGGAAGTAGTGATTGCGCCGCTGCCGCTATACCACATCTACTCCTTCACACTGAACTGCGGCATCATGATGGAAGCGGGTGCGCACAACATCCTGATCCCGAATCCCCGTGACATTCCCGGCTTTGTGAAAGAGCTGCAGAAACAGAAATTCTCGGCATTTATTGGCCTGAATACTCTGTTCGTTGCCCTGTGTAACAACGAAGACTTCCAGGACCTGGACTTCTCCGGTCTCAAGCTGACTGCATCGGGTGGTATGGCGCTGACCAGCGATACTGCGAAGATGTGGGAGCGCGTAACCGGCTGTGAAATCAGCGAAGGTTACGGTATGACAGAAACCTCTCCGGTGGTTACCTTCAACCCCCGCAGTGCCATCCAGATTGGCACCATCGGCCTGCCGATTCCTTCCACCATCATCAAAACCATTGATGATGAAGGCAAGGAAACACCGATTGGCGAACCTGGTGAGTTGTGTGTGAAGGGTCCGCAGGTTATGCGTGGCTACTGGCAGCGCCCGGAGGACACCCAGAAATCCTTCACCGATGACGGGTATCTGCAAACCGGCGACATTGCGCTGATTCAGGAAGATGGTTACATCCGGATTGTCGACCGCAAGAAAGACATGATCATCGTCTCGGGCTTCAACGTATTCCCGAATGAAATCGAAGACGTCGTAACCAGCCACCCGAAAGTGGTTGAGTGCGCGGCTGTAGGCATCGATGACCCCAAGAGTGGCGAGGCCGTCAAGGTTTATGTTGTGGCCACCAAGGAAGGCGTGTCTGCCAACGAGCTGAAGGAATTCTGCCGTGAGCGTCTGACCGCATACAAAGTGCCCAAGCATTTCGAGTTCCGCGATGAGCTGCCCAAGAGTAACGTGGGCAAGATTCTCCGCCGTGAACTGCGGGACGAAGCCAACGCCAAGTAACATTGGCAGGGGGCAACTCCTTCTCACCAAAGACCCTGCCCAGGCAGGGTCTTTGTGTTTATAAGGCCTGCTTTTCCCGCTAGACTGTTGCGCCTGTCGCCCTAACCGATGATCTTAAGAGCCAGCAGCCCGTTAATGACTGACACAACCCCGAAGCACAACCCCGCGCCAGAATCCGCCGACCCGAAGGCCGCGGTCAGGGCGTTCATGAGTCAACTGGATGCCTGCAACCAGACAGAAGCAGCCCGCATTATCCGGCGGGTCAGCCGACACAAAGGCGCACCGGGCCAGAAAGATATTGAGACCATGGCGCAATGGCTGGAGCAGGGGCTGGAAAAGGTTCGCCGGCGCCAGGCGCTGCACAAACCAGCCAGCTTTCCTGAAGGCCTGCCGGTCAGTTCCCGTGTGGACGACATCAGTGAGGCAATTCGCGAGCATCAGGTAGTGATCGTCGCGGGGGAAACCGGTTCGGGTAAAACCACCCAGATACCGAAAATCTGCCTGAACCTGGGGCGCGGTATTCGTGGCCTGATCGGTCATACCCAACCACGACGAATTGCCGCCCGCAGTGTCTCCAGTCGTATTGCCGAGGAGCTGGGTGAGCAGGTCGGTCAGCAGGTGGGCTATCAGGTTCGTTTTACCGATAACACCTCGGAGTTTTCCCGTATCAAGGTGATGACCGACGGTATTCTGCTGGCAGAAGTTCAGCATGACCGGTTTCTGGACCGTTATGACACCCTGATTATTGACGAAGCCCACGAGCGCAGCCTCAACATCGATTTCCTGCTGGGCTACCTGAAACAACTTCTGCCCAAGCGCCCGGACCTGAAGGTTATTATCACCTCCGCCACCATTGAAGTGGAACGCTTTAGCGAGTTCTTCAATCAGGCGCCGGTGATTGAGGTCAGTGGGCGCACCTATCCGGTGGATGTTCGCTACCGGCCCCTGACCGGTGATGAGGATGACCGTGATCAGGGCTGGACCGACGGTATTCTTTCTGCGCTTGAGGAAATAGAACAGCACGAACGCAGCGAGAAGCAGCCGCCGGGGGATGTGCTGGTCTTCCTGCCCGGTGAGCGGGAGATTCGTGCCCTGAGCAAGGTGCTCCGGCATGCTGAATTGCGGCATACCGACGTACTGCCCCTGTATTCCCGGTTGAGTAATCAGGAACAGAACCGGGTGTTCCAGGCCCACAAGGGCCGGCGCATTGTGCTGTCGACCAACGTCGCCGAAACCTCGTTGACGGTGCCGGGTATCCGCTACGTGATCGATACCGGCGTTGCCCGCATCAGTCGTTACAGTGTGCGCTCCAAGATTCAGCGCCTGCCCATTGAGCCGATTTCACAAGCCAGTGCCAACCAGAGAGCCGGCCGATGTGGCCGGGTAGCGCCGGGTATCTGTTTCCGGCTTTATGATGAAACCGATTATCTGAACCGGCCAGAATACACAGACCCTGAAATCCTGCGTACAAACCTGGCCTCGGTCATTCTTCAGATGGCCACCTCCGGACTGGGTGAGATCCGTCAGTTTCCGTTTCTCGAAGCCCCGGACCGGCGCCAGGTTAATGATGGCTATAAGCTGCTGGAAGAACTCAGTGCGGTCGATGACAAGCGGCGAGTAACCCGAATGGGGCGCACCATGTCCCGGCTGCCACTGGACCCGAGACTGGCCCGGATGCTGGTAACCTCGGCCGACCACGGCAGTCTCGCCGAGGTGCTGGTGGTTATTGCCGGGCTCAGTGTTCAGGACCCCCGCGAGCGCCCCCAGGACAAACAACAGGCTTCAGACCAGGCCCATGCGCCGTTCAATGACAAAGAGTCGGATTTCGCCACCCTGTTGAACATCTGGAACTGGTTTGAAGAACAGCGCCAGGAACTGTCCCAGAACCAGCTGAAAAAGCTGTGCCAGAAAACCTTCCTGAGCTGGATGCGCATGCGTGAGTGGCGGGATGTTCACCGTCAGCTCACCCTGATTTGCCGGGAGCAGAAGCTCACCATGAACCGTGAGCCAGCCAGCTACGACGCCATTCACAAGCCGATCCTGGCAGGCCTTCTGGGTCAGGTCGCTGTCAAGGTCGAGAAGCGGGAATATCTGGCTACTCGTAATCGCAAGGTGATGATCTTTCCCGGCTCCAAGGTGGCAAAATCGGGCCCCAAGTGGATTGTCGCTGCGGAAATTGTAGAAACCAGCAAGGTATTCGCCCGGATGGTGGCGGGTATCCAGCCGGAATGGGTGGAACCCCTGGCCGGCCACATCGTCAAACATCATTATTTTGAACCACACTGGGAACAAAAGCGCGCCCAGGTGATGGGTTATGAAAACGTCACGCTCTACGGGCTGGATGTGGTGGCCAAACGTCGGATTCCCTACGCCAAAGTGGACCCGGTCGAGTGCCGCAACCTGTTCATTAGGCGGGCGCTGGTAGAAGGGGACTACCAGTCCAAAGCGCCGTTCATCGCCCGTAACCGGGACATGCTGGAGACCGTCGAAGATCTGGAGAAGAAAACCCGCCGCCGGGATCTGCTGGTGGATGATGAAGTGCTGGTTGCCTTCTATGATGAGCGCCTGCCAGCCGATATCGTCAGTGGTCGGCACTTTGAATCCTGGTGGAAAGGGCTGTCGGCCGAGGAGTTGCGCAATCTGGAGCTGACCGAGGCCGATGTTCTCCAGCGCCCTCTGGACCAGTCGGCGGCCGAACAGTATCCCGATTTTCTTGAGTGGGAAGGCGTCAAGTACCCGTTGAGTTATGAATTCGAGCCCACCAGCGAGCGCGATGGCGTGACGCTGAACGTGCCGCTGATGGCGCTGCGGCAAATACCCTCCCGGCGCCTGGAATGGTTGGTGCCGGGGCTGCTCCGGGAAAAATGCATAGCGTTGGTCAAAGGCCTGCCCAAGGCGCTGCGCCGTAACTTTGTGCCGGTCCCGGATTTTGTTGATGCCGCGCTGGCGAACATGCAGCCGGGCAACGAGCCGCTGGCCATCAAGCTGGCTGACCAGTTGCGCCGCATGACCGGTGTGCAGATTGATCCTGAGGCCTGGCCCCAGGATGAGTTGCCCCGTCACTTGCGCATGAACCTGCGGGTAACCGGCAACAAGGGTAAGGTCATTGCGGAAAGTCGCAGTGCGGATGATTTGCAGGCGAGCCTTGAGGGCAGGGCGGAAGAAGCACTGGCGTCTGCTACCGACAATGACAGCAACCAGAACGCGGTATCTGAATACGCCGACTGGCAGTTCGGCAATTTGCCGGAGCGGGTTCAGACTGAAAAAGGGGGTATGCAGGTCACGGTCTACCCGGCCCTTGAGGATCTGGGCAAGCAGGTGCGCGCTATTCGTTGCCTGGATCGTCTGACGGCTGAGACAACCACTCGACGGGGCATTGCCCGGTTGATCATCAACCGCTTTGGCAGCACCTTGTCGGATCTCGAGCGTAAGCTGCCGAGGTTCAAACAGTCCGCATTGATGTTTGCGCCGGTAGGCCAAGCCAAAGGTCTGCTTGATGATCTGTTACTGGCCGCCGTGATGGAGCATTTTCTGGCTGAAACTCTACCCAGGGATAGCGCTGCGTTTGCGGAAGTTTTTGACGCGCACCGGGGCGATTTTATTCCCGCGCTGGAGCAGGCCGATGAGCGACTGTATCAGGCCATGAGCGGCTATCAGAAGGTGGCGAAACAGCTGAAAGGCAAGATCAGCCTGGCCATGGCAAACAGCATGGCGGATCTTAAGTTTCAGCTGCAACATCTTGTCTATCCGGGTTTTCTGGTGGCAACACCCTCTCAATGGTTGGCCCGCTTTGGCGTCTATTTCGAAGCGGCGTTGATCCGGCTCGAAAAAATGCCAAGAGAGATGGGCAAGGAACGGGAGTTTCTGCACAGCATAGAGCCTCTGTGGGCCCGTTATGCCACCAAGCAGGAGCAACAAAAGCGCCAGGGCGTTCGTGATCCGGAGTTGGAACTGTACCGATGGATGCTGGAGGAGTATCGGGTGTCGTTCTTCGCCCAGCAGCTCGGTACCGCTATGACCGTCTCTGCCAAACGGCTCGACAAGCAGTGGGAACAGACACGAATCTGACCGAGAGCTGCGGACACCACAATAGAACACGGGACGTTCGTCCCACAGGCAAATCTGGCGTACTGTGTTAGTATTTCTGACAGTGCATTGTCAAAAACCGTTTTTATAACCATGACGTGGGGTTATTGTGATTAAAGCCGTCATCAGCGGAACCGGCCTGTATACGCCGCCCGCCATCATTGAAAACGACGAACTGGTTGAAGCCTTTAACCAGTATGTAGAGCTGTATAACAACGAGCACGCGGAAGAGATAGCCCGCGGTGAGAAGACAGAGCTCCAACCTTCGTCGTCTGCCTTTATTGAAAAAGCATCTGGCATCAAACGCCGGCACGTTATCGACCGGGAAGGCATTCTGGACCCCACCCGCATGGCGCCCTATATTCCCGAGCGCAGCAATGACGAGCCCTCAGTTCAATGTGATATGGCGGTGGTTGCCTGTAAAGAAGCTTTGGCGCAGGCAGGAAAATCCGTTGCCGATGTGGATGCCGTCATTGTTGCCTGCTCCAATTTGCAGCGCGCCTATCCGGCGGTGTCTATTGAAGTGCAGGAAGCGCTGGGTATTGAAGGGTTTGCCTACGACATGAACGTGGCGTGCAGCTCCGCGACTTTCGGTTTGCAGGCGGCGGTCAATGCGGTGGAAAACGGCACCGCTCGTGCGGTGCTGGTGGTCAGTCCGGAAATCTGTTCTGGCCATTTGAACTTCCGGGACCGGGACAGCCACTTCATCTTTGGTGATGCCTGCACCGCCATCCTGGTTGAGCGTGAGGAAAACACCAAACCAGGGCAGGGTTTCGAGATTCTCGGTACCCGCCTGAAGACCAAGTTCTCCAACAACATCCGGAATAATTTCGGTTTTCTGAACCGTGCCGACGAATCGGGCATTGGCCAACCCGATAAGCTGTTCATCCAGCAGGGCCGTAAGGTGTTCAAGGAAGTATCACCGCTGGTGGCTGAAACCATCCAGGGTCATCTGGAAGCTCTGCAGCTGGCGCCCGAGAACCTCACTCGTATGTGGTTACATCAGGCCAACCTGAACATGAATCAGCTGATTTCCCGTAAGGTGTTGGGCCGTGATGCGACCGTCGATGAGGCACCGGTTATTCTGGATGAATACGCCAATACGAGCTCTGCCGGCTCTATCATTGCGTTCCATAAGCACAAGGATGACCTGAAAGCCGGCGACCTGGGCGTAATCTGCTCATTCGGTGCCGGCTATTCCATCGGAAGCGTCGTGGTGCGCCACCGCTAGGCCTTTTTATCCTGCTGCCAGTGCCCTCAAGGTGTCTGGCAGCGGGGTAGATTTCCGGGTACTTCTGTCTACCCAGACAATCTTGGCATACCCTTCAGCGTAGATCTCTCCTGTCTCCGCATCCTTAAGCAGATGGTAAGTATCCAGACTGGTATTTCCGGCTTTGTCCGCGTATGTTTCAACCACGACGGTGGCCGGGTGGGTCAACTCCTTCAGAAACGTTGCGCTGGTCTTTATAATGACCGGTCCGGTCGGGTCGTTGACTTTACCTAGCCCCAGTTTAGCCAGCCAGACGATGCGGGCCTCCTCGTAGAAGCGGAAGTAAACTGTATTGTTGGCGTGGCCGTATGCATCCATGTCACCCCAACGCAGGGGCATGGAAAGGGAACTGACAAGATTTCCCGGTACTGACATCTGATTTCCTCCGGAAGACGTTCATTAAAATAATAAAACGCCGGTATTGTTGACGAATAGAAACAGGTTAAACAACCCAAGAGACCAAAATGAGATCATCCAATTTCCGGCGTTGGCCGAGTGCAGCTTCGGGGCTGCTGCTTCTGGCCCTGATGGCAGGTGCTCCTGCCTCGGCCCAGACTGTTCAGGAACCTCCGGTATACGGCTCGCCAGAGGTGAACGCAAGCGATCCTTACGAAAGCTGGAATCGTAACGTTTTTGTCTTTAACGACACGGTGGATCGCTGGTTCCTGAGGCCCGTGGCACAGACCTATCGAACGGTCACGCCGGATCTGGTTGACCGGGGTGTCACCAACTTTTTCAACAACCTCACTGAAATCCGGAACTTCACCAACAGCCTGCTGCAACTGAAGGGCGAGTCGGCCGTTGTGGCGTTTGGTCGGTTCACTTACAACACAGTGTTTGGCCTGGGCGGGATTTTTGATGTGGCGACGGCTTTTGATTTGCCCGAGCGCCCCGAAGACTTTGGCCAGACCCTGGGATACTGGGGCGTGGGCTCCGGCCCGTATCTGATGTTGCCGTTACTTGGCCCTTCTACACCAAGGCACTTTAGCGGTTTGGCCAGCGACGGCTTTATGCTGCCGTCGGCCTGGGATTCGGTGGACAGCCCCGAGTGGTATTATTTGCGTGGATTGCAAATCGTCGATAAAAGAGCCGACCTCATTCCGGCAGAGAGTTTCATTTCCGGCGACCGGTACACGTTTGTGAGAAATGCCTTCCTGCAACGTCGTGAATTCCTGATTAACGATGGTAAGATCACGGAAGACCCCTTCGCCAGCGATGACGAAGAAGACCTGATGCTCGACGATTTCTAAGCATCACTACCGGGAGGCTGCAGGTGATCAAGGACCCGAGAATTACCCGATTCCGAAAGATGCTGGCAGAAGCTCAGAATTACGAGCAGTGGAAGGCCGCCGCACTGGAGCTGGACTTTCTCGAAGGCAATGCAGAATGGAAGGAAGACTTTGCCTCGGATCTCTACCATTACGAGTTGATCTACGACAGGCTCAGCAATCTCAAGCAGTACCGGCAGCAAAACGATTTCGAGCGCCTCAAACGCGCGTTGCGAGAAGGCCTGCACCACGATCTTGGGAACATGGGCAATCCGGCCCTGTATACCCGGTCACGGGTGGGTACCAAGCACCTGATTGAGGAATACATCACTCAGGTTTGCGAATCTCTTGATTTTCTGTGTGACCACCCGGTTCCCGGTTTCCCCGTTTACGACAAACTGCAGTTCTTTCGGGACACACTCACCAGTTACGGTCGTCCGACCCTGCTGTTGAGCGGTGGCGCCGGCCTGGGCATGTTCCACTTCGGCGTTATCAAGGCTTTGTGGGAGAAGGGGCTGTTGCCCCAGGTGATCGCCGGCTCCAGTGTTGGGGCCATTATTGCGGGCATTCTCGGCGTGCATACCGACGCCGAAATACCCGAAATGCTGGTGCCGGAAAATCACAATCTTAATGCCTGGAAGTGGCGCGGGCTGATGAGTGCCATGCGCGGTGACGGCTTGATGGACCAGGCGGTACTGAAGCAATGCCTGCGCGAGAACATTGGTGAGTACACCTTTGAAGAGGCCTACCTGCGTACCGGTCGCAGTATCAATATCAGCGTTTCACCGGTACAGGCACATCAGAAAGCACGTTTGTTGAGCGGATACACTTCGCCTTACCTGATGGTGTGGAGCGCAGCTCTGGCCAGTGCTGCCGTGCCCGGCGTGTTTCCGCCGGTCACCCTGATGAAAAAGGACCTCTACGGTAACACGCTGCCCTATATGCCCAGGCTGAAATTCGTAGACGGCTCGGTGGTGAGTGATCTTCCGATCGAGCGATTAGTGCATTTGTACGATGTTAATTTCACCATTGTCAGCCAGACCAATCCACACGTCGTTCCGTTCCTCAGTTCCCGGGGCAATGACGAAAAATTGTCCCTGGCCAGTTTGCCGGCCCATCTGCTGAAATCGGAAATCCTGTTTCACGGTCAGGGTGTGTTTGACTACCTGCGTAAACGAGTCAGGCCGGAGTTGCTCCGGCAGATGTCCGGCCAGCTGTATACCATTATGGCGCAGCGTTATTCGGGGGATGTTACCATTGCACCGAATTACTCTCTGCGCCACTACCGGCACATGATGTCCAACCCCAGCCCGGAGTTTGTGCGCGAGATGATTCTGCAGGGCGAAAGGGCCACCTGGCCAAAGGTCTCGATGATCCGCTCCCACGCCCGCATATCGAAAACTCTGGAACGTTGCGTGCGCCGCCTGAAACAGCAGAACCGGCGTGCGGCAGAATTAAAACTGGTCAGCGGTGCCGACTCGGCCAGGCCCTGAGGAAACATGTACTACGACTTTTTTGGCTTTCGGGAACCGCCGTTCTCCATTGCTCCGGACCCGCGCTATCTGTATCTGAGCGATCGCCACAAAGAGGCCCTCGCGCACTTGATGTATGGTGTGCAGGGGCAGGGTGGCTTCATTGTGATCACGGGCGAAGTGGGCACCGGGAAAACGACCGTGTGCCGGTGCTTTATCGAAAATGCGCCGGAACACGTCGACATTGCGCTTATCCTGAATCCCAGGCTCTCGGCTCGGGAACTGCTGTCTGCGGTCTGCGATGAACTGGAGATTCCCCACGCTCCGGACGCCTCCATCAAGGTGCTGGTGGATGCCATCAACCAGGACTTGTTGAAAGCCCACGCCGCCGGTCGTCACAAAGTCTTGATCATCGATGAGGCCCAGAATCTGTCAGCCGAAGTGCTCGAACAGTTGCGCCTGTTGACCAACCTGGAAACCGCTGAGAAAAAACTGCTCCAGATTGTGCTGCTGGGTCAGCCTGAGCTGCAGGACATTCTGGCATTGCCGGAACTGCGCCAGCTCAACCAGCGTGTCACCGCCCGCTACCATCTGGACGCCATCGACAAAACCGAGCTGCCCGCCTACCTGCAATACCGGGTTGGTGTGGCCGGGTTAAGGGGGGATTTATTTACCCCGACTGCCATTCGTAAACTCTATAACGCCAGCCACGGTGTGCCCAGGTTGATCAACCTGATCAGCGATCGGGCGCTATTGGGCGCTTATGCCGAGGGCGATCACCAGATTTCGGCTAACCACATCAAGCGGGCCGCCCGTGAGGTCAGTGGCGGGTTGCTGGCCGGCTCGGGAAAACAGAAACGGTTCGGTGATCAGGCTAGCCATCTTTGGTTGTTGGTCGCCAGTGTATTGATCGCGGTGATCGGCACGGTGTGGGTTCTCGATATTCCGGGTGCCGCGAACCCGGTTCTGGCGAATGACGACAGTGATGTTCCATCGGTCGGTGTTATTGAACGGGTATCCGAGCCGAACGGTGAGATCGAAAAGGAGCAGACTGCAGCTGCTCCGGATGAGCAAGCGAACACCACGGCTTTCTCGTTTGAGCAACATACGTTGGACTTGCCACAAGCCTATGATGAGCTTTTCCAGATCTGGGGAAAGTCCTGGGACCCGGCAACGTCTCCTCTGGCCTGTGAGCACGCAGCAACGGTTGGTCTGGGTTGCCTGCAGCGCCAGGGTACCCGTAGAAGCATGGAGTTCCTGAACCGGCCGGCGATTCTTGTGCTGCAGGACGGCCGTGGTCGAGAAACCCAGGTAGTGTTGAAGTCGCTGGAAGGCGACATTGCCCGGTTGATAACGTCCCGAGGGGTGATTGACGTGTCTTTTCGGGAGCTGGAACAGCATTGGTTTGGCGAGTTCCGGGTGATGTGGCGGGTGCCGGAGTACAAAACCGGCGATGGTTTCTACGGTGATGCCTCTGGTGAGCAACTCTGGATGGGCGCCAGAATGATGGAATTGGCTGAGCGACTTGCCGGAAACGCCTCGGAATCGGCACGCATCAAACGTCTGGACATGGAGCAACAGATTCGCTGGTATCAGGAACTGCGTGGCCTGACGGTGGATGGCATCCCCGGGGCCATGACCATCATCCAGATGAACAATGACCTGGCCGTGAATGTGCCCCGGCTGGTGAACCTGTCGGCAGCTGGAAGCAGGTAGGTTATGTCGTACATACTTGATGCGTTGAGAAAATCTGAAGCCGAGCGGCGCCAGGGTAAAGCCCCGGATCTGGGACAGCAGGTGCAGATGGTGTACCGGCCCAAGAAAAAACCGGTGTCTGCCATTACCTGGGTGGCTCTGGCGTTACTGGTTAATGCCGGTGTTCTGGCCTATGTGCTCTGGCCAGGTAAGCCCATCGCAACACCGGCTGAGCCCGGGGAGCTGGCAGAACAACCCGAGCAACAACCAATAGCCCGGGAAACGGCTGCCGTCCTTCAGGCTGAACCAGAGCCAGAGCCCACAGCCCCGGCACCGGATGTGCCCGTGCAGGCGGCGCAGGCACTGCCGGAATCCGGCTTTGAAGAGCCAATGTACGAGCAGCCCGTGGTCATCGTGCCCAGTCTTCCGGTACAAAGGGAATTCGATGCCAGCACTCAGAACCAGCCGCAGGGCCGGGTGCCGCATCTGGTAGAATTGCCCCTTTCGTTTCAAAAGAGTGTTCCTGATTTGACCTTTAATAGCCACATCTATTCTTCCGACCCGTCCGCAAGCCGGGTCATGATTAACAACCGCTACCTCAGCCCCGGTCAAAGTTTCGGCCAGTTGACGGTAGAAACCATCACGGAAGACGGCGTGGTACTGAGCAAGAACGGTCAGCGATTCCGGGTGGGGATAGTTCGGGACTGGGTGAGTCCCAGATAATGGCGCTGACTGAGGATGTTAAACAGCAGATTCAGCAGGCGTACCGGGATGTATTGGCGGGCAAAGGAGTGCGTGCCCGTTACGGCCAGCGTCTGATGATTGCCGAGATCGCCCGGTATATGGGCGAGATTACCGACAACGATGGCCAGCGGACCTCACCGCCCGCCGCCTGTGTGGTGGAGGCGGGCACAGGTACCGGTAAAACACTTGCGTATCTGATTTCTGCCATTCCGGTTGCCAAGGCGCTTGGTAAAACACTGGTTATTTCTACGGCAACCGTGGCGCTTCAGGACCAGATTGTCCTGAAAGACCTGCCAGACCTGCGCAAGCATAGCAAGCTGGACTTCAACTGGACACTCGCCAAAGGCCGCGGCCGGTATTTGTGTATGTCCCGGTTGGAAGCCCGCCTGCACGATGAGGGCCATGGTGACAGCGATACCATGCCCCTGTTCCTGCTGGACCAGCCGGTGGATGACGAAGCGAGCAGCCGGGCGATATTTGAAAAAATGCTCGGCACCTATGGTTCCCGGGAGTGGGACGGCGACCGAGACCACTGGCCGGAACAGATTCCGGATGAAATCTGGCGCCAGGTAACCACCGATCATCGCCAGTGCACCAATCGTCACTGCGCCTACTTTGACAGCTGTGCCTTCTTTGATGCCCGTAAAGATCTGGACGATGCCGATATTGTGGTGGCCAACCATGATCTGGTGTTGGCGGATCTTGCTCTGGGCGGTGGGGCGATCCTGCCGGAACCCGAGAATGCGCTGTTTATCTTTGACGAAGCGCATCACCTGCCTGATAAGGCCTTGAATCATTTCGCCGCGTCGGTACCCCTGAATTCAACCCGCCAATGGCTGAAGCAGTTATCCCAGGCATTGGTTAAGATGCAGCCCTGGTTGCCGGGCGGCTCGCAGGCGACAAAAGCCGTTGAGAAAATCAGTCTGGCCGGTCGGGATCTGGACCTTTCGCTCAGCAAGGTTTACGAAGACGTCGAACAGAATACCGGCTGGGACTTCAATGAAGAGCGGCGTAGCGCCCAGTGGCGATATCCGGACGGTGAACTGCCGGATAGCCTGGCCGAACTGGCGGCCGAAACCCGTATTGTAACAGCGGGACTTTGCCGCCATCTGGGCACTCTTGTCGAGGAATTACAGAGCGCGTTTGATGAGCGCAAAGATCCCGAACTGGACCGGGACACGGCGGATTCCTGGTATCCGGTGGTGGGTGCGTTTCACAGCCGGGCTGAAGAGCAGCTCAGATTGTGGACGGCCTGGTGTGAAAACGGACTCTCCGCGCAACCGGACCAGGAGGGTAAAACAGAACCGGCACCCCGAAAAGGTCCGCCGGCGGCCCGGTGGGCGGTGCGCCAACGCTGGGATCACGCGGAAGATATTACGCTGTTCAGCTCGCCGGTGCTGGCGGATAACCTGCTTTATTCTCGCCTGTGGTCCAGGGTTTACGGCGCCGTGTTGACCAGCGCAACCCTGACTGCGTTGGGCCGGTTTGACCGCTTGAGGTCCCGGGCGGGGCTGCCGGAGGCCAGCCGTTACCTGGTCGTACCCAGCTCATTTCGTTACGCCGAAATGGCCACCGTCGAAGTGCCCGCGATGTCGGCCATGCCGACCGATGACGGTTTCGGGGATGCGTTGATCAAGGCGCTTCCGGACCTGTGGGCCGGTGAAATGGCCACCCTGGTTCTGTTCACCTCCCGCAGGCAGATGCAGCTGGTACGAGATGCACTGGCGCCAGAATACCCGGAGCTCATTCTGACACAGGATGACATGGCCAAAAACGAAGTGTTGCGCACCCATTGCAGTCGGGTGGATGCGGGTCGGCCCAGCGTGTTGTTCGGCGTTGCCAGTTTTGCAGAAGGTATCGATTTGCCGGGCAAGTATCTGCACCACGTGGTGATCACCCGTTTGCCATTCTCGGTTCCGGATGACCCGATTGAAGCCAGCCTGGCGGAGTGGGTTACCCAGCGCGGAGGCAATCCGTTCATGGAAATCACCGTACCGGATGCATCCGTTAAGTTGGTTCAGGCCGTTGGCCGTTTGCTGCGAACGGAACAGGACACCGGTCGGGTAACCATACTGGACCGCCGCATTGTCGCCCGCCGATACGGCCAGCTTCTTCTGGATGCGCTGCCGCCATTCCGAAGACTGATCGAGCATTGATCTGTTAACCAAAAAAAAAGAGCCAGCCCCAAAGGGGGTGGCTCTTGTAGAAAGGGTTCTTTACGAACCCGGGCGTCGAAACAACGCGTAACAAGAAGTCTGAAGGCCTGAATTTCAGAATTCGCGTAAGGCGTTAACCTCACTATGGTTAAATAATAGGGCTTAAGGGGGCGTAAGCGGATCGTCCAAAGGGCGTAGTGGTAAGGCTTAATTCGGCAAAAGTGAGAAGGGCGTCACATTTTCACTCGATCGTCCAGTAGTCCCAGTTCCCGCGCCTTGGCCAGGGCTTCCGTACGGCGGCCCACGCCCAGCTTGCCGTATAGGTTGCGGATATGGGCTTTCACTGTAGCCGGGGCCACCGACATCGTCACCGCGATATCCTTGTTTGCCAGACCCTGATTGATCAGTTCCAGTACTTCCTGCTCTCTGTGGCTCAGGGGCTCCAGCAGTGCGTCCTGGGTCAGGGTGGAAGGGGATGCGGCGACTGGAGCGCCCTTGGGTGGCTCTTGTTCCTGGCCGGCCCGCTGGTCTCTGAGCATGGTCAGCAGTTCGCGGTTCCAGCGTCCGGGGGTTCTTAATCGGGGCAGATCGAGCAGCATATCCCTGATGGCTTCGTTCTCTTCCGCGAACAGACGCAGGAAACCGGCGCTCTCCGCTTTGTCCAGGGCACGATCGAGCAAGGCGGCGGCTTCGTCGCTTCGACCTTCCTGGGTCAGCGCATCGGCATACACCAGCAGGATTTCCACCAGGTGACGGTTGTGGGCATTGCGTTCCGCGACCGGAACGAGGGTCGATAACGTGTCCTGTGCTTCTCGATAGTCGCCGCCCGCTATCTGTATTCGGGCCAGAGCAATCTGGTTCTGCTCACGATTGAGCGGATTGGTCGCAGGCTGCTCGAGACTCGGCTGGATGCAGGCCATGGCTTTGGCCGGGTGGCCGGTGGCGAGGTAACAGCGCGCCAGCAGGGCGGATACTGCAGGCGGCTCAAACACAATGTGCTCCCGTCGTTTGGTGCCAACGGATACCGCATCTTCAAGGGCTTCAATTGCGTCTTCAAGCCGGCCTTCACTGAACGCCAGATGACCTCGAACATACTGAATAACCACATGCTGGCCTGGCTCAGTGCCGTTCTCTACATGCTCCAGTAGCGGCGAAAGATAGCTCGCCGCCAACTCTGGCTCATTTCGTTCCCGGTAGATCTGAGTCAGGGCGGAGTTTTGCCAGCAGGAAATCAGTCTGGGCTGGGAGGGGTCGGAATAATGTTCATCGACCCAGCTGCGAATGCGAGTGGTGGTCTCCAGTGCCAGATCGGTGTCGCCCCGGTTGTACTGAATCCAGGACAGCAGCCCGCCAGACGACAGTACCGTGCTCGGCTTGCGTTCGATCTGGCCGTAATGGACTGCCGTTTCCAGGGCCTCCTGGGCTTCGTTCAGTTCGCCTTTGCCGAAATAGTCCAGGCCCAGGCCGTAGTAGGTGACGGACTTGAGCGGGATTTGAATCTGATCGATGTCTTTGAGGACCTGTTGGGTGAGATCCGAGGCATTCTTTTCGTCGTTTCGGCTCCGGGCCAGGTAAGAGCGCACCAGGGATATTTCGCTGTGAATCGCCAGGGCGCCCTCGGCATCGGGATGGGAATCCGCGACACGGCGGTCCAGCAGGTCTTCCACTTCGGTCAGCAGTGGGTCGAGCCCTTCGACGCGATTGGCGAAGTACAGACCCCAGATACGCAGCATCATCAGCTGAGGGCTCTCCAGGACCCGCTCCGGTGGTATGGCATTCAGCCATTCCAGAACCGGCAAATGGAAACCGCTATGGATCAGATTGTTGCCGTGTTCAGCCAGCACGCGGGCCAACCGGCCGGTGTCTTTGCTGGTGACGATCTGAGCGATGGCTTCCTGCACCTGACCGTGGGTCAGCAACCAGTCAATGGTGCGCGATTGAAGTTCGCCCGCTCTGTCGGGGTCCAGAGCCCGCCTGCGTTGAAGCAGGGCCTCCCGGAACAGATCGTGGTACCGGAACCATTCATTGCGATTATCCAGTGGAATCAGGAACAGGTTCTGGGCCAGCAGGGTTGTGAGCATCTCCTGGCTGTCATCCCGTTCTCGTATCGCGTTGCACAGTGAGGCACACAGGCGGGGGCAACAGGCGGTGTCCAGCAGAAACCCGGTCAGTTTATCTGGTAACTGTTGAAGTACCTCCGTCAACACGTAGTCGCTGATCAGCTTTCCTTCCGGAGCAACCGGCTGAACCAGGCTGCCCTGGCCTCGCTGCTCCGCTCCGGCTTTACCGGAAAGCGCGGAGAGCTGCATGGCTGCAACCCAGCCTTCGGTGCGCCGGCAAATGGCGCGGATTTCCTGTTCCGGAAGGTCCATGGACATGGTTTCCCGGAAGAAAGAGCGGCACTCGTCTTCCGAGAACGCCAGCAGACCCGGGTGCACATCCTGAACCTGACGGCGAACCCGCCATCTGGCGAGCGGTAAAGGCGGTTCCGTGCGGGAAGCAAGGGTGACCAACATCCCAGGTGGCAGGTAATCCACAAACCAGGCCAGTTGCCGGTGAATGGTGTCGTTGGCAATGACGTGATAGTCGTCCAGCACCAGAAACCACGGCTCGCTTTCCTGGGACAGGGCATTGATCAGGCTGGTGATGGCGCCGGTGAGGTCGTCGCCGGTTTCCCGCGCGAGTTGTTTCTTTGCATCTTCCAGGCCCATCAGCCCGGAATACTCAAACGCACCGATCAGGTATTGCCAGAATTGCCTGGCCTGGTCGTCGTGTTCGTCGAGCGATAACCACGCTGTGCGGGAGCTGTTTCTGGCACACCACTGGCTGACCAAGGTGGTCTTGCCGAAGCCTGCAGGGGCTACCACCAGATTGAGTCGCTTGCTCGCCACGGGTTCAAGCAACGTGTCCAGTCGTTCGCGCCTGACGGCTCGCGGGTCGGGTGACGGCCTGAGAAATTTTGTGGTTAACAGCATGGTTTCACAGATTCAACGCAGTATAGATAAGCGATTGTGTGCTTTGTCGCGCTCAAGTCAAGGGCTGTGATGACGCAACACTTTGGCCGGGCAGCGAAAGCAGGGATTTGGTCTACAATGATTACAGATACGGATGTATATCCTAAAAGAATGAAAATTACTTTTTTTATGCGTATTATTCGGTGACAGGCCTATTCAGGGAGCGACAGTTTTAATGAAATTACAACAGCTGCGTTATATCTGGGAAGTTGCGCACCATGATTTGAACGTGTCCGCCACTGCTCAGAGCCTTTTCACGTCTCAGCCCGGCATATCCAAGCAGATCCGCCTGCTTGAGGATGAGCTGGGGCTGGAGGTCTTTGCCAGAAGCGGGAAGCACCTGACCCGCATCACCCCGGGCGGCGAAATCATCATTCGTGAAGCCGGGGAGATTCTGCGCAGGGTAGAGGGCATCAAGAAGATTGCCCAGGAATTCAGTAATCAGCGCAAGGGTGACCTGAGCATCGCCACCACCCACACTCAGGCCCGCTATGCGCTGCCGCCGGTTATTCAGGGTTTTATTGAAGAATACCCGGATGTTTCCCTGCACATGCACCAGGGTACGCCCATGCAGATTTCCGAAATGGCGGCCAACGGTGCGGTGGATTTTGCCATTGCGACCGAAGGTATGGATCTGTTCAATGACCTGATCATGATGCCCTGTTACAAATGGAATCGCTGTGTGGTCGTTCCAAAGGACCACCCGTTGGCCAAGGGCCAGCCGCTGACGCTGGAAGAACTCGCCGAATATCAGTTGGTCACCTATGTATTTGGTTTTACCGGGCGCTCTAAACTTGATGAAGCTTTCCAGTCCCGGGGTCTGACACCAAAAGTCGTGTTTACCGCAGCCGATGCGGACGTGATCAAAACCTATGTCAGGCTGGGCCTGGGTGTGGGAATCATTGCCGGTATGGCCTATGACCCGAAGGTCGATACTGACCTGGTAGCACTCGATGCCAGCAAGCTGTTCCGGGCTTCAGTCACTCGTCTGGGCTTCCGGAAGGGTACTTTCCTTCGGGGGTATATGTATGACTTTATGCGCAGGTTCGCACCACACCTGACCCCGGAAATGGTTGACCGGGTCGTGGCGCACCAGGGCAGCCGCACCGAGATTCAGGCGCTGTTCAAGGATATCGAGCTGCCGACCTATTAAGGCTCAGAGCAAAAAAAAGCCCGCTGTCAGCAATGACATGCGGGCTTTTTGATACTCCGGCCAGATCAGCCGGATTTTCCGATCAGGTTGCCGGCATGCAGGCCACATTCTTTATGGGTAGCTTCTTCCCACCACCAGCGGCCTTCGCGCTCATGCTGGCCTGGCAGAACCGGCCGGGTACAGGGTTGGCAACCAATGCTGATAAAGCCTTTTTCATGGAGCCTGTTGTAAGGGGCTTCAGCCATCCGGATATAGTCCCAGACTTCCCTGGAGCTCCAGTTCGCCAGTGGGTTGAACTTCACCAGGGGTTTGTCTCCGGTTGAGAAGGCGGTGTCCACTTGAACAACCGGTACGTCGTTGCGGGTGCCGGGGCTTTGATCCCTTCGCTGGCCCGTGATCCAGGCATCGACAGTGGCGAGTTTCTTGCGTAGAGGGGCGACTTTGCGGATGCCACAGCACTCTGAATGGCCATCTTCGTAAAAGCTGAACAGGCCCTTCTGGTTGACCAGATTCTGTACCGCCTCAGCGTCCGGACAGAGTACCTCAATGTCGATACCGTAATGTTTGCGGACCGTTTCGATGAACTCGTAGGTTTCCGGGTGCAGCCGGCCGGTATCCAGGGTGAATACTTTCAGGTTGTCGGTCAGCTTGTGGGCCATCTCAATCAGCACCACATCTTCGGCACCGCTGAACGAAATGGCGATGTTGTCATAGCGTGCCAGCGCTGCCTTCAAAATGGCTCGGGGGCTCTGGCCGTCAAGTTCTGTGCGGAGGGCGTCAATTTCGGTCATGGTTTTCCAGCATTGCTTGTCGATGTGGCAGTAGGCTAACACCAAATTGTTCATAACCTGAAGGAATGAGCAACTATATGTTTATGCCTCGCTGGCCTGAATTACTGCGGGATTCACGATGCATTCCCGCGTGGTTTTTCATATCATACGCGGCAGAAAATTCGGGCAGCCTATTTGTCCGCCACTATTTATTCTAAATCAGGAGACCGTTGTGGAACTCGCATGTCTTGACCTTGAGGGCGTACTGATCCCGGAAATCTGGATCGCATTTGCGGAAAAAACCGGTATTGAAGAACTCAAGGCTACCACCCGGGATATTCCTGACTACGACGTACTGATGAAGCAGCGCCTGCGCATACTGGACCAGCACGGCTTCGGCCTGCCACAAATCCAGGAAGTGATCGGCACCCTGGACCCGCTGCCCGGCGCCCGTGAGTTCCTGGACTGGCTGCGTGAGCGCTTTCAGGTGGTGATCCTGTCAGACACCTTTTACGAATTCGCCATGCCGTTGATGAAGAAACTGGGCTACCCGGCGCTGCTGTGCCACAAGCTTGAAGTGGCAGAGAATGGTCAGATCACCAACTACCTGTTGCGCCAGCGCGACCCCAAGCGCCAGTCTGTCCGCGCGTTCCAGCTGCTGAACTATCGCGTGATTGCGGCCGGTGATTCCTACAATGACACCACCATGCTGGGCCAGGCGGAAGCGGGTATTCTGTTCCACGCGCCGCAGAACGTGATCGATGAATTCCCGCAGTTCCCGGCGGTGCACACCTTTGATGACCTGAAGCAGCAATTCCTGAAAGCCAGCGCCATTCACAGCGTCTGATTTTCAGGCTTCCCGGTCCGTGCCGCTGCTCTAAATCCAGCGGCACAGACTACACCTTCAGTTGCTCCAGAAAGTCCATCAGCGGCTTCACCTTGGTCAGAGTTTCCTGATACTCCGCTTCCGGATCCGAATCCGCCACAATCCCACCGCCACCCCAGCACCGGATGGTGCCGTCTGCCTCGCACAGCAAGGTTCGAATGGCAATGTTGCTGTCCAGCCGGCCATCGAGCCCGTAATAGAACACCGACCCGCAATAGGGCCCGCGCCAGTGGGGTTCCAGTTCGTGAATGATTTCCATGGCCCGGATCTTCGGGGCCCCGGTAATGGAACCTCCAGGAAAGGCATCGAACAACGCTTTGAGCGGGCTGATGCCGGGTTTCAGCCGAGCCCGGATGTGGCTCACCAGGTGATGTACGTTCTGGTAGGACTCCAGGGCGAACAGTTTGTCCACTTTTACCGAGCCAGGAACGGCATTGACGCTGAGATCGTTGCGCAACAAATCCACAATCATCAGGTTTTCCGCGCGGTCCTTTTCTGAGCCCAGCAGTTCCCGGGCCAGCGCCAAGTCCTGTTCCGGATCGTCGCCACGTCGCCGGGTGCCTTTGATGGGGCTGGTGCGGATCTGATCGCCCCGAATATCCAGGAATCGTTCCGGGGATGCCGATACCACAGCACCACCCTGGAATCTCAAGAATGCAGAGTAGGGAGTAGGGTTGGCCTGGCTCAAAGCGTTAAAGCCGACCCATGGATCACCCTCGAAATGCCCTTCAAACGATTGGGACAGGTTGGCCTGGTAGCAGTCTCCGGCCTGTATGTACTCCCGCACCCGTTCTACTTTCTGTCGAAACGAGTCGGCAGTCTGGGTAGGCTGAAACGGCGTTGTGATTGCCCAGTTGTCAGTGGGCGCATCTTCGGTAGTGTCCAGCCAGCCCGCCAGCTGATGCTGTTGCTGTGCCGGTAGTTCCGGGTGAACCCAGAGAAAACACTGGCTCGATTCCAGGTCTTCACTGGCGAACCATAGATAGAAACCGGCGAATATCAGAGGAAACGCCTGCTCGGTCCCAAGGCGGTTTAGTCGGGCTTCCCGGGCATAGCCAAACTCATAGGCAATGTGGCCAACCCAGCCGCCAGTGAACGGGCAGGGGAGCTCTGCCTGGTGGCCCTGAATACCCTGGTAACGGCTTCCCAGAGTTTCCATGAATTGGGCGAGTGCGGCGGTGTCCAGCCCTCCACCAGGCATGGCCCTGACGGAAACCTGCTCCACAGCGTTGCTGGAAAAACCTCGCACGGCACCTCGCCCGCCGGCGCTAGCCTGGCTGCCCAGAAACACAAAGTCCTGCTGAGATGAGGCATGGCTGCAAAGCCGGGTGTACTGATCTCTGGACAAGGGCTGACATAGGGGAAGGGCCAAGTTACCTCCGTTAAAAATTGGAAGAATGATAAATGCTGCACAAAATGAGCGTTGTCCGTTCAGGCCACGCACTGATCTAATAGTTGGTCCTTAGTGATCGGGCCGGCCGGTATTTTAACCGCTTTTAGGTCCGTGAACCGGAAATTCGCACAACAATAATGGAAGTAATCCTATGTTCAGAATCAGAAAGCACGCACTGGCGGCTACCTTCAGTCTGTTTGCACTGGGGGCTTCGGTTTCGTTTGCCCAGGGATTACCGAAGGATGGCCCGCTGGCTGACGGGGAAATTTCCAAAGACGAACTGGCTGTTATCCTGGCCACCGCCCAACAGCAGTTGATTCATCTGTCTGATGAGGCAACGGCTGAGTATGAGGCCGTCATTCGCGATGCCGAGCCCAATATGCCGGC
>DATGQY010000121.1:0-12458 GCA_035303925.1 Marinobacter sp. | reverse complement strand
TTCAGTGTAGTGCACAGCATGGGTGTTCCTCCTCTACTTTTTAAGCGCTGCTTAATTCGAATCGGACACAAACCCAGGACTTGCCTATCTGGCGCCCGAAAACGGCGGGATGCCGCTGCGCTGATAGGGAAATCCTGAGGGCTTGCTACCCGGGCAACTTGCGTGCCCGGGCCGGAGCGTCGGGTGCTAGATCAGCACCCGCTTCGCGTGCCCCGGACGTTGGCGTGCCTGCCACTGGTCATCCATGGTGACGGGCGCACCCGAAGGTTGCAGGGGCTCCTTGCCCCGGATCAGATCGGCTGCCCGCTCTGCCACCATGATGGTGGGCGAATTCAGGTTGCCATTGGGTATGGTCGGGAAGATGGACGAATCCACTACCCGCAGGTTTTCGATGCCATGAACCCGCGTGTGCGGATCCACCACGGCCAGTTCATCGATGCCCATCTTGCAGGAACAGGACGGGTGGTAGGCGCTTTCAACCGCCTGGCGCACGAAGGCATCGATCTGCTCATCGCTCTGTACATCCACACCGGGCTGGATTTCCGCACCGCGATACTCGTCCATGGCCGGCTGGTTGATGATCTCCCGGGTCAGGCGCACGCAATCGCGGAAGCCTTCGCGGTCGGCCTCGTGTTCGAGGTAGTTGAAGCGGATGCGCGGGGCCTGTTTGGGGTCAGCAGACTGCACATGCACAAAGCCCCGGCTCTTCGGCTTGTTGTGACCGATGTGCAGCTGGAAACCGTCGCCAGCGAAGGCTTCCTTGCCGTCATAACGCATGGCAGCCGGCAGGAAGTGGTATTGCAGGTCGGGCCACTCAACGCCCGCTTTGGAGCGGATAAAACCGCAGGACTCGAAGTGGTTGGTGGCGCCCAGGCCATCCTTTCTCAGAATCCAGCGCACGCCGATCTTGAGCTTGTTCCACCAGTCCAGCTTGCCGTTCAATGACACCGGCTGTTTGCAACGGAACTGGAAATAGAATTCCAGATGATCCTGCAGGTTCTCGCCCACACCCGGCAGTTCGTGCTTGACCTCAATGGCTGCCCGCTCCAGCACTTCAGGATGACCGATACCCGAGAGCTGCAACAGGTGAGGCGAGCCGATAGAACCTGCCGACAGAATCACTTCCTCAGTGGCTTTCACTTCATGCAGTTTGCCACCCTGCTCGTAACGCACACCGGTCGCCGTCTTGCCTTCCAGCAGAACCTTGTGCACCAGCGCATGAGTCACCACCGTCAGGTTCGGGCGCGCCATGGCCGGGCGCAAATAGGCGTTGGCCGTGGACCAGCGGCGACCGTTTTTCACCGTCATATGCATGGCTCCGAAGCCTTCCTGCCGGGCGCCGTTGTAGTCATTCGTCTCCAGGTACCCCGCGTCTACACCCGCCCGGATAAACGCCTTGTACAGCGGGTTGCGCATGTTGTTGCCGTTGTTCACGCCCAGCGGGCCGGTGTCACCGCGGTAGTCATCGCCTCCGAAGGCCCAGGTTTCCGCCTTTTTGAAGTAGGGCAATACGTTAGCGTAATTCCACCCGTCCGCGCCTTCAGCTTGCCATTCGTCGAAATCCCGGGCATGGCCCCGTACATACACCATGCCGTTGATGGAGGACGAACCACCCAGCACCTTGCCACGGGGGCAATGCATGCGGCGATTATCCAGATACGGCTCCGGCTCGGTCTCGAACTGCCAGGCGTATTTTTTGGTGTTCATGGGAATGGACAGGGCGGTGGGCATCTGAATGAAGATGCTCTTGTCGCTGCCGCCGGTTTCCAGCAACAGCACCTTGTGGTGGGCGTCTTCGGTAAGGCGATTGGCCAGCACGCAGCCGGCGGAACCCGCACCCACAATGATGTAATCGTATTGGTTTTCTTTCATACGCGTTCTCCTCTGCGGCCTGTGGGGTTAAAACGGTGCATCAAGATCCTGCATGCCCACATACACCGACTTGATCCGGGTGTAGTGCGCAATGGTCTCGCGCCCGTTTTCCCGGCCAATGCCGGAGAGTTTGTAGCCGCCCACCGGCATTTCCGCCGGCGAGGCGCCGTAGCTGTTAATCCAGCAGATGCCGGCCTGGATCTGATGAATCACCCGGTGTGCCCGGCGGATATCATTGGTGAACACGCCGGCGGCCAGACCGGTATCGGTGTTGTTGGCCCGGGCAATCACCTCGTCTTCGTCGCGGAACGTGAGCACCGACATCACCGGGCCGAAGATCTCTTCCCTCACGATGGTCATGTCATCGGTGCAGTCGGTGAAGATGGTGGGCTCCACAAAATAGCCGCCTTTTGAGTCTTCCGGCTCGAACGCCCGGCCGCCGTGGCTGAGGGTGGCCCCTTCGGCAAGCCCCTTACCGATGTAACCCAGTACCAGGTCCTGATGCTTCTTCGAGATCAGCGCACCGAAATTAGTGGCCGGGTTCATTGGGTCACCGGCCTTGATGTTCTTGCGGGTGCGTTCCAGCAGGCGGTCGATAAACTGTGGATAGATGTCCTCATGCACAAACACCCGGGTGCCGTTGGTGCAGATTTCACCCTGGGTGTAGAAGTTGCCCAACATGGCGGCGGAAACGGCATTTTCCGGGTCCGCATCGTCAAAGATGATCAGCGGGGATTTACCACCCAGTTCCATGGTGACGTCTTTCAGGGACGAGGCGGCCGCCGCCATCACCTTCTTACCGGTGGCCACTTCGCCGGTGAACGACACCTTGGCAATCTCCGGGTGATGGGTCAGCCACTGGCCCACCTCGGCGGCGCCCTGCACCACGTTGAACACGCCGGCGGGGACTCCGGCTTCGATAAAGATTTCCGCCAGCTTTACCGCGCCCATGGGGGTTTCTTCCGACGGCTTGAAGATCATGGCGTTGCCGCAAGCCAGAGCCGGGGCCGACTTCCAGCAGGCAATCTGCAGTGGATAGTTCCAGGCCCCGATGCCTGCGCAAATTCCCAGCGGCTCCCGGCGGGTGTAATAGAAATCACCGCCCAGATCCTGCTGATTGCCCTCGATGGACGGCGCCAGCCCGGCAAAGAATTCGATAGCATCCGCACCGGTGACTACGTCCACCGCTTCGGCTTCCTGCCACGGTTTGCCGGTGTCCCGCACTTCCACGGCCGCCAGCTCATCGTTGCGATCCCTCAACAAGCCTACGGCTTTGAGCAGGATGCGGCTGCGTTCAATTGCGCTCATGGCTGACCACTCGGCAAACCCGGCGCGGGCACTCTCTATGGCCGCCTGCTGGACCGCCGCATCTGCCACTTCCACGTGATAGATCAGCTGCCCTGTAGCCGGATTGACCACCGGGAAAGTGTCACCGGAGCTGTTGGCCAGAAAGCGGCCGTGCACGAAATTTTGAACGACAGGAGAAGGTGCTGATGCAGTCATAGTCAGTGGCTAACCTCGGTTCGGTGTCTTCAGGCCTTATGGGCCGTTGGAATCTGATGATGCTCAGACGCTTGCCTGAGCCAATGTCTCGTGGACAAATTTTTTGCACAGCCGCTCGCCGGCTTCAAAGCTTTCGATCGGGTCCAGGCTCAGCGCGCTGCGCAGCCAGAAGCCGTCAATCATCGCCGCCGTCTGTCGCGCGGCTTCAGTGGCCTGTTGTGCAGGCAGCACCTGCGCAAAGGAGTAACGCAGGTTGCTGTAAAGCCGTGCATTGTTGATCTGTTGCAGCCGCTTGAGCCCGGACTCGTGCATCGAGCGGGACCAGAAGCTGAGCCAGGTTTTCGCCGCCAGCGCCGAGCGCTGAAACTCGGAGAAGTTGGCCTCGATGATGCAATCCAGCCGTTGGGCCGGAGACCGATCGGTATGGGCCATGCGTTCCCGCAATTCCTTGCCCAGCTGATCCAGCAGGTAGCGCAGGGCCGCTTCAATCAGGCCCTGCTTACCCCCGAAATAATGGCTGATAATGCCGGACGACATCCCAGCCCGCTTGCTAATGCTGACGATCGTGGTGTTCTGCATCCCCAGCTCAGCAATGGACTCCATGGTGGCGTCGATCAATTGCTGCCGGCGGGTGTCTTTCATTCCAACTTTTGGCATGGCGAGCGACCGTTTTCCTTCATCTCTTTTTTAATTGAACGTTCAATTAATATAAAGGCTACAGAAAAGGGGTGACGTTTTCAAACGCGCTGGGCGTCGTCACCCCTGTTTACCCCTTCACAGCGACCGTCTCATCCCGCCCAGATGCCCAGCATGGCGCCCGCACCCAGTACCAGCGTGCCGCCCACCTCGCCCACGATCAGCATCAGCATGAACACGCCTGTTATCCAGGACGGCAAAAGCCGTTGGCCCAGACGGTGAGGGCGCCGAAGCTGGTTGTCGGTGTCCTGCAGCAAGCCATGAATAACGTAGGTGCCGATGGCAAATGCAAAAAAGAGGAGTGCCGCCAAGGCTGCCAGGGTGTTCACCACCTCCGGGAACACGCTGTAGTGACTGAACACAGCCAATAGCAGAGCCGCGAAGCTGTACATCAACGAACTCCGGTGGGCGACATTGACGTAAGTCGGGGACTTGGCATCCGCGCTGCGGGCCATATGCCCGTACTTCCAGATGCCGGTCAGCAGGCCTGTCATGAAGAACAGAAAGGCGGCCGTCAGGCAGATCTTTTCAGCCAGAGACATGCATTCACTCCTTGATCATTGTTGAGCGCCTGACGCAGGCACGGCACGGGATGCTTCACCAACGCCGACGGCGAGCTTTGTTAACGACAACAAATACTGCTTCCGCTTTGCCAACGGCCCGGTCAACGCCCGATAGTGCAGGCCCCGCCGGGAAAGCTCAATGTGATGTTGGGCCTGTTGCTGCTGGCGGAAAGACTCCGGGCTGCGGGTACCGTCCTGGATCATCGGGAAGTCAGCGGCACACAGCCATAACTGGTGATAGGGTCGCTCCGCCAGTGCCACCAGCTCGGGCGGCGGCGGATCATCAAACATCAGGTGATGGTAGATCAGGGTGGTCAGGGGCGTGGTATCGCACACGATGGCGGTGTGCCCCGCCTTCAGGGCTGCCTGCACGGCCGCATTCTCGTGATCGACCTGAGTGCGGGCGATGGTCACCAGATCGTCTGAGGTCAGGACGCCGCCTCGATCATGCCAATGTTGGCGCCCGAACTCTTCCACCCACAGCCAACCACGCTGCTGTGCGAGCCAGGCTCCAAGCTGCGTTTTACCGGTGGATTCAGCACCGATCAGTGCGATGCGCTGGCAAGTGTGGGCGCCGTGCACAAGGCTGTCGACCCAGGCGGCATCCGGCTGCGCCCTCAAGGCTGTCCCGCTGACCGTAAACCGCTCCCTGTCGCGGTCCACCAGGATGGAAGCGACCGGCCGCTGCCAGTGAGCCGCCAGATAATCAGCGAAGCCCTGCCCATAGTCTTCACTGCTGAAGACCGCATCGACAGGCACCTTGAAACAGTGATCAATCACATCAGCACAGAACTGTCGTTGCCGGCTATCACTGGCTGAGTTATCCGGCATTTCAAGACCGAGCGCCATCGCATCAAGGGCATCCATCACCAGGCAATCACTGGCGGGAACTGCCTGTGCCAGCCATCGTCGGCGAAGATCAGCCGTGCATCCTGCAAACTCCGGCCGTGAATAGCTGATAACAATGAGCCGTTCGCACGCGGCCCGGGCGCTCGCCAGCAGATAGCGATGACCGGCGTGAAAAGGTGAGAACTTACCAACCACTAGGCCGGTTCGGAAACGCTGCGACATGTCGCCCCCAGCTCACGGTGCCAGCGCCAAAAGCCGTAGCAGGCATTGAACCAGAACCCGACGTAAACCAGCGAGGTCAGCGTCAGATCCCGCGATGCATAAAGCGGAATGGCAATGGTGTTGACCAGAAGCCAGAACCACCAGGTTTCCACCCGCCGCTTCATCAGCAACAACTGCGCGACCACACTGAAGGTGAGAACGGCCGAATCCGCAAAGGGCGCAAAAGCATCGGTGTTCAGGTACAGCAGATAGCCGTAGCCAAGCATGGTGGCGATGGCGATCAAGCCAAACACTCCCAGCAATCGCCAGGGCGTGCGCTGAATGTCCGCTGCCGCAGCGCCCCGTTGCCATTGCTGCCAGCCAACCAGGCTGGTGCCGATGTAGAACACCATCAGGGTTGCATCCGCATACAGCTGTACCTGATAGAACAACACCGCAAACAACACACAGCCAATAATGCCGAGTGTCCAGGTATGGCGGTGGTTACGGGCTGCCAGAAAGACACTGCTCAGGAAAAAGGCATTGGCACTGTATTCCAGTAAAGTCAGGGCGGTCATCCGTCGTGGGCTCCGGGGTAGTCGCTGGTGTATTGAATGAGTTTGTCGGCCGCCCCCCGATACTGCCCGATGCGTACCCGGCAGCCGGCACCGAATGCCTGGCTCAACACCTGCCTGAGCGCAGGCTCATTAACCTCGCCCTCAACCTGTAGCGACAGGGCGCCACTTTGCTCCTGATGCAACTGGTATTGCGCCAGGCCAAAGGGCTGCAACAGGTGAGTGATGTCCACATTGTTGAGCCAGCCTGTGGCCGCTTTGTAGCGTACCGGCGGCCGGCCATCCAGCTGCTGCAGATAGCGGCGACCGTGTTCGTCTTCAACCAGGCAGGCGTAATCTCCGGTGCGATAACGCAGCAACGGCAGGCAGGGGTTAAAGCCGCCGGTCAGGGTAATTTCTCCGCGCACCTGATGGCCTGAGGGTCGATTCTGCCCGTCCAGAATGTCCACCTGCAGGGTCGATTGCACCAGGCGCAGGCCGAGCCCACTGCCATCATCGGCGGCAATGGGGCCGGCTTCGTTCATAGAATAGAGATTGATCACCGGGCACCCGAAACGGTGGACCAGCCTGTCCTTCAGGCCCTGCAGCAGGGTCATCGAAGTAGACAGTATGGCTGCCGGTTTGTGCTTGAACTCAAGGCTCAGCAAGGTGCTCAGGCTGCGCGGGTCTCCGGTTATCAATAACGGTTTAAAGGCATCAATGTAGCGGCCCCGGGCGTCCGGCTCGGGCCAGTCGGCCGGGTTCAGGTTGGTTTTCAGCAGTACCTTGTCATCCCAGTAGGGCAACACCGAGGCATAGGTAAAACAGCGTTGCTGGTCACCCACCAGCATTACGCCGGTATCACCCTTCAGCGATGGCAGGTCGATGCCATGCCAGCCGAGTATCCGTTCGTGAAAACAGTGGTAGCGCGCGGCAACCAGCGGCAGTGACGGCACGGTAAGCGGATGCCCGGTGGTTCCACTGGTTTCATAGGCAATGAGGTGCGCGGGCTCAATGTCATCCGGCACAAAGGCAGTGATATGGCGGCTCAGATCGCTGCGTTGGGTACAGGGAAAATCCTGCCAGGAAACATGCCAGGGATAGTTGCGGTAGAACGGCACCTGCTGCCGGCACCGGGTCAGGAACGGCGCCAGCCAGGACGAACCCGCCTGTTGATAGGCCGCCTTGTCGGCCAGCAATTGCCGGAGATCCTCTGCCGTTAGCCGATGGCCACTGCGCCCGGTAAAGTGCGGCGCATCAACATGCTCAACACACCGGCGCAATCGCCTGGCCGCCCGGCCGCTCAGCCCCGGCAGCCGCTCGGTATCCAGCCAGGGGGCCAGGTTGGCCTGCAGACGAGTCTTTGCTGCGCTCATGACTACTCGCGGGTGTACTTGTCAGCGGCTTCGCGGGCGCGCTTCTCGGCCAGGGCCTGACGAATGGCCTCCGCCCGTTCTTCGGCCGCCCGTGACGCGGCAACCACCCGGGCACGTTCACTTGAGCTGACCATCAACAAACGGTCCCGGGCCTGGTGGTCGGTTTCGTCCTCGGGCTTCAGGCGCAGGCCATTGAGAGCCAGACGAATCAGCTCCTCTCGCTGGTCTTCATCCTGAATATCCGGGCAGCTACTGGCCATCAGGCTGTCCGCTGAAAGAATCAGGCTGACCAGCGCCTCTGCATGCAGAACCAGCTCCTCGAAGGCGTCATCAGCCAGCAACCAGAGCATCAGCAACCGCACATTCGGTTGCCCGGCATACGTCGGTTCGGCCTGGCATTGAGGCAGTTGTGACAGTGGCGCCAACACGGCACCGGTTACCTTCGGATCGAGCCGATAGATCAAATCATGCATCAGTGCGAGCAAATCCGGCCCCTGCGGCGCAGGGCTGTCAGGGTAGGCCAGCAAACGCTGGTGCAAACGACGCATGTTCGGGCCCGGTTGCAAGTTTGACATGCATTAGCTCCCTGCCGGCGACGTTACGTCGGCATGATAATACTGACGGGAAAATTCCCGGGCGAATTGCAGCATGGGTTCCAGCCCGTTCACCCGGTGCACCTGCCACCCCTGCTGCTGCCCGAAGAGAATCTGATCGGCGGTCTGCTTGAGCCACGGCGACTGCTGCACCTCCGGGCCCTCGGGGTCATAATACAAATCGAGCACCCAGTGTCCGGCGCCGTTACAGTTGGCGAGCGCCAAAGCGCTGATGCGCGCGCCTGGCGTGCCCTCTTCATCGTCACCAAACATCGTGGTAATGCCGTCGTCCGACAACACAACCACTTGGGTTGGTCTGAGGCGCGGGCGGGCATAGGTCGTGCGCAGCATTTTCAGAGGGAAACTGGTCCCGCCGCCAAAGAAACCGGTCAGCACCCGCAAGACGCTGGTCTCATCGCGAATAAAACCGTCCGTGGTCAGGCACTGACGGGCCCCGCTCCACAACGTAACCTGCACCGACGCCCCCGCCCGCAAGGCCGATAGACACAACAATGCGCCCGCCAACGCCGGATAGGAGATGCGGTGTTGCGGATTGGGCATAGAGCCGGAACTGTCGACGTATAGATCCAGATCACACACCTGATGCTGCGGCTCTTCACTTCCCTCCAGGCTGAAAACCGCTTTCTGGGTTGTCATGCCGGGGATCGGCTGACGGCCGGCCAGCAGGGTTGCAAACCAGTCGATCCGGGCCGGATCGTCGCCCACCTCCCATATCTCAGTGCCCTCTCGCTGAGGCTCACCCGGCCCGGGCAGCGTCCGGACCGGAAAGGGCATCAAATAGGGGCGCACCGCATCGCGATAATATCGCACCGCTGCGTCATGCTCCGACAACTCGACACCCGCAGCCTTGAGCACCTCATAGTAGTCCTGGGGTTCCAATGCCTGCCCTCGGGCTCCCGCCTTGGTGGCCAGGTCTTCCGGATCCCGATCCTGGCTCGTCGGCGATGGTAAATCCGTCAGCTCCGGATCACGGCTGGGATGCAGCACGTCGATGGCCGGCAGCTGGATCACGCCGGCACCACTGTGCCCCTGCCCTGCTTCAGCGGTGTCGTTTAAAGCGGCGAAAGCATCCCGGGCTGCTTGTTCGTCCTCGATCAGATAGCCGAGAACCAGAGTGGCAAAGCGACTGGCTCCGGTCAGCCAGTCTTTGCTGTAAACCTTGATGATGCGGCTGCCTAACCAAGCATCACCTTCCATTTCGGCGCTGATGTCAGCATCGGTCAGCGCGCCCGGTGTCAGTTGCCAGAGCCGTTCGTAGATGCGCATATACAGCGCCCAAAGCTGACTGCCGCCCGCTGACTTCAGCCGCTCATAGACGGTATCCATCCGGCAGCGGGTGTTACGCTGCAAATGGTGGTTGATCAGCAGATCGGTGTAGAGATTGGCAACCAGTGGTGCCAGGTGTTCAACGCTGGGCAGCGCCAGACGGATTACGCCCAGCAGCTGCAGGTGCTGGGTCATGTTGGCAGGCGCGTAAACGTGGTGGCCAATCTCGTGCGCCAGTATTTCCAGCGAACAATCCGACAGGTTGCGCTCAGCCACTTCCTGCAGATTCACCATCACGCGTTGTGACGTCAGGCGAATGGCGGCAAAGCTCTCGGTTAGCCCGGCGGCCTTCGACGCTTCAACATCGAACAGCCAGAGCGGCTCGTGCAACTGCAAATGTTCGCTCCACAGCCGCAACGCCGAGTGCCACTGCTGCTGCCAGTGCGACAGGTTCTGCTCGCTCACAGGCCATCTCCGACTTTCGGAATCACCATCACCGCGTAGCGATTGTGGAAGCTGACGACCCAGTCGTGCCGGCGCTCCAGGCACTGCCGCGGCTGGTCGAACTCACGCCAGTATTCGGTTAACCGGGCCGGGACTTGTGCGCACTCTGGCACCGCCACACCAACCGGGTGATCGTGGCGGTGCGGCCGCAGCAACTGACCAAAGGCATCCGCGTGCAACTGCCAGCCGTCACCGCCCGCCTGAACCAAAGTATGCCCGGCTGCGGTCAACAATTGCGGTCGGTTGGTAAACTCACCGCCGAGCCAGACCGAGCCACCCAATTCGACCGGGCAACTGTGCCACTGCCGTTGCGGCCCCAGCCACCAGGGGTGATCGAACAACGCCGGGTCGCCCAGGCCCAGCGTCGCCACCAGGTCAGGACAACGATGCATGGCGGCCAGCGCCGCATCGCGAAACTGCGGCAGGCCCGACATCCAGCTGAGCAGCAGCAAGGTGTCGGCCGTAGCCTCAGGCGTGGGCAGGCAAGCCTGCCAGATGTCCAGAAACCGACTGCGCGGGTGCACACCGGGCAGATGCGACAACGCATTGAGTAACTGGGTCAGTAATCGGGGCGCATCTTCCGGGTAAGGAGACAGCCAGTCCGGCAAATACTGCTGGAACAGGTGGATCGTTACCGCCTGATGCTCCGGCGCCAGCCAGCCGTGGCGTACCATGGTCAGGCCGCTGTGATAAGCAGTTTCCGCCAGCGCCGATTTATACTCCGCAGGCCAGTGGTCAAGCCTCGCCAACAGAGGGTCCAGCCCCTCCCGAACGAAGCTGCTGAAAGCTTCCGCAAACCGAGCCGGGTCACCCTGCCGAGCCAATCGATAGGCCTGATTAAGAGGCTCAGCCTGGAGAATCAGGTAGTGTGCAAACCAGTCAGAGCGCATATTAACCCTGGCTGGTTAACCAGCGCTGATAGTTGCTGTAACGCTGGTGCAGGTACTTGAGTGTCATCGCATCATCATGCACCACACCCGACAGCTTATTGCCGGTGGCCAATCGCTGGAGCGCTCGTTCAATCTGCTCCAGCCGTTTGCGACACTCTCTCAAAGACACCCCGTCCAGGCCTTCGTCCAGCTTCGCTTTCAGCGCCGCTACTTCATCATTACGATGGCGCCCCTGACGCTCGAACTCGCGACAGCTGAGCTGAAACAAGTGGCGCAGCCAGCCAATTTTATCGCTGAGCAAAGCCGCGTTTTCCGGTTGCTGAAAGAAGGGCGCATCGGCGTCTGCAAACAGGCGCGAATGCAGAACAAAGGGCAGCATCTGGGTAATGTCGTTCAATTCAACTTCGGTGTTGCCACGGAAGTAAGCCATGGCTTTGGCATAAACGATGAGCGACATCAGGCTGCGCACCGAGAGCCCGTTGCGCGTCTGACACCCCAGATCGGCAAGGCGGTCACGGCCGTTTTCCATCATGGCCAACTGATGACGCGGCACGCCCGCCAGGCGTGACGTGTCTTTGCTCTTGTACTCAAACTGCTGACCGGAATACTCACTGAACTCAAACTGACTGGCAAAAAACTCCAACCGCTGGCGCAGTGCCGGTGGCAACACAATCGCTCGGATGGCCCGTTCCATCTCCTCCATTTCCGATTCGGAAAACTGCAGCGCCTGCGGCAGGCAATCGGCCGGGTCGACGCCCTCTTCGATCCGGACCAGCAACTCATCCAGAAACCTCGGATTAAACGGCAAGGCCTGAACCACCACATCAATGCGGTCCTTCAGGGCCTCAATTACCTGATAGGTACCACCACCCTGGTCGTCATTGGCGGTCAGGTACCAGGCTGCCGGTGGACATTCATGAATCTGGTTGAACATTTCCGCGTAATTGTCGCCCATCACGGTCAGCAGAGCGCTTTGGGTGCGTGTGGGAATGCGATTGTACTCATCAACGATCTTGACCCGCATATCCAGCCAGCTGCGCCAGCTGATGCGTATGTCCGATTCCTGGTCGGCCTGCATCAGATCCATCGGCATCGGGTTGCCCAGCAGATCGGCAACGGTCATTTGCGGGTGCCCATGCTGCATGGCGCGCCTCACCGTCTTCGGGCTGTAGCCACCGAGTAGCCCCATCAACAGAGCTGAGGCCGTTTTGCCGCGGCCCGGGCCGCCGATAAACAGACACTTCCGCCGCGCCGCGAAGGTCAGCAGCGGCAGCAGGATAAAACTGGAGTAGCTTTGATCAGTCGGCAGGTACAGGGGCGTCTGGCTATCGCCAAACTGAATCGGCTGTGGCGCGGCCAGGTTATATTCCACGTCATAATGCGGGCTGATCACCGCATGGTTGACGATCCAGAAATAGGCCTGACGCAGTTTCTCATCCAGAGCCACAGCGGAGGGCGTGCCTGCGATTTCACCCGCAGCTCCAAATGGCCCGCTCACCAGAGCAGCAACGTCAAACGTTGCATCGGTGGTTTTGCGCGCGGAGGGGCGAGTGGGTGAGGCAGAAATACG
>DATGQY010000120.1:0-9480 GCA_035303925.1 Marinobacter sp. | reverse complement strand
TGGTATTGGTGGCAGGCCAAAGCCATCAAAGACTTCGTGTTGCAGGCGGCGCACCGGTACTGCAAAACCATGGATGTGCTGCTGCTGGACGACGCCGTGTTCCTTCGGGGCATCTGGTTCAAACGCGACCAGAACGGCAATCTTCGGGTATGGCGCCGGTTTCTGTTTGACTTCACCTCTACCGGTGAAGAAAGGTACACCGGCCGGGTGATCATGCTCGGGCGAAACATCCTGCAGATGGAGCTGGACCCCCACAAATTCTGAGCACCCCTGTACACAATTCGACCTCACCCATATGGGCGATTCCTGCGAGGCGGTGCGCTCCGCAATACTTCCTGTTGTAACACAACCAACAAAAACAACAGGAGTCTTATATGCGTTATGCCATGCCTGTCCGGCTGATGGCCGGAGCCCTCATGCTGGTGTTCTCGATGATGAGCCACGCCAGTTATACCCAAACCCGACACCCGATTGTTCTGGTACACGGAGTCACCGGATTCAACACCCTCGGCGGTTTGGTCAACTACTTCCACACCATCCCCTGGAATCTGGAGCGCAGCGGTGCAAGGGTTTACAGCGCCAGTGTGTCGTTCGTAAACAGCAGCGAACAACGGGGCCAGCAACTGGCCAACTACGTCAACAGCCTGGGTCACAGCAAGGTTAACCTGATGGCTCACAGCCAGGGCGCGCCTACCTCCCGGGTCACGGCCGCATTGATTCCTCACCGAATTGCCTCTGTCACCTCCATTAACGGGGTCAACAAGGGCTCGAAAGTGGCCGATGTCACCCGCGGTATCATTCCACCCGGCAGTTACGTCGAGGGCGGAGCTGATGCAATTGCCAATGCCCTCGGGGGCCTGATCAACGCTCTGTCCGGCTCCAACAATCCGCAGGATGGCATTGCCGCGCTCGAAACCCTGACCACGGCTGGCACCACCAACCTGAACAACGCGCTGGGCTGGCAAGGCGTCAACCGCAATGCCTGCTCAGGCACCAACGAAGACGTCTGGATCAACGGCCAGAAAATCAAGTTTTTCTCATGGACCGGCCAGGGTATCTGGACCAACGTTTTCGATATCACCGACCCATTCCTGGGAGTGACATCGCTGGCCTTTGGCAATGAGCCAAGTGATGGCCTTGTCGGTGTTTGTTCTACCATGATGGGCAACGTCATCGGCACCCACTACGACATGAACCACGTGGACGCCATCAACCATCTGCTGGGTGCCCGTTCGCTGTGGACCAACCCGGTAAGCCTTTACCGCTCACACGCCAACCGCCTGAAGAATCGCGGGCTGTGAGGTCACTATGAAGCAAACAACCAACGCACTGCGCTGGTGGCTGCTTCCCGGAGCCCTGCTGGCCATCGTGGCTGGCAGTGGCCTCTGGCTCGCAACCGGCTCACCTGACAGGGCCAACGCTAGCGCCCAGCCCCCTGCTCCGGAAGTACGGGCTGACTCCCGGGCCGCCTCCGTTACAACAAGCCCTATGGCCGAGACAAAAACCTCCGCGCCACCCTCCTACCAGACGCCATCCATTCCGGACGGTGCTCCGATTGCACCCTCGCTGGCCGGTACGGACATTGACGGTGCTCTGCAGGCCGATTCCGACGGTCAATTGATTGTGAACCTGGAAGTGCGGGATTTCTTTGACTATTTCCTGAGTGCAGTCGGCGAAGTGTCACCGGAAACCGCCATAGGCCAGATTCAGCAGATGGCCCGGCAATACCTGCCAGAGCCTGCCGCCAGCCAGGCCATGACACTGCTGGATCAGTATCTCGCTTACAAACAGGCATCATTACAGGTGTTGCAGACTGAGCTGGACCCAAGCCTCCAGCATGACCAGGCATACCAGCTACAAGCCCTGGGCGACGCGCTCACCCAGCTGAAACAGCTTCGACAGCAAACCTTCAACCGTGATGCCCACCAGGCGTTCTTCGGTGAGGAAGAAGCCTACAGTGAATACACCCTGGCAACCCTGGCCATTCAACAGAGAACAGACCTGACCGAACAAGGCAAACAGGCGCTGGTGGCGTGGCACCGAAACCAGTTACCAGAAGCCCTGAAGTCCACAGAGCAGCGTCTACACGACGAAGCTCGACAGCACCAGGCCAGACTGGAGGTCATGGAATCCGCCAGCTCACCGGAAGCTGCCGGCCAACAGCTGGCTGAGCTTGGTCTGGATCAGCAAAGCGCCGACGGCGTGGTGAACTACCTGAAAAAACGCCAGGCCTTTGATCAGCGCTTTGAGGTCTTCCGTGAAGCCATGGCCAGCGAGTCGGAAGCCGGCCTCGCCGGGGCGGAACAACAAGCGCACCGGAACCACCTGCTTGAACAGCACTTCCCCGACCAACAGGAACAAACCTGGGCAAAGCTGAAGCTACTCGACCAAAGCTGACCGTAATGTGCTGCGGCTCCCGAAACCGGAAGCCCCAGCGCATTACAATCGGATGACCGTGCCTGTTGGAAGTGACCATGAACGCAGAACAGATCCGACGCCAGCAAACCGATGGCTTTTCGACCCTGCGCTTCGAACCGAGTCTCGAAATTCGTTACCGGCAAGCCCGCTCGGCATTGATCCGCCAGCGGGCCCGAGTGGTCTCTGTTGCCGGGCTGTTGCTGTTCCTGACCTATGCCCTGATGGACGTAATGACCCTGCCCTGGGAGCTGGCTCAAGTCACCGCATTAATCCGCCTTGCGTTCATCTGCCCCATCATTGCCCTGGTACTCTGGCTGTCACACCACACTACCCTGGCAGATGAAACCTTCGAGATGGTTTACACCCTCGCGTACCTGGCTGGCGGTGTCAGTGTGATCGCCATAATTGTGGCCGCGCGGCTGCAGGCCTATCCGCTGCCCTATGAAGGCATGATACTGATGCTGATGTTCGGCTACTTCGCGATGGGACTGCCTTTTATCGCTGCGTCGCTGACATCGTTTATTCTGGTCATTGTTTACCTGCTGGCCGAGCTATGGGCCGGCTCCTCCATGGCCGACACGCTGATCAACGTATTCTTTCTGATGACCGCCAATGTCATCGGAATGGTCGGCGCCTGGATCACCGAATACCGGCACCGGGCCCACTTTCTTGACCGCCAGCTGCTGGACCTGATGCACCGGGCCGCCCAGGACGAAAGCCGCCGCAAAACCGAGCTGATTACCGCCGCCAGTCACGATTTGCGCCAGCCCCTGAACATTATCGATATCACCCTCGAGAACCTTCGGCCTGCTGGTCACGGCGATCTGCACAGCGGCATGGTGCGCCAACTCAAGGACATGGTCAGCCAGCTTCGCCGTCTGCTGGGCACGGTATTCGACAGTGCCCGATTGAACGAAGGCATGATCCAGCCTGAACTGGAGGCGGTGCAGGTGTCGGACGTTTTTCGCAGTGTGCGAGACCTTGTCGAAGACACGTTCCATGACCGGGGATTACGTCTTTGCCTTGAGCCACCGACAGCTCCGGCCAGCATCCAGGCTGATCCGGCATTGCTCCAGAGGGTTCTCCAGAACCTGATCATCAACGCCGCGGACCACAGTGGCGGCGACACCATTCGGCTAAGCTGGGAGAACCTCAAGGAGACCGGGCGCATTGTGGTTGCGGACAACGGCAGGGGGTTGCCCACAGAGCTGGAAGGACGCCTGTTTCAGCCCTATGTGCGCGGCACTGGCCAGAGTGACTACCCCGGCCTTGGCCTGGGACTGACCATCGTGCAGGAGTTTACCCACTTGATGCATGGCCGCTGCGGGGCCAATTCATCGTCGCAGGGTTCGGTATTCTGGATCGAACTGCCAGCAGCAGTTACAGCCAACCCAGCGCCCGCGCCTTGTTAACGCACTCGGTACGATTGTGCACCGCCAGCTGAGTGAAAATCGCTTTCAGGTGAGTTTTGACAGTGTGCTCCGTCAAATCCAGGCTTTGGCATATGCGCTTGTTAGGGAAGCCCTGGGCGAGAAGGGACAGCACTTCCAGCTGCCTGGGGGTTAACGGCATATCGCGGCTCAGCGGCGCCATTCCACCGGGAAAATAGCCCTCCCCTTTGCTGATGGCTTGCATCATCCGAACCAGCGCCAGCCGACCCGACGATTTGGCGAGAAAGCCCCTGGCGCCCGCCGCCCGGGCCGCCCGCACAGTGCATTCATCATCACTGCTGGAAATAATGACCACCGGCGGCTGCGGCCCCTGGCCAGAGAGTCTGGGCAAGAGTGACAGCCCCGGCTCCCCTCCCAGAGACAGGTCAAGCAGAACCAGCTCAACCCCGCGCTGGTGCGTCAGACGATCCGAAGCCTCCTCAACCGAAGACACGGTCTCAACCGTTTCCGCCAGTCCTTCCTGCAGAAGGAGCCCTGCCAATCCCTGTGCAAAAAGGGCGTGATCATCTACCAACAGCACCCGCCTGAATGGAGACGTCATGCAGGGATCGGGCGCTGGCGAGCCGCGCTCAGGCAATGTCGCAATCATGATAAGGCTCCCGCTCTGTTTATTTTTGTTACTGCGGAACGACCACTATAGGCGAACCAGGCCAGCCACTCAGCGGCCTGCTTAACATTTCACTACATAGACCTGGATTTTTCCCGAATTCCGTCCCGAGACTGAAACATAGTTGTCACATTTCTGCAGCATCCTGCCTGCCATCTCAACCCTATGTTCTGAACAGGTTTTTTAAACATGGCTGTATTAATCCGGAAGAGCATCCGTCACCTTGCGCTGTTATTGGCATCCATTGCCCTGCATTCCCCCCTGTCCGCCCACGAGCTGGAGATTCACGGTTCGAACACGGTAGGAGCCACCCTGGCCCCCATGTTGGTAACTGGTTATCTTGAGCAGATAAGCAATAACCAGGTCAGCAGTACCCCCACTGGCCAGGACAACGAGCGGGTGTTGGGCACCAACCACCAGGGCCGGATTCTGTCAGTGCTGGTGGCTGCCCACGGGTCCAGCACCGGTTTCCGTACTCTCGCCAATGGCCAGGCCGACATCTGGGCCTCGTCCCGCCCGGTGAAAAAGGGCGAGGCCGATCAGGTGAAAGACAAGGCCGACCTGACGGCTCTGGCCAGCGAGCACGTCATTGCCATCGACGGCCTGGCCATCCTGGTGCATCCAGACAACCCGGTCAGCCAGCTGAGTATCGAGACACTGGGGCAGATATTCAGTGGCGAAATCCGGAACTGGTCGGAGCTCGGGGGCAACGACAGCCCGATTCGCCTGTATGCCCGTGACGACCGCTCCGGAACCTGGGACACCTTCAAATCCCTGGTGCTCGGCAAGCGCTATCGTCTGCACGAATCCGCCCGTCGCTATGAATCCAACGACCAGCTCTCAGACGACGTCTCACGTGACCGTTCTGGCATCGGTTTCTCCGGCCTGGCGTCGGTCCGCGACAGCAAACTGCTGGCGGTCTCGGATGGTAATGCACCGGCCCTGAAGCCCAACCAGCTGACCGTTGCCAGTGAGGACTATCCCCTGTCGCGTCGTCTGTTCATGTACACCCTTGGCGAGCAGACGCCCGAGTTCGCCGGTGGTCTGATTGAATTCGCTCTGAGCTCCGAAGGCCAGGCACTGGTGGCCGAATCCGGTTTCATCTCCCAGAATCCGATCGCGGTCAAACCCGAGCTTGATGCCTCCGTGCCCGAGTCCTTCCGGCGCCTGACCGAAAACTACCAACGTATGACCGTTAACTTCCGTTTCTCGGAAGGCCGCACCAAACTGGACAACAAGGCCCACCGAGACCTGCGCAGAGTGAAGCACTACCTGGAACAGAACGGCCGCGCCGCCGATGACCTGTTGCTGATCGGTTTTGCCGACACCCAGAGCCATGAGTTGCGGGCCCAGATGATCTCGGAGCTCCGGGCGCTGTCGGTCCGCCGTGCCCTGAACGAAGCAGGGGTGCCATTCGTTACCTATACTGGTTACGGACATTACATGCCTGTAGGCGGCAACGGTAATCTGCGCAACGGCCGGGTGGAAGTGTGGATCAAAGCCCGGTAAACACTTGGAATGGAGAGACGACAACCGGCAAGCTTCGGCAATCCCCTATCCGCACCGGGATCACAGATATGTTTGAGGCTCCTATACTGCCCTTGTCGCCACCAACCAACAGACCGGGACAATGGACATCAAAAACGACCATCGCTTCGCGATCAACCTGAACGTTCGGGGCATTCAGCCCTCAGCCACCCTTCGCATCAACGAGCTGAGTAACCAGCTTCGGGCAGAAGGTAAAGACATCATCAAGCTGGGCCTCGGGCAGTCACCCTTCCCGGTGCCCGAGCGGGTGGTAGACGCCCTCAAAGAGCACGCTCACGAGAAAGACTACCTGCCGGTGAAAGGCCTGAAGGGCCTGCGCGAAGCCATTGCCGGTTACATCAACCGCAATGAGCGCATGCGTTGCACCTGGGAAGACGTGCTTATCGGCCCGGGCTCCAAGGAGCTACTGTTCATCCTGCAGCTGGCCTACTACGGCGACCTGCTGATCCCGCGCCCGAGCTGGGTGTCCTACGCCCCCCAGGCCCGCATCATCGGCCGTTCAGTGCACTGGCTGCCTACCCACGCCGAGAACAACTGGCAGCTGACTGCCGAAGAACTGGACATCGTCTGCCGGGACGACCCGTCGCGCCCGCGCATCCTGATCCTGAACTACCCGTCCAACCCGACCGGTTGCACCTACACCGACGACCAGCTGCTGGCCATCGCCAACGTGGCCCGCAAATACAACCTGATCCTGCTGTCGGATGAGATCTACGGGGAAGTGAACTTTGAAGGCCGGCACAAATCCATTGCCCGCTACTACCCGGAAGGCACCATCATCAGCACCGGCATAAGCAAATGGCTCGGGGCCGGCGGCTGGCGTTTGGGCACCTTTATCTTCCCGCCGGAACTGCGCCCCCTGCAGGACGCCATGGCGATCATTGCCAGTGAGACCTTCACTTCCACTGCGGCACCCATCCAGCACGCCGCCATCACTGCCTTCAATGGCGGCGAGGACATTGACGAATACCTGAACCAGTCCCGACGGGTACTGAAGGTGGTCGGGGAATACATGTATCGTCGCCTGAGTGAGATGGGCGCCGTCGTGCGCAAGCCGGAAGGTGCGTTCTATCTGTTCCCCGACTTCTCGGATTTCAGTCAGAAGCTGGCCCGCAGAGACATCAAAACCTCACAGGCCTTCTGCACCGCGCTGCTGGAAGACACCGGCGTGGCCATCCTGCCCTCGAGTGACTTCGGATTTGTGCCGGACCACATGGGCGCGCGTCTCGCCTTTGTGGATTTTGACGGCACCCAAGCGCTGGCTCTGGCAGGCGGTGACTATGCCGACAAGGAACTGGCGGATGACTTTATCCAACAGGCCTGCCCGCGCCTGGTTCTGGCCATGGATAAAATGGAGAAGTGGCTGAACAGCCTGTAACGCCCGGCCATGTTAGACTGGCACCCTCACGTTTTACCAAACCGGGGGTGCCATGTCTGATTCTGTGTCTCTGCGCGAGATCGCCAATTTCGCCGAAGCCCTGGCCGTCGAGGCCGGAGAACTGATCCGCTACGAGCGGGAAGAAAACACCCTTCGCACCGATTACAAACACCAGAGCGAGCTGGTGACCCACGCCGATGTGCTGGCGGACGAATTCATCACCGGCGCCATCCGCGAACGCTTTCCGAACCACCGAATCCTGTCTGAAGAAACCATGCCGGACCTATCCCAGGCGGAAGAACTGGAGACACCGCTGTGGATTATCGACCCCATCGACGGCACCGTAAACTACGCCTACGGCCACCCGCAGGTGGCGGTGTCAATTGCCTATGCGGAACGTGGGCAGGTGCAGGTGGGTGTAGTGCACGCGCCCTTCCCCGGTGAAACCTTTCGCGCCATCAAGGGCGAAGGCGCCACGTTGAATGGCAGCCCTATCAAACATAGCGGTGCGACGGACCCCAGGCAATCCCTGTTCGCCACCGGTTTTCCCTACACCAAAGACCATCTGGAGCCACTGATTCGCCGGCTGGACGCGATGATTCACCAATGCCGGGATTTGCGCCGCATTGGCTCCGCCGCCCTGGATATCTGCTGGGTGGCCTGCGGCCGGCTGGACATCTACTACGAGAACGTCAGCCCCTGGGACTTCGCCGCCGCCCGCCTGATCGCCTGGGAAGCCGGCGCAACAGTTGGCCACTTCGGTGAGGTTCCTGCCGGTTACCCCGCCGATCTCTGGGGCCGCGACATTCTGATTTCGGCACCAGCTGTATGGGAACGGGTGCGGTCTATCCTGCGGTCTGCTTCCGGCTATGATCTGGGGTCAGCACCCAGCCTTTGAGGTGGGGCGTTCAACACGAACCTGAACTAGCCCCAGACCGATTCCGCAATCAGCGCCCACGCCTCATCGAAATCGGTCGAGGGCAAACGTGAAAAGGAAGAGCGAACGAATCGCTGGATACGGCCTTCGAGGAAGACCATGACAAAATCGGCACCTCGGGCGGCACTGGTACGGGGCCGTAAACCCTGACGGATTTCACCTTCTTTCAAGGCCTGTCGAGTCTGGGTTTCCAGGCGCTCGAAGAACTGGGAGGCGCGTTTGCGCAGCGACTCGTCTTCGCCCATCAGGGCATCGCCGGTCAGTACGCAGCACAGGCCAGGATTGCGTTCTGCAAATACCAGAACCAGATGCACCAGCTGCTGCAAGCGCACCCGAACATCCTCCTGCTCCTGCAGAATCACCTGGCAGCGAGTGAATACCGCTTCCTCCGCGAATTCAATCAACGCCTCGAACATCTTCCGCTTGCTGGGAAAATGCCGGTACAGCGCCGCTTCGGTCACACCCACGTTCTTTGCAAGGCCCGCCGTGGTAATGCGGGCACCCGGGTCGCTTTGCAGCAATTCAACAAGAGCCTGCAGGATGGCATCCCGCCGGCTGGTTTTTTGATTGGTCATAACAGGACTACAGCGCTCTGGTTTCTTTTTTTAGATACGGCCCCCGACAGCTTGGGGGGGGTCCGTGAGTTTCCGCCTCGTCCATGGCAACTTTCTGATCTTTCAGCTTAGAAAAAGGTCCCATCAATGGGTGAAGACGCACTGGCGTACAGCTTCTTCGGCATACGTCCAGCAAGGTAAGCTTCACGACCGGCTTCGATGGCCAGGCGCATGGCGTTGGCCATTTTGATCGGGTCTTTGGCCTGGGCGATGGCGGTGTTCATCAGTACGCCGTCGCAGCCCAGCTCCATGGCGATGGTGGCATCAGACGCCGTACCAACGCCGGCATCAACCAGCACCGGCACTTTGGCATTTTCAACAATCAACCGGATGTTGTAGCGGTTCTGGATACCCAGGCCAGAGCCGATGGGAGCCCCCAGGGGCATGATGGCCACACAACCCATTTCTTCCAGGCGCATGGCCAGCAGCGGGTCGTCCGAGCAGTACACCATCACCTTGAAGCCGTCTTTGATCAACTCTTCAGCCGCGGTCAGGGTTTCCGGCATGTTGGGGTACAGGGTTTTGTG
>DATGQY010000119.1:0-11222 GCA_035303925.1 Marinobacter sp. | reverse complement strand
CACATTCACGATTTCGCTCGGATGCTTGATGCGCTTCCAGGCCATATCAGTGATGTGCAGCAGGCCGTCAACACCGCCCAGATCTACGAACGCGCCGTAGTCGGTCAGGTTCTTGACGATACCCTTGATTTCCAGACCTTCAGTCAGGGTTTCCAGCAGAGCTTCACGCTGCTCGCTGTTTTCAGCTTCCAGAACGGCGCGGCGGGAAACAACCACGTTGTTACGCTTCTGGTCCAGCTTGATAACCTTGAACTCGAGTTCTTTGTTCTCCAGGTGCGCGGTATCGCGAACCGGACGAACGTCTACCAGGGAGCCTGGCAGGAAGGCACGGATACCGGCCAGATCAACAGTGAAACCACCTTTGACCTTGCCGTTGATGATGCCTTTAACCACTTCTTCAGCTTCGAAGGACTTCTCAAGTACCTTCCAGGCTTCAGCGCGCTTGGCCTTCTCACGGGACAGGCGGGTTTCACCGAAACCGTCTTCAACTGCATCGAGAGCCACGTCGACAACGTCGCCGATTTTAACTTCCAACTCGCCTTTTTCGTTCAGGAACTGGGAGGCGGGGATAACGCCTTCGGACTTCAGTCCGGCGTTAACGGTGACCCAGTCGTTATCAACATCAACGACGGTTCCCTGGACGATGGAACCCGGTTGCATGTCGATTTCTTTCAAACTTTCTTCGAAAAGATCCGCAAAGCTCTCGCTCATTATGTGCCCTATATGATCAACGCAAGTGTGCTCCGTGTAGCCAGCAACACGGTCTGTTAGTGATTTCCGGAATCAGCCAGCGGCTGGCAAATTTGCGCTGTTTCCGGCATTCCAACGACAAAAAGGTGTAGTCAGGCCTGACCTGCTGCGGCCATACACCTGTCTAGCACCTCTTCTATACTCAAACCCGTAGAATCAATGACTTGCGCATCATCCGCAGGTTTGAGAGGGGCAGCAGAACGGTTCATGTCCCGCTCGTCGCGTACCCGTATCTCTTCTAAAACGGCGTCAATGTTAACATCGACCCCCGCTTCCTTCAACTGATTGTAGCGTCGCCGGGCCCGCTCTTCTGCACTGGCCGTAAGAAATATCTTCGCTGGCGCATCGGGGAACACCACTGTTCCCATATCGCGACCATCCGCCACGAGGCCAGGCAACTGCCGGAAATCGCGCTGACGCTGAAGCAACGCGTCCCGCACCGGCTGCATAACGGCGACCCGCGAAGCATTGTTGCCACAGGATTCTGTGCGGATTTCCCCGGTCACATCTTCCCCGGCCAAAACCACCCGAACCGGTTGCCCTTCCCTGCTTGGCTCAAACGCTACATCCAGAGTAGCCGCCACTTCCACCAGCCCGGCCTCATCGTCCAGCGATACATTCTGTCGCGCAGCAGCCAGAGCCGTCAGCCGATAGAGTGCGCCACTGTCCAGCAAATGCCAGCCCAGCTTACGGGCCAGCATCTGGGTTATGGTGCCTTTACCGGAACCGCCGGGGCCATCAACCGCGATGACCGGTGCTTTGCTATCTACCATCAGGAAGTGCCTTCTGTGCTGATACGGATACCTGTCTGCTTTGCCAGATCAACGAAGCCGGGAAACGATGTGGCAACGTTCGAGCAGTCATTGATTCTGATCGGACCCGTTGCCCGAAGCGAGGCAACGGCAAAGGACATTGAAATCCGGTGATCTTCATGGCTTTCAACCGTGCCACCAACCATCTCCTGACCGCCTTCAATGATAATGCCGTCCGGTGTCACAGTGGTTTCGACACCCAATGCAGACAGGCCATCCGCCATCACCTGAATACGATCGCTTTCCTTCACTCGCAATTCTTCAGCGCCCCGCAGCACAGTGCGGCCTTTGGCACAGGTTGCCGCGATGAACAGCACAGGGAATTCGTCGATGGCCAGCGGCACCTGATCTTCTGGAATGTCGATGCCGTGCAACTCCGCAGAGCGCACCCTCAGATCCGCAACCGGCTCACCGCCGATCACGCGCTCTTCGAGTACTTCAATATCGGCACCCATCTGGCGAAGAATGTTAATGATGCCTACGCGGGTCGGATTCATGCCCACATGGCGCAACGTCAAATCAGAGTCCGGCGCAATAGATGCAGCAACCAGGAAAAATGCCGCTGAGGAAATATCCGCCGGTACGTCAATGGCGCAGGCAGAGAGCTTGCCGCCGCCGGTAACACTGGCGGTCGAGCCGTCGCGATGCACGTGGTAGCCAAAGCCTTCCAGCATACGCTCGGTGTGATCCCGGGTTGGCGCCGGCTCAGTCACCGAGGTCACGCCTTCGGCATAAAGGCCCGCCAGCAACAGACAGGATTTGACCTGAGCACTGGCCACCGGCATGTCGTAGTGAATTCCGGTGAGCGGCTGACCACCACGGATTTTCAACGGTGGCCGACCACCCTCCGCCGTGTCGATCACCGCCCCCATAGCCCGCAACGGGTCAGCAACCCGGCCCATTGGGCGCTTGGACAAACTGGCATCACCGGTCAGCTCGGAATCAAACGGCTGCGCCGCCAGCAAACCGGAAAACAGCCGCATGGCGGTGCCGGAGTTGCCCAGATACAGCGGACCCCGTGGGGCCTGAAGCCCGTGCATACCCACACCATAAATCCGGACAAAGCCGTCTTCCGGGCCTTCAATCGTTACGCCCATATCCCGGAACGCCTGAAGGGTCGCCAGACTGTCCTCACCTTCCAGGAACCCTTTGACTTCAGTGACCCCCTCTGCCAGAGCGCCCAGCATAATGGAGCGGTGAGACATGGACTTATCGCCCGGAACCCGAATATCACCCCGGACCGATCCGCCGGGTTGCATGTGAAAGATTACCTGCTGATCACTGTTATTAGTCACGTACGCCTGCCCTGAAAGCATCTTCGTAAAATGTTCCCGCGCCGCCTTGGCGCGACTGAAAACCCGGAGTAAGGTAGCCCCATCACCGTTGGCGATGGCACCCCTCAGCAAATCCAGATCCTGGGTAAAATGGTCAATCACGCGAAGTACGGCGTCGCGGTTTGACAGAAAAATGTCGTGCCACATTACCGGGTCACTGGCGGCAATGCGGGTAAAATCCCGGAAACCGCCGGCAGCATACCGGAAAATGTCCATATTCTCGTCTTCACCCGCCAGCGTATCGACCAGCGAGAACGCGATCAGGTGCGGCAGATGACTGGTGGCGGCCAGCACTTCGTCGTGATAGGCCACTGACATCGTCAGTACGGTCGCGCCCGTGCCTTCCCACAAGGTTCTCAAACGGTTGAGGCTATCCGCATCGGTAGTGTCAGCCGGCGTCAGAATCACTTTGTGATTGGCAAACAGCTCCGGATTGGCGGCACGGATGCCACTTTTCTCGGAGCCGGCAATTGGATGACCCGGGATCACTCGTGGGGGAAGCTCACCGAAGACGGCCTCTACATCGGCCACAAAACTGTTCTTGGTGCTGCCAACGTCCGACAACACGGCGCCGTGCTCCAGGCAGGGCCGAATCTGTTCCAGAACGGAGCGGGTTGCCCTCACAGGCACCGCCAGCACTACCAGATCACTGCCTTTGACCGCCGCAACCAGGCTTGGCGCAGCTTCATCAATGACCCCGAGCGAAACACCCAGGTTGAGATCGTCACCTCGCTGGTCAAAACCCACCACCGTTTCCGCCAGCTGATACTTGCGAATGGCGCTGGCCAACGAGCCACCGATGAGGCCTAGCCCAATGATGGCAACGCGCTTGAACGGAGGCTCGCGCTCGGCCACCTCAGCCCCCTTGCCCGGCTGACACCAGAGACTGGGCCAAAGCGTCCAGAAAACGCTCATTCTCTTCTGGCAACCCTACAGAAACCCGCAAGTGGCGCGGCATGCCGTAGCCGGCAACCGGACGGACAATCACTCCGCGCGCAAGCAGTGCCTGGTAAACGCCAGCCGCCTGTTCTCCCACTTCAACGGCTATAAAATTCCCGGCGGATGGAATGTAGGACAAACCCATGCGATCAAAACCTTCCGCAAGCTGGCCCAAGCCTGCCGCATTCACTTCGCGGGAACGGTTAAGATAGGGCTCATCATCCAGAACCGCCGTTGCCGCCGCCAGGGCGATCGAGTCTACGTTAAAGGGCTGACGCACACGGTTCAGAACGTCTGCAATAGCCGCCGAGCTGATCGCATAACCTACCCGCAGCGCGGCAAGACCCCAGGCCTTGGAAAAGGTGCGGCAGACGATCAGGTTCGGATAACGATCAAGCAGCGCTATGCCATCCGGGAACTCGTCACCGGTCAGGAACTCACAGTAGGCTTCGTCCAGAACCACCAATACCTGTTCGGGAACACGCTTCAGGAACGCCTCTATCGCATCGGCCGTGTGAACGGTTCCGGTGGGGTTGTTCGGGTTGGCAACAAAAATCAGTTTGGTGCGCTCCGTAACCGCGTCGGCCATGGCATCAAGATCATGTCCCCAGTCTTTCGCCGGCACCGAGACACCTTTCGCCCCGATCGCCTGAGTCACGATGGGGTAAACCGCAAAAGCATACTGTGAGTAAACCACCTCACTCTCGGCATCGGCGAAGCACCGGGCAATGACTTCCAGCACATCGTTCGAGCCATTTCCCAGAGTGATCTGATTCAACGCCACACCGAACCGGTTGGACAGCGCCTGTTTCAAGCTAAAGCCGTTGCCATCCGGGTACAGACACAACTCTTCCAGCGCCTTACGAGCGGCAGCCAGGGCCTTTTCACTCGGCCCCAGAGGGTTCTCATTGCTGGCAAGCTTGATAATCTCCGCAGGATTCAAGCCCAGCTCACGGGCCAACTCATCAATCGGCTTGCCAGGCTGATACGGAGACAGAGCCTGAACACCTTTTACCGCAAGACTCTGGTAATCCACTGCCATTCAATTTCCCTCCGGATCAGTTATGTCGGGGCTCAGAGTACGCCAACGGGATAAGACCCCAGGCGCTTCAGCTCGACCGCTTCTTCGTCAATCTCAGACAACACTTTACGTGCCAGTTCATCCTCCATGTGCCCCTCGAAATCGATGTAGAACACATAGGCCCAGGTGCCACTGGGCGACGGCCGGGTTTCAATCCGGGTCAGGCTGATGCCATGGCGATGAAAGGGTTCTAGTACCGCATAGAGGGCACCCGGTTTGTTACGCATGGACACCAGCACCGATGACTTGTCATGACCACTGGCTGGCACCTCTTCCCGACCGATAATCAGAAAGCGGGTCGTATTATCTGGCCGGTCCTCAATACTGTTGGACAGTTTCTCCAGCCCGTAAAGTTCAGCCGCCATATCGCCGGCAATCGCTGCTGCACCCGGCTCCTCGGCGGCACGACGAGCGGCTTCTGCGTTGCTGGACACAGTAATGCGCTCAATGCCATACCGGTGAGTGTCCAGCCACTGGCGGCACTGGGCAAACGACTGCTGATGGGAGTAAATGCGGGTAATTTCCTGGTCTTTGTGCTTGGGCGAAACCAGCAAATGGTGATGAATCCGCAACTGCACCTCGCCGCAGATCTTCAGCGGCGAGCCAATAAACATGTCCAGCGTGTGATTGACCATGCCTTCGGTGGAGTTTTCCACCGGCACCACACCGTATTGTGCCGCGCCGGATTCCACTTCTCGGAACACCGCGTCAATGGCTGGCAGCGGAACGCTGATAACGGAGTGACCAAAGTGCTTGAGCGCCGCAGCCTGGGTAAACGTGCCAAGAGGCCCCAGGAATGCGATGTGCATGGGCTTTTCGAGCGCCAGGCAGGCCGACATGATCTCCCGGAACAGGCGGGCCATTTCCTCAGCAGGCAGCGGGCCGGGATTTTCTTCCTTGATGCGACGGAGAACCTGAGCTTCCCGTTCCGGACGGTAGAAAAACACGTCCTGCCCCGGATTGGCCGCCATTTTCACATGGGCCACTTCCTGGGCACATTTAGCCCTGGCGCTGATCAACTGCATGATTTGCTGATCAAGGCTGTCTATTTCGTCGCGCAACTCGCTCAGGCGGGCCTTCTCATCCGTCATGATCAGCCTCGCTCCTTCGCAAATTCCGCCATGTACTTGATCAAGGCATCCACACCGGCTTCCGGCATGGCGTTGTAAATGCTGGCGCGCATACCGCCTACCGAGCGATGACCCTGAAGATTCAACAAGCCACGGGCGTCTGCACCCTTGAGGAACTCACCGTTCAACGCATCGTCTGCCAGCGTGAAAGGCACATTCATCCAGGAGCGGAAACGCGGTGCAATAGGGTTAGCGTAGAAATCGTTGGTGTCGATAAAGTCGTATAGCTTACTGGCTTTACGAGCATTCATCTCGCCCATGGCTTTGACGCCACCCTGCTCCTTCAGCCATTTGAACACCAGCCCCGCCAGATACCAGGAATAGGTCGCCGGGGTGTTATACATGGACCCGTTATCAGCGATAACCTGGTAGTTCATCATAGTCGGCGTTTCCTTGCGGGCTTTGCCCAGAAGGTCTTTGCGGATGATGACTACCACCAGACCCGATGGCCCGATGTTCTTTTGAGCGCCGGCATAGATCAGGCCGTACTTTGAAATATCTACCGGGCGAGACAGCATGTCGGATGACATGTCAGCCACCAACGGCACATTTCCAGTGTCCGGCACAAAATCAAACTCCAGACCACCAATGGTTTCATTGGTGGTGTAATGCAGGTAGGCCGCGTTCGGGTTGGTATTCCAGTCAGCCTGATCCGGAATCGTGGTAAAGCCGGTGTCTTCAGAGCTTCCAACAATACTCACGTTACCGTAGCGTTTTGCTTCGGCAATCGCCTTGCCAGACCAGATACCCGTGTTCACGTAATCGGCTGACGCCTTGTCACCGAGCAGGTTCAGCGGGATGGTGGAGAACTGGCTGGAAGCTCCACCTTGCATGAACAATACGGCGTAATCATCTGAAATTCCTGCAAGTTCCCGAAGATCTTTCTCGGCTGCATCGGCAATGGCCACGAATTCATCACTGCGGTGACTCATTTCCATCACCGACATGCCGGTACCACGCCAGTCAAGCATTTCGCTCTGAGCCTGCTTCAGCACGGCCTCCGGCAAGGTGGCCGGACCAGCACAGAAATTAAACGCCCTGCTCATTCTTCGGTTTCCTCGCCTTCTGCGTCTACGTCTACGCCTGCATCTGCACTGTCTACATCTGCATCGTCGTCATCAGATTCTGCAATACGTTCAACGCCGACCAGCCGCTCATCTTCCTGAGCCAGGCGAATCAGCCGCACACCCTGGGTATTCCGGCTCAGAACAGAGACTTCATCCGTGCGGGTGCGCACGAGCGTACCCTTGTCGGAGATCAGCATCATCTCGTCACCTTCAAACAGCTGGAGAGCTGTGACCAGGTTGCCGTTTCGGTCAGAGCACTGCATGGCGATAACGCCCTGACTACCCCGGCTGTAGGCCGGGAATTCGTCAATGGCGGTCCGCTTACCGTAACCATGCTCACTAGCGGTGAGAATCACGCCGCCTTCCTGGGGAATGATCAGCGATACCACATGGTGATCGCCCTGCATCTTGATACCACGAACACCACGGGCGGTCCGGCTCATCGGCCGCACCTGATCCTCGCTGAAACGCACCGCCTTACCGGCTGTGGAGAACAGCATGATTTCAGCGTTGCCGTCAGTAATAGCCGCGCCAATCAGGGTATCGCCTTCGTCCAGGTTCAGGGCAATCAGGCCACTGCTGCGCGGGCGGGAGAAGTTCGGCAGCGGAGTCTTCTTGACCACACCCGCAGAGGTTGCCATCAGCACAAACTGGTCTTCCGGGTAGTCCCGAACTGGCAGGAAGGTGGTGATGCGCTCATCCGCTTCCAGCGGCAGTATGTTGACCATCGGGCGACCACGTGAACCGCGGCTGCCACGAGGAATCTCGAATACCCGCAACCAGTAAACTTTGCCCCGGTTGGAGAAGCACAGAATGGTGTCGTGGGAGTTCGCCACCAACAGCTTCTCAATGAAGTCTTCGTCCTTCATCGACGTCGCCGCCTTACCGCGGCCGCCACGGCGCTGCGCCTGATAATCTTCGACCGCCTGGGTCTTGGCGTAACCACTGTGAGAAATGGTGACGACCAGGTCTTCTTCGTCAATCAGATCAGCAATGGTCAGATCGCGCTGGGAGCTGGTAATTTCGGTACGACGCACGTCGCCGAATTCGGTGACAACCGCTTCCAGTTCTTCACGGATAACCTGCATGAGGCGATCCGGATCGCCAAGAATTTCCAGCAAGCCCGCAATCTTTTCAAGAATTTCCTTGTACTCGTTCTGCAGCTTTTCAGTTTCCAGGCCGGTCAGGCGATGCAGACGCATATCCAGAATGGCCTGAGTCTGCTCCGGAGACATGTAGTACAGGCCATCACGCAGACCGTAAATTTCCGGAAGGTCGTCCGGACGGCAGGCATCTTCGCCGGCACGCTCCAGCATGGCCAGAACATTGCCCGGCGCCCAGCCCCTGGCCATCAGCTTCTCTTTCGCTTCAACCGAGGTCGGAGACGCTTTGATCAGCTCAATCATCTCGTCGATGTTGGCGAGAGCAACCGTCAGACCTTCCAGGATATGGCCACGCTCACGAGCCTTGCGAAGTTCGAAGATGGTCCGGCGAGTCACCACTTCACGGCGGTGGCGGACGAACGCGTCGAGCATTTCTTTCAGGTTGAGGATCTTCGGCTCGCCGTTGATCAGTGCAACCATGTTGATACCGAACACGGTCTGCAACTGGGTTTGAGCGAACAGGTTGTTGACCACCACCTCAGGATTTTCACCGCGGCGCAGCTCGATGACTACGCGAATGCCTTCCTTGTTGGACTCATCCCGCAGTTCGGTGATGCCTTCAAGGCGCTTTTCCTTCACCAGCTCGGCGATCTTCTCGATCAGGCGCGCTTTGTTCAGCTGGTACGGCAGCTCCGTAATAATGACGGCATCGCGATTGGTTTTGTCGTCGTGTTCAATCTCGTGGCGGGCGCGGATGTAAATACGGCCACGACCCGTACGATAGGCTTCCACAATGCCGGCACGACCATTGATGATGCCCTCGGTCGGAAAATCCGGGCCCGGAATAAATTCCATCAGCTCGTCGATGGTCAGGTCCGGGTTATCAATCAGCGCCAGACAGCCGTTGACCACTTCGGTCAGGTTGTGGGGCGGAATGTTGGTAGCCATACCCACGGCAATACCGGAGGACCCGTTCACCAACAGGTTGGGCACCCGGGTGGGCAGAACCTCTGGAATCCGCTCGGTACCATCATAGTTATCAACGAAATCGACGGTCTCTTTCTCCAGATCCGCCAGTAATGAGTGAGCAATCTTCTCCATGCGAATTTCGGTGTAACGCATGGCAGCCGCGTTATCGCCGTCGATGGAACCGAAGTTACCCTGACCATCCACCAGCGGGTAACGCAGGGAAAACGGCTGAGCCATTCGAACGATGGTGTCGTAGACAGCAGAGTCACCGTGAGGGTGATACTTACCGATAACGTCACCCACCACACGGGCAGATTTCTTGTACGCCTTGTTCCAGTCGTTGCCCAACTCGGACATGGCGAACAGCACCCGACGATGCACTGGCTTAAGGCCATCACGAACGTCTGGCAATGCCCGGCCGACAATCACGCTCATGGCGTAATCGAGGTAGGACTGTTTCAACTCGTCTTCAATATTGACCGGCAGGATCTCTTTGGCTAACTCACCCATCGAGAAAGGTTCCTTTGCGTTATCTGGAAGTCGTTACGGGGCCATTTTCCGGACCCACATTTATTCTTCAACAAGCCGCCAAGCATACCACAGTCCGCCCCTTGCCGGGGCAACTGAGGTGAAGCCTTAATCAAACACTACGGTCTTGTTTTCGTAGGTAATCACGCGGTCTTCAACATGGGACCGAAGCCCGCGGGCCAGGACATTCTTCTCAACATCCTTACCCAGACGAACCATATCTTCGATGGAGTCGCGGTGGCTGATTCGAATTACGTCCTGCTCGATGATCGGGCCTTCATCAAGATCCTGCGTGACGTAATGGCAGGTGGCACCAATCAGTTTTACACCACGACTGTAGGCCTGATGGTACGGCCGGGCACCGGCGAAAGACGGTAGAAAGCTGTGGTGGATATTGATTACCTTACCAGCGTATTTTTCACACAGCTCGGCAGGCAGTATTTGCATGTAACGGGCCAGCACCACCACGTCGGTTTCGTATTGTGCAAACAGGTCTTCAATGTGGGCGAAGGCTTCGGCCTTGTTTTCCTTGCTCACCGGCACGTGGTGGTAGGGAATGTCATGCCATTCCACCATACGGCGCAGGTCGTCATGGTTGGAGATAACCGCCACGATTTCGCAGTTGAGTTCCTTGCTGTGCCAGCGGTGCAGAAGATCCGCCAGGCAGTGGGATTCCTTGCTGCACATCAGGATCACCCGCTTGGGGCGGGCGGAATCCGCAATGTGCCAATTCATGTTGAATTCGCGGGCAATCGGTTCGAACGCGGCGCGGAACTGGTCCAGCCCGAACGGTATCGATTCGGCCTTGATCTCGTGTCGCATGAAGAACCAGCCGGACTGGGTATCTGAGTGGTGGCTCGCCTCGGTAATCCAGCCATTATAGGTGGACAGGAAATTACTCACCTTGGCAACAATTCCTACCCGGTCCGGGCAGGAAATAACAAGACGATAGGTATGCTCCATTAAGCCATTCCTTTACTAGAATCCGGGAAAGCGGGTGCTACGGGAAACCACAAACGGCAGCTTGTGGTGGAATGTCGGTACGCACCAGTAAAAATGACCGGCTATGATAGCCTATCTGGCAGCCAGAAACGAGGAATCCGATGATAGACACAGTGATCTACAGCCCCCGAACAAAAATCCCGCCATGGCGCCCGTGGAGCCTGACAGCCTCACTGCTGATCTCGCTGTTCGCGGTTACCGTTCATGCCAGCACACAGGCCATTCTCGAAGGCGAACGTTTTCACCCGGCTCAGGGCCGCCAGGGCATGGTGGCCACCAGCCACTCCTTGGCGACCAGTGTTGCGCTGGATGTTCTGAAGGGTGGTGGCAATGCCGTCGATGCCGCGGTTACGGCGGGCTTTGCCCTAGCGGTGACCCAACCGCGCTCAGGCAATATAGGCGGTGGCGGCTTTTTGCTGTTCTCCCCCGGCGATGGCGAACCACCGGAGGCCATCGACTACCGGGAAACCGCGCCCGCTGCAGCAACGGAGACCCTGTTTCAGGACA
>DATGQY010000118.1:0-9873 GCA_035303925.1 Marinobacter sp. | reverse complement strand
CGCTGGACCATGGAGCGCCTGATCCGTGGTCTTGATACGATCTCTGTGACCGGTAACGTGCTGCGTGACTACCTGACGGACCTGTTCCCGATTCTGGAGCTGGGCACCAGTGCCAAGATGCTGTCCATCGTGCCGCTACTGAACGGCGGTGGTCTGTACGAGACCGGTGCCGGTGGTTCCGCTCCCAAGCACGTACAGCAGCTGGTTCAGGAAAACCACCTGCGCTGGGATTCGCTGGGCGAGTTCCTGGCCACGGCGGTGTCTCTGGATGAACTGGGCGAAAAGCACGACAACCAGCGTGCCCGCCTGCTGGGTCAGACACTGGACAAAGCCACCGAGCGCCTGCTGGAGAACAACCAGTCGCCATCCCGGGTAACCGGTGAGCTGGATAACCGGGGCTCCCACTTCCATCTGGCCCGGTACTGGGCGGAAGAGCTGTCGAAGCAGGATGGAGACAAGGAGCTGAAGGAATTCTTCACCAAGTTGTCCAAACAGCTGGAAGACAATAAAGACAAGATCCTGGAAGAAATGACCCTGGTGCAGGGCCATCCTGCCGACATTGGCGGTTATTATCACCCGCCCATGCAGAAGGTATGCGAGGTGATGCAGCCGAGCGCTACCCTCAACAAGATCCTGGCCGATGCACGGGATTCCGTGAGCTGAGGCTCAGAGCCAGGCCGGGATTAACCCGGCCCTGATCAAAAAACCGGACAGCCTTTGGCTCTCCGGTTTTTTTAGTCGTCTTCGTCGGTATCTTCCTGGTAGCCCTTGCCGGTTTCCCCGGCTTTGCGTAGCTGGATCAGCGTCAATGGCGGGCCGATAATCTCGAACACCACCGTTGCGCCGATGACCAATGGCAGGATGTAACCCAGTTCCGGCTGCCGTTCGGTGGCCACCAGTGCCAGGCCCAGGGCCACGCCCGCCTGGGGCATCAGACAGGCTCCAATGCGGTTGCGGGTATCCACGGTGGACCCGGCCAGAACGCCACCGAGATAGCCGCCGGCCAGCCGCCCGGCAATTCGGGCAACAACATAGGCAACACCCAGAGCCCCCAGTGCGGGCAGTGCCAACCAGTCCAGTTGATAGCCAGCCATAAAGAAGAACAAAGCAAGAAAGGGCTCGGATACGCCATCAATGGAGCGGAAAGGCCTCACATGGTGTCTGGCCCGGTTGGCCACCACCACGCCGAGGGTCATGCAGGTCAGCAGGTAGGACAGCCCGAGCCAGCTGGCCAGCCCTGCAGCCACAAAGACGAACCCTGCAGATTCCAGCAACATTGGCTCGCCGGGCCGAAGCCGCCCGGTCAGCCATGCCATGGGTAAGCCCAGGACAATGCCCAGCAGCACCGAGCCGCCGACTTCCATCACCCCGTGCAACATGGCTGCGGGGCCATGAGTATCGCCATTGCCGATCAACAGGCCGGCGCTCACCAGTAGAACGCTGAACAGAATGGCGCCCCAGGCATCATCGATGGCGACCACCTGAAAAACCAGCCGGGTGAGCGGGCCATTGGCGCCGGATTCCCGCAGTACATCGAGGGTGGCAGCCGGTGCCGTGGCAGTGGATATGCCACCAAGCAACAGAGCGGCCGCGAGATTGCCGGTTACCCACCAGGTCGCCAGTGTGACGGCGCCTGCGGTAATGAAGGTGACCACCAGGCTGACAATCAGGGCTTCCTTGCCCTGCTTCAGGTCTTTTGCCGACATCCGTTCGCCTAGCAGAAACCCGACCATTGCCAGCGTGAGCTGGGTGATCAGGTGAAAACTCTGGTTGGCGTCCGCGGGCAACAGGTCAAGCAAGTCCGGTCCAGCGAGGGCGCCAAGCAACAACAGCAGCGTTACCCGCGGCACATGCACTTTCTGGCCGACGGCATGGGCGGCCAGGGCCAGTAACAGGGTGGCACCAATCAGGATCAGGTCGTTGGCGTGGTTCACCGCGTCAGTCCTGCTGCAGCGGTGCGAAGCGGGCGCTGGTCAGCAGGGCGAGATCGGCGGGCGCCAGTTCAATTTCCAGGCCGCGCTTTCCGGCACTGACAAAAATGGTGTCGAACTGTTGTGCCGAGGTGTCGATAAAGGTTTTCAGACGTTTCTTCTGGCCCAGGGGGCTGACCCCGCCCAGGACATAACCGGTGCTGCGTTGAACGTCCTGTTTATCGGCCATGGCCGCTTTCTTCGCGCCCGCAGCTTTGGCGAGTTGCTTGAGGCTGAGCAGGGTTGTGACCGGCACCACGCCAACGGCAAGTTCCTTGCCGTCAATGGCAACGACCAGGGTTTTGAACACCCGGCTCGGCTCTACCCCCATCTTTTCCGCGGCCTCGTTGCCATAGCTGTCCGCAGACGGATCGTGCTCGTATTCGTGCACGACATAACTGACTTTGGCTTTCTTGGCGGCGAGAATTCCGGGGGTCATGCAGGCTCCAGTTGTCGTGGCGATTTTCCGGAATTAAAGCATGAGCCGCGGCGGACTTCACCCTTCGTGGAGCACGGGCCAGCGTTCGGTGATCTGTCCGAGTGTGGCGTCGAAGACGGCAAGGTCGCCGAATTGCAGGAATACCGACTCACTCTGGGTCGGGCGAAGGAACACCCGGTCGCCTGCGCTGAGAGGAACCTTTCGGGCAAGGTTCAGCATCGCCTGATTGCTTGAAGGGCCATAAATGGCGTTGCCGGTAAGCCCTGGTGGCGATACCGGTCGAGCCTGCCAGTGACCACCGTAGATAAAGGCCGTGCGCGCGTGGTTCGGGTTCCACAGGGCTTGCAGTTGTCCGAGCCCGGGAGCGCCGGGTATCCGGGTCTGGTCTAGAAGTTTCAGCACCGGCGTCGCGATGAACGCAGCAGGTTGGTGGTCCGCGAGCGTACGCAGATCAAAATCCGTTGGCATGACCAGCCCCGATCCCGCAGAAAGCTCATTCGCCGGAATGCGTGTGCCCATACCCTGATAGAGCTGATAAGTGGTGGAGCCGCCGGTATTCAGGGTCAGGCCGGCAAGACTGCGCCCCAACGTCTGCTCTGCGGCTGTCACATACTGCTGGTAGCGGGCCATGGCCCGGTCCCGGAGCCAGCTGGCGGGGCCTGGCGCCTTCATGAGGTGGGCTTCGTAACCCATGAAACCGCTGAAGGTGAGCCAGGACGACCGTTCGATATGCCTCAGCGCGCGGCCCAGAGTTTCGAAGTCGGAAAACCCGCCTCGATGCAGGCCGATGTCGATTTCCAGGTTCACCCGCATGGGTTGCTGCCGTTGCTCTGCCAGCTGTTCATAACCGGCCAGACGGGGTTCGGAGTCAATCAGCCATTGCAACTGATGCTCTGGCCGGAAGCCCCGGGGGCCGGCGGTATGGTCCCGATAGAACCGCGCGGCCGCCGCGACCGGCATGGGTTTGCCGAACAGGATGTCGGCATCGGGGATGGCGTGGGCTACCTGAGTGAGAAACGGTTGGTGGAACAGCATCAGCTTGCGGCTGCCAGTCGCCGCCATGACCTGCTGCAGCAATGGTAAGGACGGCAGCGATTTAACCACGATCCGGTAGCCGAATTCCGATCCGATGCGTCGCTTCAGTACCTGGATGTTGTGATCCAGCCGTTGCCGGTCGATCACCATTACTGGCGTGCCGATCTCTGCGTCTTTCAGCGCGACGTTGAGGTTCTGAAAATAGCCAGAGTGACCGGAATGGTCAGCCTCGGGTTTCAACCAGCCAGCAATGCCCAGACCGCCGGCGGCTACGCCGGCCAGGAGGATCCTGCGCCGTTGTTTCTGAAACGCTTCACTGTGGGCCATGGCGGGACTATCCGTTTGCGTTATGGCCAGTAAACAACCTGGCCAGATACGGGTTCAGAAAGCGACCGTTCGGGTCCAGTGCGTCCCGCACTTCCCGGAATGCCTGCCACTTTGGGTAAAGTGCCTGGAAGTCGTTGCCGGTCAGGGTGTTCAGCTTGCCCCAGTGCGGTCTGCCGCCGTGCCGCCTGAGGATGGGCTCCACGGCTGCAAACAGCGGCCTGAAGTCGTCTTCGAAGAACCGGTGTACGGCGATGGAGACCGAATCCTGCCGATAGAAGGGGCTAAGCCAGGCGTCGTCTGCTTTGACAAAGCGTACCTCAAACGGAAAGAACACCTCCGGGAATTGGCGTTCCACAAGAGCCATCACCTCCCGGAAGGCGACCTGCCAGTTCTCTCGTGGCAAGTGATACTCCATTTCGTTGAAGCGGACGTTGCGGTCGCTGGTGTAATTCTGCCACGACGGGGCGACCTTGACTTCACGGCTCAGGGTACGCATGTATCCGCCCAGAATCAGCCGGCGCAGCCGCGGTGACCAGGACAGGTAGTCCCGGGCTTTCTGGAGATCCCGTGCCCCGTCATTCTGGTCAACTGTGGGGCTGCTGGAGATTGGTTCGTCGGTGATGTTGTGAGTGCTGGTGAAGCCCATGCCGGAGAAAGGTATGTAATAGAACTCGTAATTCCGGTGTTCACGGGCCATGGTGTCAGCGGCGTCAAGAATGTCCTCTATGGGCTGCCAGTCGGTGGTCTTTTTTAATCGGTAAGGGCGAGCGTTCTGCAGTGTGACATCGGTCACAAAACCCAGGCAGCCAAGGCTGACTTTCGCCGCCTGAAATATGTCCGGGTACTGGCTACGGCTGCACTCGAGCACCTCTCCCCGGGGAGTGACGAGGGTCAGCCCTTCGATGTAACCGGACAAGCTCATCAGTTCTGCACCGGTGCCATGGGTCGCTGTTGCCAGCAGTCCGCCCAGTGATTGCTGGTCGATATCCGGCATGTTGAACATGGCTTGACCGATGGACGCCAGTGGCTGACCTAATTGACCCAGTAACGAGCCGGCAGCCACACGGGCCTGGCACAGGGCGTCGTGGTGGCTGAGAACGCCGTTGAGCCGGGCCAGAGACACCATTATGTCGTTGGTCGGTACCAGCGGGGAAAATGAGTGCCCTGAGCCCACGGGGCGAATCTTTGCGGTGGCGTAGTCCGGATGGGTCAGCAGCTCTTGCAGCTCACTCACGCTGGCGGGGGCTCGTCGAAGGTCCGGTGTGGCACTTTGGGAGCCTGACCAGTTACGCCAGGTTAGCGGGGGCTGAGCGGCCGATGCTCCGGGTTGATCAGGCGCAGACTGTGCATAGCTCGTGGCGGGCCAGCTGGCCTGCCTGGCAATGGCTGTGCCCACCAGTAGCTGCAGAAAGTGTCGTCGGTTCATGATCCGCGCTCCTACGGCCGTGCCGGCGTTGCCATAAACGTGATCAACGCTTCAAATTCGGCGCCGTTGCAGTCCATACAAAGGCCATAAGGTGGCATGCCGCCCATACCGGAAATCACATTGGCGACCAATGAATCCATACCCTGCTCCATGCGCAGGCGCCAGGCGGTGCCATGACCCGTTAGAGGCGCCTCGGAGGTGCCCCGACTGTGACAGGCCATGCATGAACGCTGGTAGATCTCAGCGATGCGGGTGTCAGCTGGAATAGCTGCCTGAGCGTATTCCCGGACCGCCGGTGAAGGTTGAGTGGTGTCGCTGCACCCCGCAGCTAAAGCCGCGATGGCGATAGCCGCAAAGATCAGCAGGATGTTTCTAGATTGGGCATTCACGAGTAGGATTCTCGCCAAACGTAAGTGAGTGTCACGTTTAGTTTTCGTCAACTGGACCTAAAATGCAAGTCAGTCTCGACTCAGGGCCCGAGACTGACTACTTTTGCTATAGAAGCGTTACACATCGGAAAGGAAGCGTTCATGGAACCTGTCCCACCAGAGGAAGGGGAATTTAGTCAACTGCATGAAAGCCATAGCCCTCTGCGGCGCGCGTTGTGGGTCACCCTGGTGTATCTGCTGGTTGGCCTGGTCTGGATTACTTTTTCGGATCGCATAGTCGAAGTCTGGTTTCCGGACGCCCGCACGCTATCTGAAATACAAACCTGGAAAGGCCTGTTGTTCGTGGCCGTCACCGGCCTGGCCCTGTTTCTGGTGGTGGTGCGACAGCTCAGCAAAGATCGTCTGCTGCTGTCACTGCAGTCGAGCCAGCGTCGTAAGCTGCGTGACCGGGAACGACAGTTGACCGTTTTGATGGATAACCTGCCCGGTATGGCCTACCGCTGCCGGAATGATGAGCATTGGACCATGCTCTTTGTGTCGGCAGGTTGTGAACAGTTGACCGGTTATCGGCCTGAAGAGCTGATCGACAACCGGGTGAGCAGCTATGCGGCACTGATTGAAGAGGAGGCCGGATCCGGTGTGGCCGAGGCCGTTACCGAGGCCATCAGGAGCAGGAAACCGTTTTCAGTGGAGTATGCCATAACCCGCAGAGACGGCCGGAAAATCTGGGTGTGGGAACGAGGTTGCGGTGTGCAGGACGACGATGGTGCTGTCGTGCTGGAAGGTATCGTACTGGACATTTCCGACCGCAAGGCGCTGGAGCAGGAGCTGGAGGAGATGGCCACCCGTGATTCTCTCACGGGCCTGATGAATCGTCGTGAACTGAACCGGGTGCTTGAAGAGGAACTGGAACGGGCCAGGCGTTATGAACGGCCATTGGCCCTGTTGTGGATAGATTTCGATCACTTCAAGGAAATCAACGACAGCTGGGGGCATGCCGCAGGCGATGCTGTGCTGTGTTCGGTCAGCAAGGTTTTGCAGGAAAGTGTGCGAAGCGTGGACGCGGTTGGCCGCTTTGGCGGCGAGGAGTTTGTGATTGTGCTGCCGGAAATGGGCCAGGAGGAAGCCAGGGACACCGCCGAGCGACTTCGCTTGAGAGTTCGGAACAAGCCCGTGCTGCTGGATTCGGGTCACAGCGTACCGGTTACGATCAGTATCGGGATTGCGGTGTATCCGGTGCATGGTCATACCCTCGATAATCTGTGTGCATCCGCTGACAAAGCGATGTATCAGGCCAAAAAGCAGGGCCGGGACTGTGTGGCCTTGGCGCAGCCGGTCATGCCGGTACATAATGAATCCTCATAAGGCCGTGTTTTTGGGCTGAAAACAGTGCCCCGGAGAGGGTGCAGCCAAACAATGACAACCGATAGAAGGCGTTTTTATGCATTCACTCGCCCGCCGTGCCCTGCACCTTTGCGACGTTCCCCGAGACCTTTCCACGGTGACTTTTCGGGACAGCGCAGGAGAACATCCTGATCGCGCAGGAGTGCCACAGGATGCGGTGGAGGCGGTCTGGCAGAGTGTTGAAGCGCTGTACCGAACCGGGGTGCACCCGGGTATTCAGTTGTCCGTGTGCTACCGTGGCGAGCAGGTGTTGCACCGGGCACTGGGGCACACCCGGGGCAACGGTCCCGGCGACCCCTCCGCATTGCCCCGCATTCCGATGACCACCGAAACACCCATTTGTTATTTTTCGGCATCAAAAGCGGTTACCGCACTGCTGATGCACATGCTTGCCGAACAGGGCCTGGTGAACCTGATGGACCCGGTGTCTTACTATTGCCCGGAGTTTGGCAGGAACGGCAAGCGGACAATCACAGTGCATCAGATCCTGTCACACCGAGGGGGAATTCCGGCCATCCCGAGAGAAACGCCTATAGACGTGCTGTGGGACCGTGATGAAATCTGGCGTTTGCTATGCGCCGCCCGGCCCGTGGAAGTGGATGGGGCGAAGGTGGCTTACCATGCGATCACCGGTGGTTTTGTACTGCAGCGGGTACTCGAGAAAGTGACCGGCGACACCATTGAAAACTATCTGGATAAATACCTGCGCAAGCCATTGGGGATGCGATGGTTTACCTACGGTGTCGCGCCCGAGCATTTGCACGAGCTGGCGTCCAATTATGCGACCGGCCCAACCCCGCGGTTTCCCGTCTCCTGGGTTGTAAATCGGGCGTTGGGTGGTGATATCCGGACGGTCGAGCGGGTGACCAATGACCCACGTTTCCAGGAGGCGGTGATCCCAGCGGGTAACCTGTGTGGTACGGCCGAGGAAATAAACCGTTTTTTCCAGATGATGCTTAACGGGGGCATTTGGAATGGCAAACGGATCTGCAGCGAAATCACGATCCGTCGGGCTATCCAGCAGTTTGGGTCTCTGCAGATGGATCGTACCATGCTGATTCCTATGCGCTTCAGCGCTGGAATGATGCTGGGTGGCAATCCTGTCGGGCTTTGGGGGCCGCAGAGCCGGTACGCGTTTGGCCATGTGGGGCTGATCAACAAGTTCTGTTGGGCCGATCCGGCCAGGGATATCTCGGTCAGCCTCCTGAACACCGGCTTCCCGATAGTGGGACATCATTTACCCGCACTGGCTCGTTTTGTCTATACTGTGTGCAGGCAGTTCCCGGTATTACCGGAAAACAAGCGGCGCCTGGTACCGGCATGATCGGGTAAATAAAAGTGAAACCTTATTCACTTTTATTGCACTTTGTCTGACAGTTCGGCACACTTTGCCCGCATGAAATGGATTTTCACCACACTCAATGGAATGAGGTACCACGAAGATGAACCGATCACCCGTCCCTATACCCGAACTCCGCCGCGTTAAGCTGGATCACCACGACAGCGTTCGTTCTCACGTGCAGCAGCAGGTTTGCGATGAAGTTGAGCGCCTGGAGCGTCGGATTGAAACTCTGAGACTGGTCAAAGCCCCCCATGCAGCCATCATGATTTCCACCTACGAGCGGATGATCAACCGCAAGAAGGGCTTTTTACAGAACTGGGACCTGTAAGGGTTATTTCCGGTCTGCTGAAGAGGCTGCGCTCCACCAGACAACGGCCCGATCCCCAGTCTGATTGACACAGTTATCCGGATTGGGGATTGTCGGGACATCGTCCTTATTGGCGTAATCCGCAGGGTCTTCGTCTGGGTCAGGGATTCGCGAGGGCTCCTCATTCGAGGTGTAGATTCGCACTTCGCTCATGGCGTAGTTCAGCTCTGCTCTCAGGCAATCGGGACTGGGGTCATCGAGAATCACGCCATGGCGGCTCAGGTCGATCACCTGCTGGTCCTTGTTTTTGATAAACAGCGTGTCTTTCTGCGCGTCACCCACGAACTCCTGTCGGAGCTCAATGCCGCCATGGCTGCGACTGACAAAGTCGGCAGTGGCCAGCTCCGGCTGATTGTAACCAATGCTCGAGAATTGCAGAGCGTTGAACCGTGATCCCGCCAACACGCTGACCAGTTCTGGCTGCTCCGCAATTTCCTCTTCCGTTACGCCGCGGGCCACGTACTGAATGGTCCGGTAGACTTTTTCATCGAGGTTATTGTCCTCGGGTCCTTTGGGCAGATAGCGCCAATCGAGAGTCTGGTAATACCACTCCCGGTTATTCAGGGCTTCCTCGTTGTTTTCGGCGGCCTGATCGATAAAGCGTATCAGCGCGCCGGCACTTCGGGTGTTGTAGTTGCCGGCGAGGCTTTGCTCGATCCGGTTGCGGATGTAGTTCCGGCCTTCATCAAAGTTGGCAACCTGACCAACGCTGATGACCTGGTTGAGGAGGTCCAGCGGGTTCCGGATTTTTGTGTAGCTCTTGCCGTCGTCACTGGGTGTGGCACCGATGAAAATATCGATATGGCGGCGAATTTCTTCAACCGTTTGTTGATTGTCCGGGGTGTCGTCCGCGCCCAAGGGCTCGATGCCGGAATAGTAGTCACTGAAACGGGTGCGACCCAGAGTGTCCGGAGCACGGTCGGTGTTGGTGAGGTCAAATGTTGAAAATCTCAGATCAACATCGCTTGCCGGGTTCAGTGTCGACGAGCCCGTACTCTCTGCTCCGCAGCCTGCCAGTGAAATTGCAGTAGCAGAAACAGCGGCAAAAAGGCAGGAATGTCTCATTTCGTGCGGCCCCGGGGTGCGAAAATCGTTGTGAACGGCTAAAGTGACGTGTGCTGACAATAAACGATAAAGCACGCATCTGCCCGCGCGGAGATCACATTTTGCAGCA
>DATGQY010000117.1:0-7203 GCA_035303925.1 Marinobacter sp. | reverse complement strand
CCGACGAACTGTGCCCAGCGGAAGCAGAAGGTGCAGTAGCTATGGCAGGTCTGGCCCTGAGCCGGGAAAAACAGCACGGTTTCCCGGTATTTGTGCTGCACGCCGTCCAGCACTTCGCCGTCCAGTTCAGGCATGTTCATTTCCATCTGGCCGGCCGGGTGCGGGTTCAGTTCGTCCCGGATCATTTTGGCGGCGGCCTGGATGTCTTTTTTGTCAGCGCCGTCACGATGCAGTTGCGCCATCTGCTCGTAATGTTCGTCCTTGAGCATGCCCTTCTGAGGGAAAACGAGCTGATAGATGGGGTCGTTCGGTACTTTGTCCCAGTTAATCAGTTCGTTGATCACGTATTCGTTGACCCGGAATGGCAGCACGCTGGCGACCACTTTCATTTCAAACAGGGTCGCTTCAGGGAGGTTCTGGATAGCTTCAATTTTGTCGAGCTGGCGGTCGGTAAAAACCTTGAACCGGCGTTCTTCGAATTCCTGCACCGGAATGCGGTTCGGAAAGGTGACGATGGAGTTCATAGATCGCCCTCTGTTGGGTGCCAAAAATACAAGGAGGGTAATGCACCTTCCTTACTGGTTAAAAAACGGGCAGGCAAGTATACATAAATCGAAATTCATTTTCAGGTCTAATTAAAAATCTGTAGTGGGAATGCTCACTTATTTGTCGATAAGTCTGTAAATTCCGTTATTTGTAGTCATTTTCTTTGATTGTCGATCATTTTGTTGCGGTGTAAGTATTTAGTGGTGCGATGAAATTTATCGGTGAGCGTCGTACTGAGACATTGGTCGGAGTCTGGTTGTACAGATCCTATAAAAGCGACATTATTACGTAACTATCCGAAGTTTTTGGGGCTAGAGGTCGCTTTCAAACGCCTGTTTATTTGTTTTTAACGGCATTTCCGTAGTAAAAGTACGAAAGTTTTTTTGGTGCCGACAAAACGGGATAAATGCTGAAGCTGTTCTATGCTTGAGAGAGGCAAAAAAGATGCGAAGTGGAGGGTTTGATGTACCAGGACGATGATCCCATTGAAACCAGTGAATGGCTTGATGCACTGGAGTCGTTAATTGAAAACGAAGGCGTAGAGCGGGCCAAGTACATTCTGGAGCGTCTTTCCGAACGAGCCAGTCGCGACGGTACCGAGCTGCCGTATTCCATCACCACGCCATTCCGGAACACCATCCCTGTGGCTCAGCAAGCACAGATGCCGGGCGATCTGTTCATGGAGCGCCGTATCCGGTCGCTGATCCGGTGGAATGCGATGGCGATGGTTGTGCGTGCCAACAAGCGCCCGGGCGAACTGGGCGGGCACATCTCTACTTTTTCATCGGCCGCCACGCTTTATGATGTGGGTTTCAACTATTTCTTCCACGGTGGCGATGAAAAGCGCAATTCCGATCTGGTCTACTTCCAGGGCCATGCGGCGCCGGGTATTTATGCACGTTCGTTCCTTGAAGGTCGCTTTACGGAAGCGCAGCTGGATAAGTACCGGGAAGAAGTGGACGGCGAAGGCCTGTCCTCTTATCCACACCCCTGGCTGATGCCTGATTACTGGCAGTTCCCCACGGTGTCTATGGGGCTTGGGCCGATTCAGGCCATCTACCAGGCCCATGTTATGAAGTACCTGCACAGCCGTGAGCTGATCGACATGAACGGTCGCAAGGTCTGGGGCTTCCTGGGCGATGGCGAGTGCGACGAGCCGGAAACCCTGGGTTCCATATCCAAGGCTGGCCGTGAGAATCTGGACAACCTGATCTTTGTGGTGAACTGCAACTTGCAGCGTCTGGACGGCCCGGTCCGGGGCAACGGCAAGATTATCCAGGAGCTGGAAGGCGTGTTCCGCGGTGCCGGCTGGAATGTCATCAAGGTGGTGTGGGGCCGTCATTGGGACCCGCTTTACGCCAAAGATGAAAACGGCGAAATGCAGCGGGCCATGGATGAAATCGTTGATGGTGATCTACAGAACTTCACCTTTAAAGGCCCCGCCTACACCCGCAAGGAATTCTTCGGAAGATACCCGCAGATGGCCAAGCTGGTGGAGAACATGTCGGACGACGAAATCAGCAAGTTGAATCGCGGCGGCCACGATCCCTACAAGGTGTATGCGGCATACCATAGGGCCGTGAATCAGGCGAACGGCAAGCCGACGGTCATTCTGGCCCATACCATCAAAGGTTACGGATTTGGTGCCGCGGGCGAAGCCCAGAACACGGCGCACTCCCTGAAGAAGCTGGATCTCGACACCCTGAAAGGCTTCCGTGACCGTTTCGGTGTACCCCTGAAAGACGACGAACTGGAAGATGTGCCCTATTACCGCCCGGCGCCAGACAGCCCGGAGCTGGTGTATATGAAAAAGCGTCGGCAGGATCTGGGCGGCTTCTACCCGAAGCGCAACAAAGATTGCCAGCCGTTGCAGATTCCGGAGCTGGACATCTTCAAGCAGGTGCTTGAAGGCTCAGGCGATCGTGCTATTTCTTCCACCATGGCCTTTGTGCGGATTTTGAGCGCACTGGTCAAGGATAAGCGCATCGGCAAGCGTGTGGTTCCAATTGTTCCGGATGAAGCCCGTACCTTTGGTATGGAAGGCATGTTCCGTCAGCTTGGTATCTACACCTCCGAAGGCCAGAAATACGTGCCTCAGGATCGCGACCAGATCATGTATTACCGGGAGGACAAGAAAGGCCAGATCATGCAGGAGGGCATCAACGAAGCGGGTGCCATGTCGACCTGGATGGCAGCAGCAACGTCCTACAGCACCAACAGTTTCCCGCTGATTCCGTTCTATGTGTTCTATTCCATGTTCGGCTTCCAGCGGGTTGGCGATCTGGCCTGGGCGTCTGGTGATATGCAGGCGCGCGGCTTCCTGATCGGTGGTACCGCCGGGCGCACTACCCTGAATGGCGAAGGCCTGCAGCACCAGGATGGCCACAGCCATGTGCTGGCCAACACCATCCCGAACTGTAAGGCCTATGACCCGGCTTACGGCTATGAAATGGCGGTGGTGATTCGTCACGGTATGAAGGAGATGTTTGAAGACAACAAGAACGTCTTCTACTACCTGACCATCGAAAACGAAAACTACGTACAGCCGGCCATGCCGAAAGACTGTGAAGACGGCATCATCAAGGGCATGTACAAGTTCGAGTCGGTTGAGACCAAGGGGCGCAAGAAGAGTCCCAGGGTTCAATTAATGGGTTCAGGCGCGATTCTGAACGAAGTGCGCGAAGCCGCCCAGATGCTGAAGGACGACTGGGGCGTGGCCTCCGATGTCTGGAGCGTGACCAGTTACAACGAGCTGGCCCGGGATGGCCAGCACGTGGAGCGCTGGAATTCCCTACACCCGGACGACAAACCCCGGGTAGCTTACGTCACCCAGTGTCTGGAAGGTCAGAAGGGGCCGGTGGTGTCGTCCACGGACTATATCAAGCTGCACTCCGAGCAGTTGCGTGCCTACGTTCCCGGCACCTACATGACCCTGGGCACTGACGGCTTTGGCCGAAGTGATACCCGCGAGAAGCTACGCAACTTCTTCGAAGTGGATCGTTATTACGTCACGGTGGCGGCACTGGCTGCCCTGGCCAAAGATGGAGACATCAAGCAGGAACAGGTTCTCGAAGCTATGCGCAAGTACGGAATCGATCGCAACAAACCGAACCCGGTGCTGAGCTAAGGAGACCGCCATGAGTGAACAGGAAATCAAGGTTCCCGATCTCGGCGGAGCTGATGAAGTCGAGGTTATCGAAATCATTGCCAGTGAAGGGGATACGGTTCAGCAAGAAGATCCGATTCTGACGGTTGAGTCTGATAAAGCCTCCGTGGAACTGCCCGCGCCGGCTGCCGGCAAGATCACCAAAATCACTGTGAAGGTGGGTGACAAGGTGAAGGAAGGCGACGTGGTCGGAATGTTTGAGGCCAGCGATGGTTCCGGCTCCGACGACAGAGAAGAAGAAAAATCTGAAACCAAGGCTGAAGCGAAACCCGAAGCCAAGGCCGAAGACAGCAAGCCTGCGCCGAAGAAGAAATCCGGCGGTTCCCGTACCGAACTGGTGAAGGTGCCTTCGCTGGATGGCTTTGACGACGTGCCGGTGATCGAGGTCAACGTTGCCGAGGGTGACACCGTTGGGGTAGATGACCCGCTGGTAACCGTGGAGTCCGACAAAGCCACCATGGAGATTCCGTCTCCGTTTGCGGGCAAGATTGGCAAGATTCTGGTGAAAGAAGGCGACAAGCTTTCTGAGGGTGCTGACCTGCTCGAAATGACCATCGAAGACGATGGGGATGACGGAGACGAATCGGCAGAAGCGGGTGAAAGCGCAAACGCCTCAAGTCAGGAAAGCAAACCCGAGAAGGCCGCTGATAAGCAGGAAGCGGCGCCCCAGCCCCAGGGTTCCACTTACGAACCGCCTTCACCCGGTGCCAAGGTTCACGCCGGCCCGGCCGTGCGCAAGCTGGCCCGAGAGCTGGGCGCTGACCTGAGCCGCGTGAAGGGCTCTGGTCCGAAAGGCCGCATCATCAAGGATGACGTGCACGCCTATGTGAAGAGTCAGCTACAGCAAGCTCAGCAAGGCACTTCTGTGGGCACTGGTAGCGGTATCCCGGGTGTGAAACTTCCGGACTTCAGCCAGTTCGGTGAAGTGGAGCGCGAAGGCATGTCTCGCATCATGTTCGCCACCGCGAACAACATGCAGCGCAGCTGGCTGAACGTGCCTCACGTCACCCAGTTTGACGATGCCGACATCACCGAAATGGAAGCCTTCCGTAAAGGCCAGAAGGCGGCGGGTGAAAAGCGTGGTGTGAAGATGACGCCGCTGCCGTTCCTGCTCAAGGCTTGTGCAGCGGCACTCGCGGAACTGCCTCAGTTCAACGTGTCCCTGGACATGGAGCGCAAAGAAGTGGTGCGCAAGAAGTACATCCACATCGGCATTGCGGTGGATACGCCTAATGGCCTGATGGTGCCGGTGATCCGGGACGTGGACCAGAAAGGCCTGTGGGAGCTGGCGGCAGAAAGCGCCGAGCTGGCCCAGAAGGCGAGGGACAAGCAGCTCAAGCCGGCAGAAATGCAGGGCGCCTGCTTTACCATCACCAGCCTGGGTGGCATTGGTGGCACCGCGTTCACACCGATTGTGAATACGCCGGAAGTGGCGATTCTGGGTGTCTCCAAGGCCTCCATGAAACCAGTGTGGGACGGCAAGGAATTCCAGCCAAGGCTGATGCTGCCGCTGTCGCTGTCTTACGACCACCGGGCGGTGAACGGGGCCGATGCTGCCCGGTTTACCAACCTGCTGACGCAGCTGATGGGGGATATTCGTACGCTGCTGCTGTGATGTCTGCCTGTTGCCGCCTCCGTCAGCAATGACTGGGGCGGCAGAGACTGACAGGATGATGGTTTTCTGGCTCAGGGGCATCGTGATGGCCAACAAAACACCGTTCAACTGGGAAGACCCCCTACTGCTGGATCAGCAGCTCTCCGAAGACGAACGCATGGTGCGCGACAGCACCCGGCAGTTCGCTGACAAGAAGCTCCGCCCCCGTGTAGTGGAGGCCTTCCGTAACGAACACACCGATCCTGCTATCTTTCGCGAAATGGGCGAGAACGGCCTGCTGGGTGCCACCCTGCCGGAAAAATACGGCGGCGGTGGTCTCAATTCTGTGAGTTATGGCCTGATTGCCCGTGAAATCGAGCGTGTGGATTCCGGTTATCGCTCCATGATGAGCGTGCAGTCCTCCTTGGTGATGGTGCCCATCTATGAATTCGGCAACGAAGAAACCCGCCAGAAATACCTGCCCAAACTCGCTTCTGGTGAGTGGATCGGCTGCTTTGGCCTGACCGAGCCGAATCACGGCTCTGATCCAGGTTCAATGATCACCCGTGCCCGCAAGGTTGATGGCGGTTACCGGCTGACTGGCAGCAAGATGTGGATTACCAACAGCCCGATTGCCGATGTGTTTGTGGTCTGGGCCAAGGACGATGACGGTGCGATCCGCGGCTTTGTGTTGGAGAAAGGCTGGGAAGGTCTGACTGCGCCAGCGATTCACGGCAAGGTGGGCCTGCGGGCTTCCATTACCGGTGAGATCGTTATGGATGGCGTGTTTGTGCCGGAAGAAAACGCCTTCCCGGAAGTGCGCGGCCTGAAGGGTCCCTTCACCTGCCTTAACTCCGCCCGCTACGGTATCGCCTGGGGCGCACTGGGCGCGGCAGAAGACTGCTGGCACACGGCTCGTCAGTACGTGCTGGACCGGCAACAGTTTGGTCGCCCGCTTGCCGCCAATCAGCTGATCCAGAAGAAACTGGCCGACATGCAAACCGAAATCACCCTCGCTCTGCAAGGCTGTCTGCGTCTGGGCAGAATGAAAGATGAGGGCACTGCGGCGGTGGAAATTACCTCCATCATGAAGCGCAACTCCTGCGGCAAAGCACTGGACGTTGCCCGCCTGGCCCGGGACATGCTCGGTGGCAACGGTATCAGCGATGAATTCGGTGTGGCCCGCCATCTGGTGAATCTGGAAGTGGTGAACACCTATGAGGGCACTCACGATGTGCACGCTCTGATTCTGGGCAGGGCACAGACCGGCATTCAGGCGTTCTTCTGAACGAGTTAAGTGTAACGGAGTGAGTGAAGACAAATAGAAACCGGGCTATCTCTGCCAAGGGATAGTCCGGTTTTTTGTTGCCGGTGTAGTCGCCTCGGCCAATGCCGAGAGCATCGGGCAGATCCACTATCAGCCTCATGGAACCTGAAAACCACCATTCGAGGCCCTTATGACTCCCGCAGAACTGCTCTCTCAGCCACTCAAGCTTCCTAACGGCTCTGTTATTCCCAATCGCTTTGCCAAGTCCGCCATGAGCGAGACCCTGGGCACCATTGATAACCACCCCACCAAAGCACTGGCGACCCTGTATCAGGCCTGGGCCGAAGGTGGTACAGGGCTGTCGATAACCGGCAACGTGATGATCGACCGCCGGCAGATCGGAGAGCCTCAGAATGTGGTGGTGGAAGACGAAGGCGATCTTGAGCTGCTGAGCGCCTGGGCCAAAGCCGGTCAGCAGGGTGGCAAACAGATTTGGATGCAGCTGAACCATCCGGGCAAGCAAAGCCCGAAAATGCTGAACCGGGACCCGGTCTCACCCAGTGCAATTCCGTTCAAGAAAGAACTCCGGGGCATGTTCGCCACACCCCGGGCACTGACAGGCCCGGAGAT
>DATGQY010000116.1:0-10018 GCA_035303925.1 Marinobacter sp. | reverse complement strand
GACAACCGTTATTGCGCCCAGCAAGCTGACATGGTGATACTGGCCGTAAAGCCCCAGGTAATGGCAGACGTATGCCGGGATATCGCGCCAGTGGTGCAGAACACGCAACCCCTGATCGTCTCCATAGCGGCTGGCCTGAATGCGGACACTCTCGATGAGTGGCTGGGCGGTGGACTTCCGGTGGTACGAGTCATGCCGAATACGCCTTCCCTGGTCGGCAAAGGTGCCGCAGGGCTGTTTGCCAACGAGAAAGTGTCGAAAGAACAGAAAACCATGGTGCAGACTGTTTTTGAGAGCATTGGCACGGCACTCTGGGTGGATGATGAAGCCCTGATTCACGGTGTGACGGCGCTTTCAGGCAGCGGCCCTGCATACTTTTTCCTGATGCTGGAAGCACTGGAAGCTGCCGCTACAGACGCCGGCATAGAGCCCGCCACGGCCCGAAAACTGGCCATACAGACCATGGCCGGTGCCGCCGAAATGGCCGCTCGCAGCGAGCATGATCCGGCTCAACTCAAGCGCAACGTAATGTCTCCCGGCGGGACCACTGAGCGAGCCATCAATACCTTCGAGGATGGCGGCATGAGGGATCTGGTCAAGAAGGCCTACGGCGCCGCCTTCGAACGCTCTCAAGAGATGTCAAAAGAACTGGCAGATAAACAGTAACCGTTACGGAGACACAGCTTCATGCTGGCAGAAATTCTGATTACGATTCTGATGATCGCATCCACCTTCTACATGACGGTGGTGCTGCTGAGATTCCTTCTGCAACTGGCCCGGGCTGATTTCTATAACCCCATTTCCCAGTTTGTTGTGAAGGCCACCAACCCGCCGCTACGCCCGCTGCGCCGGATCATCCCGGGTTGGGGTGGCATTGACGGTGCGGCGCTGGTATTGGCCATCATCATTCAGGCCATCACCCTTTTCCTGATCGTGATCGCGTTGAACAGTGGCATTCCGTCCATCAACCCGCTGACTGTTCTGGTCTGGGCGGTGCTGAGCGTGGCCAGTCTGATCGTCAAGATCTACTTCTGGTCGGTCATCGCGGTGGTGGTTGTCAGCTGGATAGCCCCGCAGAGTGGCCACCCCGCCATTCAGCTGGTTGCCCAGATCACCGAGCCGGTCATGCGCCCGGTACGCAACATCATGCCGTCCATGGGGGGCCTTGACCTGTCGCCCATCGTGGTCTTTCTGATCCTCAACGTTCTTGACGTGGTGCTGAACCACATGAAAGTGGCCGCAGGCATGGGATTTCTGGGCGCAGGAATGTAACCTGTGTCCCATATATACATTTAGTTACATTTTACACAAGTGCCGAATATCAGCAGGCCAGTTGATCAAGCCATTGATTAACTGGTCTTTTTTGTTTTCGATCATACCGATCCCCGGAAAATCACCTGCGCCCAACAGGTAAACGTTCCGACAAACACGCTATTATTACTTCCATTTAATATGGGGCGAAATGCCCGGAAGTCGCGCAGAAGGATTATCCAATGAGTCAGCAGGGAACTCTGTCGCAGCAGGTTGAAGCCTATCACGACTGGAAGAAAGACCTTATCCGGCAGATTGGCCGCTATCGGCTGTGGTTGCAGGACAACAACCTCTTCTCGGAGGACATCAGCACCCGTATTCGCCACGGCCTGGAGTTGCTCATTGAAGACGAGCTCACCATTGCCTTCGTGGGCGAGTATTCCCGGGGCAAGACTGAGCTGATCAACGCCCTGTTCTTCGCCGACTATGGCCAGCGCATGCTGCCCTCACAGGCGGGGCGCACCACTATGTGCCCCACCGAGCTGTTTTTCGATCGCAGCGCAAATCAGAATTACCTGCTGTTGCTGCCGATTGAAACCCGCACCGGCGAGTTGTCACTGCAACAGCAACGCAAGCTGCCCGATAATTGGATAAGACACGAACTGGACGAGCGCGACCCTGAAGTCATGCGCGAAGTGCTGGCGGAAGTCGCCCGGGTAAAAAGTGTCACCACCGATGAAGCCAGAAAGCTGGGCTTTGACGAAGACATGCTCGAACAGGACCGTGAAAACCCCGGCAACGTTCTGGTACCTGCCTGGCGCAATGCCCAGATCAGCATTCGCCACCCCTTGTTCGAACGCGGGCTCCGCATACTGGACACCCCTGGCCTGAACGCTCTGGGTTCCGAGCCGGAGCTGACCATCAGCATGCTACCCAGGGCCCACGCGGTCATCTTTGTGCTGAGCGCCGACACCGGCGTGACTGCCAGCGACATGACCATCTGGAAAGAGCATATCAACACCGAGCACGCCGACCACCGGGCCGGCCGCTTTGCGGTACTGAACAAAATTGATGTGCTGTGGGATGATCTGCAAGGTGAGCAGCACACGCAGGAATCCATCGACCGTGTGCGAACCTACACTGCCAACCACCTGGGCATCCATCAGCAGGACGTCATCCCGCTTTCTGCCAAACAGGGCTTGCTGGCGCGCGTGCGCAACGACACCAGCCTGTTCGACCGGTCCAACCTGGGCCTGCTTGAACAGTTGATTATTCAGCGCATCCTGACCCACAAAGAGCAGTTGATTACCCAGAACCTGATCAGTGACCTGCTGGGCATGCTGCAGAATAGTCAGGCGGCCATGCAATACCGCCTGGAGGCGCTGGAGGAAGAGCGTAAGGCCTGCTCAGGCGCCACCATGGACAAGGCCGCCCTGGGCCGATTGGCGGAACGGGCCCAGAAAGATTATGACTTCTACTACAAGAAGCTCATCACACTGCGGTCGTCGCGCCGATTGATGGGCTCCCAGGGGGAGATCCTCAACAAACTGGTCAGCGAAGAGCGCTTCGAAGGCCATGCCGCCAAGATCCGCCACATGATGTCCAAGAGCTGGACCACTGCCGGCATGAACCGCGCCATGGACCACTTCTTCGAATTACTGGAAAGCGACCTGACCAACCTGCTCGCCGAGGGCAAGCTGGCAGAGAAAATGGTGGGCGCCATCTACCGGCGCTACAACGAGGATACCCGGGCCCGACACCTTGAACCCATCCCCCTCCGGGCCGGGCGTCACGTGATCGCGATTCGGGAACTGCGCAAGAAGGCCAAGCGCTTCCGCATCAGTCCCAAAAACCTGCTCACCGAGCAGACGATGCTGGTGCGCCGGTTCTTCAACGTTATGGTGGGTGAAGCCCGAACGCTGCACAGTCGGGTGCGCAGCGATGTTGAGCGCTGGCCCCAGGAAGCACTGCTGCCGATCATGCAGTATTCCATGGAGCAGAAACAGCTTCTTGAGCACCAGATTCGCCGGCTCCGGGACATGGTTCGCACAGACCGCGACAGCCGCTCCGAGCGGGAGCGCCTGGACAACGCCATTTCCGATCTACGTAAGCAGCTTGAACTGGCCGACGCCATGATGCGCCAGATTCGCAAACCTGCACCGACGACCATCCAGCAGAAAGTCGTCAACATCTACGGCACCGTCTGAGCAACAGAGGGCTGCAGCAAGGAGAGCCTGCAGCCCTCTGAAGGTCACAACCCGCACACGCTGGTTGCAGCAACCCACCCCCGCCTTTAAACTGCCATGCTGGCGCGAATTTACGCGCCATCCAAGGCCTGTGGCCTGATACATGTGGACCGGACCAGGAAATCAACACACTCATGCCCGACTCCCTGCCCTCGGATTCCCTGGGCCTCGTTAGCCCGCAAACCATACACTTCGGAGCCCCCATTGAACTGGCCTGCGGCCAGACTCTGGAGAGCTATGACCTGGTGGTTGAAACCTACGGCAAGCTTAATGCCGACGCCAGCAACGCGGTGCTCATTTGTCATGCGCTCAGCGGTCACCATCACGCCGCCGGCTATCACACGCTTGACGATAAAAAGCCGGGGTGGTGGGACAGCTGCATAGGTCCGGGAAAACCCATAGATACCAACCGCTTCTATGTCGTAAGCCTGAATAACCTCGGTGGCTGCCACGGCAGCAGCGGTCCAAACTCGGTGAACCCCGCCACCGGCAAACTTTACGGCCCTGACTTCCCGGTGATTACCGTTGCTGATTGGGTGAAGAGCCAGGCCCAGCTGGCCGATCACCTCGGTATACAGCAATGGGCGGCGGTGGTTGGCGGCTCCCTCGGTGGCATGCAGGCCCTGCAGTGGAGTCTGGATTATCCGGACCGCGTCCGGCACGCGGTGGTTATCGCGTCCACACCCCGGTTAACCGCCCAGAACATTGCTTTTAACGAAGTCGCTCGTCAGGCCATCACCTCTGACCGGGAGTTCTTTGAGGGCCGTTACTATGAAGCCGACACCCTGCCAAGGCGAGGCCTGATGCTGGCGCGTATGGTGGGGCACATCACCTACCTTTCCGACGCGTCCATGGGCGAAAAGTTTGGCCGCGAGCTCCGGGAAGAAGCCTACAAATTTGGTTATGACGCCGAGTTTCAGGTAGAGAGCTACCTGCGCTATCAAGGCGAACGCTTCTCCGAAAGCTTCGATGCCAACACCTACCTGCTGATGACCCGCGCTCTGGACTACTTTGACCCAGCCTACGAGTTCGGCGGCGATCTCGCCAAAGCCCTGGCGCCCGCCCAATGTGAGTATCTGGTGCTATCCTTTAGTACGGACTGGCGTTTCTCGCCGGCCCGCTCTGAAGAAATGGTGAATGCCATGATTTCTGCCCGCAAGAAAGTCAGCTACGCGGAGATCGATGCCCCATGGGGTCACGATGCGTTTCTGATCCCAACACCGAGATACACCGACGTATTTACCGCGTATATGGACCGGGTTGCGCGGGAGGTGGGCGCATGAGAGCTGACCTGAAGATCATTCAGCAGTGGGTGCAGCCGGGGCACCATGTACTCGACCTCGGCTGTGGTGACGGTACCCTGCTGCACTTCCTGCAGCAGGAGCGCAGTGCCACCGGGTTCGGGCTGGAAATCAACCCCGACCACATCACCACCTGCATGGGTAAAGGTGTGGCTGTCATCGAGCAGAACCTGGACACCCAGGGCCTGGAGAATTTCGATGACGGCATGTTTGATATCGTACTGATGACCCAGGCGCTGCAGGCCGTTCGCAGGCCGGACAAAGTCATCGATGAAATGCTGCGGGTTGGCCGTGAAGGCATCGTCACCTTCCCCAACTTTGCACACTGGCGTTTACGTTGGGGGCTGACTCTGAGTGGCCGTATGCCGGAATCAGATGCTTTACCCTACAAGTGGTATAACACGCCAAACATTCGCCTGTGCACCTTCAAAGACTTTGAGGCTCTGTGCCGGCAAAAAGGAATCAGCATCAAAAGTCGCCGGGTAGTAGACGGCCAACACCAGAACAGCTGGCTGGCTCGCCTATGGCCAAATCTGCTGGGTGAGATTGCCATCTATCGAATCACACGGGAGAACACATGATGATCATTCGTTCTGTTACCAGCGTTATCGCCCTGGCGTTCAGCCTGTTGCTGATGGCCAGTCACAGCCAGGCCGGAGAAAAAGATTTCGGCCAATACCAGGTGAACTGGAGCGTGTTTCCCAGCACCTTCCTGACGCCTGAAATCGCCAAAGCGAACAACCTTCAGCGCAGCAAAGGCATCGGCATCGTCAATATTTCGATCATGACTGACGATGAAAACGGCCAGCCCCGGCCCGTTGGTGGCCAGGTAGAAGGCCAGGCGGCCAATGATATCCAGCAGGTGGATTTTCTGGCTTTCCGCCGGATTCAGGAAGGCGACGCAGTGTATTTTATCGCCCAGTACCAATACCAGTCGGGCAACCTGATGACCTTCAACATCACTGCAAGGCCTACGGGGCATCAGCAGGACCTGAAGGTACGCTTCGCTCATACCCTGTTTAACGACTGAACCATGCAGCAGAAACTCGTTATCGCCAGCAACAACAAAGGCAAGATTGCCGAGTTGACGGAACTGCTCAGCCCCCTGGGTTTTGAGCCTGTCGCCCAGGGCTCGCTGGGGGTCAGCGAAACTGAAGAACCGGCCGTCACGTTTGTCGAGAATGCCATCCTGAAAGCCCGCCATGCGGCCCGGGAAACCGGTTTGCCGGCGCTGGCCGACGACAGCGGGCTGGCCGTGGACGCCCTGGCCGGCCAGCCTGGCGTGCGCTCGGCGAGGTATGCCGGTGATGGCGCCAGCGATGCCGACAATATTCAAGCGCTACTGCAAGCCATGAAGGATGTACCGGAACCGGAACGTGACGCACAGTTCCACTGCGTGTTGGTTTACCTGCGCCATGCGGACGACCCGACTCCGGTCATCTGTCACGGCCGCTGGCCTGGCCGGATTCTGGACGCTCCCCGCGGAGACGCAGGGTTTGGCTATGACCCGGTATTTTTCGCACCAGAGCACAAATGCAGCGCCGCCGAGCTCACACGCGAGCAAAAGGGGCGCATCAGCCATCGGGGCCGCGCCCTGGCCAGCCTGCTGGAACAACTCAGGGCAAAGGCTTGAAGCCATGACCGCCACCTCCCCCGTGACGGTCTGCCCGCCCCTGAGCCTCTACATTCACGTGCCCTGGTGCGTACGCAAGTGCCCTTACTGTGATTTCAATTCCCACGCGATCCGCGGCGACATCCCCGAAGCCGCTTATCTTGACGCGCTGCTGGAAGACCTGGAGCACGACCTGACCCTGGTTCGTGGCCGCCCCATTGAAAGCGTATTCATTGGTGGTGGGACACCCTCGTTAATGACGGGTGACTTCTACCACCGGCTGTTTGAAGCCCTGCATCAACGGCTGAGCTTCGCACCAGAGGCCGAAATCACTCTGGAGGCCAACCCGGGCACACTGGAAGAAGGCCGCTATGAGAGCTTCCGGCAAGCCGGCATCAACCGGTTATCGATCGGAGTGCAGAGCTTCCATCAGGAGCATCTCCAGGCGCTGGGCCGTATTCACGATGCCCAGGCCGCCCACCGGGCCATTGAGACCGCCATGGCCGCAGGCTTTGACAACTTCAACATCGACCTGATGCACGGCCTGCCGGGCCAGACACCCGAGCAGGCCGTAGACGATCTGAAGCAGGCCCTGGCCCACAAACCGACACATCTGTCCTGGTATCAACTGACCATCGAGCCCAACACCGAGTTTTTCTCCAGGCCGCCAGATCTGCCGGATGATGACCGGCTGTGGGAGATCTACCGGAAGGGATCGGAATTTCTCAGAAGCCATGGTTTTGATGATTACGAAGTCTCTGCCTGGAGCCAGCCAGACCAGCAAAGTCGCCACAATCTGAATTACTGGCAATTCGGCGATTATCTGGCACTGGGTGCCGGTGGGCACGGCAAGGTCAGCTTGGCTGACGGCCGCATTATTCGCTACTGGAAGACTCGCCAGCCGGACGCCTATCTCAACAGGATTGGCTCAAGAACCGCCGGAACCGAAGCAATAGAACCGGAAGATCGGCCACTGGAGTTCCTGATGAACGTTCTGCGGCTCAAAGAAGGGGTCGAAGAGGACCTGCTCACAAAGCGTACAGGTTTACCCCTGACGCCGGTTGCGGTACAACTTGAAAAGTTACGTACCCAAAATCTGCTGGCCAGGCACCGGATACAGGCGACTGAACAGGGCCAGCGTTATCTGAACAGTTTGCTGGAGCAATTTCTCTGATGGACCCGGCTCAGTTCCCACCCATGAGGCCGATGCGCCTGCCCATGAAGGTCTCGATGGTGATTGCTGTGGCACTCTTCCTGGTGCTGATTGCGATCAATCAACCTTTGCAAACTCTGGCCGCACCTCAAGGCATCGTCAGTTTGCAGCTGGCGGGAACCGCCGAGCATGCCCAGGCCATTCTGGCCAGTTGGGGGGAAGACGGTCTGATGCTGGCCCGGCTGTCCTTGTGGCTGGACTTTCTGTTCATCGTTGCTTATCTGGCCGCCCTGCTCCAGCTCACCCGGCACTTTACCAGAGACCGGAGGGGTGTTCGGGAACGGATGATCGCCCGCTGGATTCGCGTGCTGTTCGTTATTGCAGGCGCCACCGACGTGGCGGAAAACGTTGTATTGCTTAATAACTTGAGCCCACCGGACGACTCCATGAGCCTCGCCGCCAGCATTCTGGCCCTGATGAAATACACCGGGCTTATGCTGGGCGCGGCGGGACTGGTGGTCATTCGAGCTGCCAGAAGGCAGCCCCTGACCCCAGCTTCCCGAAGCTGACCCCCACAACCCTCAGTTAGTGCGGTGGAAGAGCAGGTCCCACACACCGTGGCCCAGCCTTTCCCCGCGCTGCTCAAACTTGGTGATGGGGCGATCATCCGGGCGCGGCGAATAGCCACCCTGTTCCTGGGTGTTGGCAAAGCCTTCTGACTCCGCCATCACTTCCAGCATGTGCTCGGCATAGTTTTCCCAGTCCGTGGCCAGGTGAAGAATGCCACCGACCCGCAACTTGTGACGGATTCGCTGAATGAATTCGTGCTGAATCAGGCGCCGCTTGTGGTGCTTCTTTTTGTGCCATGGGTCAGGGAAAAAGACCATGACCCGATCCAGGGAAGCATCTGGCAGGCACAAATCGATAACATCGTTGGCATCGATGTTATACACCCGAACGTTCTGCAGCCCCCGGTCTTCAACCTCCTTAAGCAGCGCTCCGACACCCGGCAGGTGTACTTCCACGCCGATAAAGTCCTGTTCCGGCGCTGCTTCGGCCATATCAGCCAGTGACCGCCCCATGCCGAAACCAATTTCCAGGTTCAGCATGCTGTCACGGCCAAACACTTCCCGCGGATCGATCACACCGTTCTCGCGAGTCAGGCCGTACTTCGGCCAACTGCGCTCAAAGGCCTTTTTCTGGCCCTCGGTCATTCGCCCCTGGCGCAACACAAAGCTACGCACCCCACGACGAGTGGTAATCGGGTTTTCACCGTTAGAATCCTGAGTTTCGTTCTGGTCGGTCATCTGTTGTCCTCAACCGCCACAGCAGGTCTGATGTCTGGGCGGATCTGATGTCTGGAATGTACCGCACAGTTTATCAGAGTCCGACGCCTCAGGCGGAGACCAACGCACTCTGTCCCTGCTGACGATCCAGTTGCCGATAGCCCAGCGCTTCCATCAGGTGGTGACGGGCGAGCGCCTCCTGCCCCTCAAGATCCGCCAGCGTGCGGGCAACCCGCAGAATTCGGTGCAGTGCCCGGGCAGACAACCCGAGCCTCTCCATAGCACCCGCCAGAAGCTTTTCGCTGTCGGCCTCAAGACGACAGGCCTCGTCCAGAGTCTTGCCCGACAACGACGCATTCAGGCACCCCCTCGCACTCTGCCTCGCCCTGGCCTGGAGCACCCGTTCCCGGACCCTGGCACTGCTTTCGCCCGACTCGCTCCGGCCCAGCAAAACCTCTCCCGCCTGCACCGGTACTTCCACATGCAGATCGAACCGGTCCAGCAGAGGCCCGGAGATTTTTGACCGATAGCGCACAACCTGACCGGGAGAGCACTGGCACTCGATACTCGGATGGCCACTGTAACCACAAGGACACGGGTTCATTGCGGCAACCACCTGAAATCTGGCCGGAAATGTAACCTGACGAGCGGCACGGCTGATGGCAATTTCACCGGTTTCCATGGGCTCCCGAAGTACCTCGAGTACGCGTCGCTCGAACTCAGGCAGCTCATCCAGAAACAGTACGCCTCGATGGGCCAGGGAAATCTCTCCGGGCCTGGGGCTGCTACCCCCGCCAACAAGAGCCACAGCCGATGCGGTATGGTGTGGCGACCGGAACGGCGGCAGGCGCCAGCCACCCGGCTTCAGTGGCCGACCCGCCACTGAGTGCACACTGGCGACTTCCATCGCCGAGGCATCGTCCAGTGCCGGCAAAATGCCCGGCAGACGACTGGCCAACATACTCTTGCCGGTTCCGGGCGGGCCAAAAAACAACAGATTGTGACCGCCGGCCGCGGCCACCTCCAGTGCACGGCGCGGCACCTGCTGCCCCCGGACATCCGAGAGATCTGCCACATCCGCCACCGACGATTGCCCGGCATCCGTTTCAGGGCGCGGAACAGGAACCAGCCGGGCTCTGCCGGTCAGATGTTCACACACGGTGAGAATG
>DATGQY010000115.1:0-26809 GCA_035303925.1 Marinobacter sp. | reverse complement strand
GTCTGGCCACAGAAACGCCGGAAGAATTCATCGTGATTGCCCGGGATGTACACCACCCGGGTTCCCGTTGCGGCCAGCTCCAGCAGCTTGTGGATAACCTGCCGGTGGCTGTCGGGGAAATGGGCGCGCCGTTGCATGGCAGTCAGGTCGACGATATCACCCACCAGATAGAGGGTCTGGCACTGAATATTATTCAGGAAGTCCAGCAGATAGTCCGCCTGGCAATCGGCGGTACCCAGGTGAACGTCGGATATGAATACGCTGCGATACTGTCGCATGGTGCCTCCGGTGAGATCAGGCCTGCTTTCAGGATCCTGGAATCACCTTGGCAAGGCCCGGTGACATCCGGGTGACAGCACCAAGACAGTTTGATGAAGCCGGGGCCGCTACAACCGGCCCCGGACAACGGGACATCAGCGAAGGGTGGGGTTAAGCGTGTAGGTACCGGTTACCCGGGCGCTGGCCAGTACATGCCCCGCCATGGCCTGACGCACGTCGTTGCCGTCAAATTCGCCATCCAGGCCCAGCGTTTCCACATCCAGCGCATGCACTTCGTAGTGGTAATGGTGGATGATCTCATCGTTCCAGGGTGGGCAGGGGCCGTCGTAACCGGCGTAGGTGCCGGCCATATCCGGATTGCCGGCCAGGAACTGGGTGTAGTTATTCACACCACGCACCCCGATCGGGCCGGGGCCATGATCCTTACCTTTAGGCCTGACGCCGTCGCTGTCCTCACCCTCGGGAATGAGGGTGACGCTGGCCGGAATGTCCACCAGCAGCCAGTGGAAGAAATCCACTCTTGGCAGGTCGGCGGGCACCGTCTTGCCCTCCTGGTTCACGTCGTCCGCCACGCTCGGTACATCCGGATCAAACATCATCACCACGAAGCTTTTAGTGCCGTCTGGTGCGCCTTGCCAGACCATTTCCGGATTCCGGTTAGGACCGAAGCTCATGTGGTCCTGCTCGCTGAACACGCCGAACGCAAATTTCTCCGGAATCGGCTGACCTTCCTCAACACCTCGAACCTGCAGTTTCACGTTGATTTCTCCTGTCTGTTCTTCAAGTGGGTGAGAAGTTTTTAGCAGTGGCAACGGTTCGGTGTCCAGCCCTGCAGCATCAAGGACGCAGCCAACCGGTACCCGGGCTCAATTGTCTCGCCCCGGCATCGGCGGTAAGATATACCGTTGTATTAGCTCCCTAATCATAAACATTCAGGCCAGTGACGACAGCCAAGCGCTTTCTTCCAAGAGTGTTTGGCTCTCATCACTTTAAGGTCTGAAACGTTATGGAAAACCTTCATCACATTGTCGTTGTCGGCGGTGGCGCCGGCGGTCTCGAACTGGTGACACGCCTGGGCAACAAGCTCGGCAAAAAGAAACGGGCCAGGATCTCGCTGGTCGACGCGGGCCTCACTCATGTCTGGAAGCCCCTGCTGCACGAAGTGGCTTCCGGCTCTCTGGATGCCAGCGCCAACGAAATCAACTACCGGGCCCACGCACGTAAACACCATTACGAGTTCCAGCTCGGGCGCATGTGTGGCCTTGATCGCGCCAGCAAAGACATCGTCATCGATGCGTTCCTCGATGACGAAGGCAACGAGGTGGTGCCTGAGCGCCGCATCCGGTACGACACCCTGGTGATTGCCGTAGGCAGCACCGCCAACGACTTTGGTACGCCCGGCGCGCAGGAGCACTGCCTGTTTCTGGACAGCCTGCGCCAGGCCAGGCGCTTTCACAACCTGATGCTGAATGCTTTCCTGCGGAAAAATCACGAGGCCCTGCAGGGCAAACCCCATGCCCTGAACATCAGCATTATCGGCGCCGGCGCCACGGGTGTTGAACTGGCCGCTGAGCTCCGGCTGGCCGCCCGCGAACTGCCGGTTTACGGAATGAACCACCTGCAGTCGTCGGATGTATCAATCAGCGTGATCGAAGCCGCCGACCGGATTTTGCCCGCGCTGCCGGGCCGATTGTCGGCGGCAGCAACACGGGAACTGGAGAAACAGAAGGTAAAGGTGCTGACCGGACAGCCGGTCAGTGAAGTCCGTCAACACAGCCTGGTGATGAAGGACGGTACCGAATTACCATCGGAAATGACGATCTGGGCCGCTGGCATCAAGGCCCCGGCATTCCTGGCTGAACTCGAAGGCCTGGAGGTGAATCGCAGCAACCAACTGGTGGTAGAGCAGACTCTGAAAACCTCCAACGACGCCGATATCTTTGCCTTTGGCGATTGCGCCGCCTGCCCTCAACCGGATTCTGACCGCCCGGTGCCGCCCCGGGCACAGGCCGCTCACCAGCAAGCAGACGCCTTGTTCAAGACCCTGTGCAATCGTCTGGACGGCAAGGCACCTGTGCCGTTCGTCTATAACGATCACGGTTCACTGATTAACTTCAGCCGCTATACCACCGTGGGCAATCTGATGGGCAACCTGTCCGGTCGCAGTATGTACATCGAGGGCAAGGTAGCGCGGCTGTTCTACGTGTCCCTGTACCGGATGCATCAGGTGGCCCTGCACGGATTTCTGCGCACCGGCGTGATCTGGCTGATGGATAAAATCAGTCGGGCCATGCACCCGAGACTGAAATTACATTGACGACAGCCCCACAGGCTGGAGCGGGCGATGGGAATCGAACCCACGTCATCTGCTTGGGAAGCAGAGGCTCTACCATTGAGCTACGCCCGCCTGCATAATGGCTGCTCAAGCAATATAAGCCCGAGCCCGCGTCCGGGCAAGCCCTCTGGTCTGGAGTCTGATGGATCCCACGTTCACGCTCATTGGCGCTCTGATGCTGGTTTTCAGCATCGTCCTCAGCCCACTTTCCAGTCGGGTCGGCATGCCGGTACTGCTGATCTTCCTGGTGGTGGGCATGCTGATGGGCGAAGACGGCCCCGGCGGCATTGAGTTCGACAATGTCGAATTGGCGTTCCTGATCGCCAACCTGGCTCTGGGCGTGATTCTGCTCGATGGCGGTATGCGCACCCGGGTTGAAACCTTCCGGGTAGGTCTTCGGCCGGCTCTGGTGCTGGCCACTCTGGGTGTCGCCATGACGGCCGGCGGTGCCGCCGTTGTCGCCTGGTGGGTGTTCGACCTGCACTGGCTCATTGCCCTTCTGATCGGCGCGATTATCTCATCCACGGATGCGGCCGCTGTGTTTTCCCTGCTGCAAGGCCGGGGCCTGCACCTGAACGAGCGGGTCAGCGCCACGCTGGAGATCGAATCCGGCAGCAACGATCCCATGGCCATCTTCCTGACGCTCATGCTGGTCACGCTGATCAGCGAGTATCAGGAGGGGGCTTTTGTGTCCGGCATGACCATGCTGGTCCAGCAATTCGGTATTGGCGCAGCGGCAGGCCTGCTGGGCGGTTTTGCCATCGTTGCGCTGGCCAACCGGATGCACCTCACTCCCGCACTTTACCCACTCCTGGTGGCGGCCGCAGGCATTGCTGTGTTCTCTGCCACCAACGCAGTCGGGGGCAGTGGATTTCTCGCGATTTATCTCAGCGGTGTGGTAGTCGGCAACCGCCAGGTCAGAATGATGCCAATGATCCTTCAGGTGCACGACGGCCTCGCCTGGCTGGCTCAACTGTGTCTGTTTCTGATTCTGGGGTTGCTGGTCAATCCGTCTGACCTGATACCGCTGGCCGGCGGTGGTCTGATTCTGGCCTTCGCGCTGATCTTCGTTATCCGCCCACTAACCGTAGCATTGACCCTCTGGCCCTTTGGCTTTAACCGGCGTGAACTGGGCTTTATCAGCTGGGTTGGTCTACGGGGCGCGGTGCCCATTGTGCTGGCGTTGTTTCCGGTCATCGCCGGGTTGCCGGATGCCCAGCTGGTGTTTCACGCCGCTTTCTTTATCGTTCTGGTCTCCCTCATTGTTCAGGGCACCACCATGGCACCTCTGGCCAGAAAATTAGGGCTCGAAGTACCAGCTGGTGAAGATCCGTTCCGACGACTTCCACTGGATGCCCCAGCCGCAGGGGATCATGAACTGATGCTCTTCCCCCTGCGCGGCAAAAACTGGCAATCGCCGAGAAAGCTCGGTGCTTTACGCCTGCCGGACAATACCGCCGTAGCCGGCGTGTTCCGGGACAGGAAATGCCTTCAGCCCGCCAAAGACCTGGAAGTTTTCTCCGGCGATGTCGTTGCCATGTTTGCCATCCCGTCTGTGGTCGCGGAACTCGGCAAGGCGCTGAGTGGCCGGCAAGCACCCAAACACCTGGCTGAAAGAGCCTTTTTCGGTGATTTCGTGCTCAATGGTGACGCCATGCTTGGCGATGTAGAACAGGTATATGGCATCGAGTTCGACGAACTGCCCCCGGAGATTTCTCTTGCAGAATGCTTTGCCCGGCGCACCAAAGGACACCCGGTGGTCGGCGACAAGGTCACACTGGGTCCGGTGACCCTGGTTGCCAGAGCGACCGAAGCAGACCGGGTAACCAAGGTTGGTTTGAAGATGGATTCGTGACAAACCTTCGATTCTGTATAACGAATGCCGTGAAATGTAACAAAACCCCTTATCAATACCCCGGGCGGCTATGCTATAAACACTGTGAACAAAGTTTAACCATTGCATCCACAGTGTCGGCCTTATGATTTTTCGAATAATTTTGACAGCCCTGATCCTCTCCCTTCCATGCTTTGCTCAAGCCTCTGAGCTTCTGGCACGAGCAGATACACGCATGGTCATTCCCCAACCCAAACCCACGGCAGACCAGCAGTTTGCCATTACCGAAGTTCTGGTCAAAAAAGGTGAGCGACGGCTATACCTGCTCAACGGAGACCAGAAGGTCCGGAGCTACCGTATTTCTCTGGGCGAGAACCCGGTCGGGCACAAGCTGTATGAAGGCGACAAGCGCACCCCGGAAGGCAGTTATCTTCTGGACTGGCGCAATCCCAACAGCGACTTCTACAAATCGATTCATATTTCCTACCCCAGTTCCGAAGACGCAGAACTGGCGCAAGCCTGGGGTCTGAATCCGGGTGGCAGCATCATGATTCACGGGCTCCCGAATAACGCGGGAGATCTGGCCTTCGCCTTTGCCGGGCTGGACTGGACCGAAGGTTGCATCGCCGTGACCAACGAAGAAATGGACGAAATCTGGGCACTGGTCGACGATGGCACCCCCATCCGGATCATGCCCTGACATACCCTCTCTCGCTGCCAGCCTTTGCTGGACAACGCATTACGTTGTTGTCATATGCTAAGAAAAATCACGTATACTCAGTTAACATTTTATCTCAGAGTGTTTTACACTGTTTGACGACTCCGGTAGTCAATGCCTACTGGGCTTGATTGACAGGAAGTCGTCCGACTGACTTCCGGGTCACAGGAAATAACACGACTAATAAGGGGATTTATAATGCGTAAACTGACGATCGCTGGGTTTGCACTGGCCACTGCTCTGACTGCAGGTTGTGCCACAACTGATCAAGCTGCTATTGACGAAGCGAATGCAACTGCCGGCTCCGCTGAGCAGACTGCCAACAACGCTCTGAACACCGCTAACAGCGCCGCCAGCTCTGCTCGCACCGCTCAGCAAACTGCTGAAGAAGCACTGGCTGCTGCCCGTGCCGCTCAGAAGTCCGCTGACGAAGCGAACGAGCGCGCCAAGCGCATGCTGGAGCGTGCCAGCCAGAAGTAAGGCTGTCGCTTAGCGCAAAAAGGCCGGTTAAACCGGCCTTTTTTTGTGGGTGTTCAAAACGTTTACACGGACGGACCGGGTTTATCCGGGCCTTTATCCTTCTGGTTCTGCATGAACGTTTTCATCATGTCCATGGGCAGCGGAAAGACGATGGTCGACGAATTGTTGTTGCTCATATCGGCTAACGTCTGCAAATAGCGCAGCTGCATGGCGCCGGAGTTGACCGACATGACTTCTGCCGCCTCAACCAGTTTCTTTGACGCCTGCAGCTCACCCTCCGCATGAATGACTTTCGCCCGGCGCTCCCGTTCCGCCTCGGCCTGGCGGGCAATGGCACGAATCATCGTTTCATTCAGGTCCACGTGCTTGATCTCCACGTTCGCCACCTTGATCCCCCATTCCTCGGTCTGGGCATCGATGATCTCCTGAATGTCTGCATTCAGCTTGTCCCGCTCTGACAGCATTTCATCGAGGTCGTGCTTACCGAGCACTGAGCGCAGCGTGGTCTGCGCCAGCTGACTGGTTGCGGCGCCATAATCCTCGACCCGAATAATGGCTTTTTCCGGATCAACCACCCGGAAATACAACACCGCATTGACCCTTACCGTGACATTATCCTTTGAGATCACATCCTGGCTGGGTACATCCAGAGTGATCACCCGGAGATCCACGCGGGTGATCTGCTGAATGCCCGGAATCACAATGATCAACCCCGGACCTTTAACACCCTGAAAGCGGCCCAGGAAAAATACAACACCCCGCTCGTATTCTGGCAGGATCTTGATAGCGGACCCCACGATCAGCAGTAACACCACCGTGGGTGCGACATAGGGAATCAAGTCACCCGGATTCATACAGCCTCCTTGTATTACCGTGAGTTATTGCCCGTTGCTCTGACCATCTGCACCGGCTGCAGGCTCAACCTGCAGCGTCAGCCCGTGCATTCCAGTCACCCGAACCTGTTCGCCTTCAACAACAGCCGAACCACTGAGCGCGTTCCAGCGTTCACCACTGACACGCACATGACCCCGGAACTGTTCGTGGTGTTGCTTGAAGTCGTCCAGTGCCCAACCGGTTTCATGCACCATCTGCTCGCTACCACTGACCGGATGCTGGCGCCTCAGACCGATAAACCGGGTTACCGTCCACAGGATAAAGCCACCGGCGACGACCGCCGTGCCGCCAATGGTCGGCAACGAAATTTCCCGGTGACTGCCATCCATCAGTATCACGGAACCGGTGACAAACGCCACGATCCCGCCAATGCCCAGTATGCCGAAGCTGGGCACAAAGGCCTCACCCACAATAAAGGCCAACCCCAGCATGATCAGCGCCAGGCCGGCGTAGTTCACAGATAACACCTGAAAGGCAAACAGCGCGAGGACCAGGCAAATGGTGCCGATCACGCCAGGCACCACAGCACCGGGGTTAGCCAGCTCAAAAATAATGCCGTAGAAGCCGATGATCATAAGAAAATAGGCCACGTTCGGATCGGTAATGACGGAGAGCAACCGGGTACGCCAATCCGGATCAGCTCTGACCAGCTCCAGGCCGGCCGTTTCCAGGGTCCGCTCACCGCCAGCCATCTGCACCGTTCGGCCATCAATGGCGTCGAGCAGGCCACGGAGGTTTGGTGCCACCACGTCAATGACGTTGAGTTCCACCGCCTCTGAAGCTCCGAGGTTGACCGCTTCACGCACGGCCTCCTCCGCCCAGTCGGCGTTACGCCCATGCCGCTCTGCCAGGCCCCGGATGTAACTCACCGCATCTTCCAGTACCTTGCGCTCCATGGCGGTATCGCCCCGGCGTTTGTCAGGTTCGTCAGCGACGCTGTCTGTTGTTTCGGAAGGAGACTCGGGGTCGGGCCCGGAAGGAGCTTCAGGCTCAGAGCCCGGCAGTCCGCCCATCTGAACGGGCGTCGCCGAACCCAGGTTGGTTGCGGGAGCCATGGCAGCCACGTGGCTGCCGTAGAGAATGTATGTTCCGGCACTCGCCGCCCGGGCACCCTGTGGAGAAACATAGGTCACAACCGGTACTTCAGAGGCGAGAATGGCCTTGATGATTTCGCGCATGGAGTCCATCAGGCCACCGGGAGTGTCCATCTCCAGGATCAGCAGCCCTGCCTCTTCCTGCTCGGCACGGCGAATACCCCGGACCACATAGTCCATAGTGGCGGGGCCAATCGCGCCTTGCACAGACAGAACCAGTGCCGTCCGACCCCGTTCCTGCTGGGCCAGTACCTGCCAGGACAAGCTCACCAACAGCATCAGGACACCCGCAAGAAACACCTGCATCCATAACGTGATCCGAGGGCTGGTGTGCCAGGCGTTAGACCGGTGTATCAGCATCTTGCCCTCCCGCTCACGTGGTCAGAACAGTTTTGCCAGAACGGCCTCCGGCAGGCGCCTCAAAATGAAGCTGATTGGTGTCCAGGGCCAGGCTGGCACGAAATGCTCAGCCTTTCCAGCCTCAATAGCTTTCACCATAGCACGGCAGCCGGTTTGTGCATCGACGATGAAGGGTGTGTTCTTCACCTTCTCGTTGAGCTCGGTCCGGATGTATCCGGGATAAAGCGTGGTGACGCGAATGGGAGACCGGCGTTTTTTCAGTTCAACACGCAAGCCTTCGCACAGTGCTGCAAGCCCGGCCTTGGTGGCGGCATAGGTGGTGACATTGCCCGGCATTCCGCGTACCGCTGTCACTGATGATACGGCCACAAGGTGGCCCCGGTTCTGTTCCCGGAAGATTTCCATGGCTGATTCCAGCTGGGCCAGGGCAGCCACAAAATTAGTTTCAGCCGTTTGTCGGTTGGCATCAAAACGGCCGGTACCTAACGGCTGTCCTTTGCCGATACCCGCGTTGACAATAATCCGGTCGATTACACCGAACTCTGCCTGAAACGCCCGGAATACCGCCTGCACCTGGGCATGGTCGTTCACATCCAACGCCCGCACACTGATTTTGATGCCGGGGCATGTCTGTTCAAGTTCGCTTTTCAGTGCGTCCAGCCGCTCGGTCCGACGGGCGCACAATGCGAGGTTGTCACCACGAGCTGCAAACTCCCGCGCCATACCTTCACCCAGCCCGGAACTGGCACCGGTAATCAGAATCGCTCTGCTCATTTCAGGAATTCCCTATCACTGGCCTGGTTATTCGGATCAGAAATACAATGTCTGCTCAGGCTTGGCTTCCGCATCGGATGCCTCTTCGGTGCCATCGGTTGCAACCCGGGTGAGTTTCTCGCCAATCATGGTCGGTATGCCATCGGCCTGATCCACCGCGATTTCAATGGACTGGCGTTTTACCTGAGTTTCTGGATGCCGGGCCTGAAAAGCTTCCACCTTGGCCATTACCTGGCGCCAGAGTTGCTCACGATCTTTCGGGGTGTAGTCTTCGCGCGGCCGGTGTACTTCGAGCCAGACTTCGCCACCCGAGACGCCGATTTTTACCGGCTCACGGATCACCTGTACCGGCGTGCCTTTCTCAACCTGGTAAACAAACCGGGAAATGTCTTCGTTATACATTCGGAAACAGCCGTGGCTGACCGCCATTCCCACGCCAAACTGTTTGTTGGTCCCGTGTATCAGGTAGCCTTTTTCACTCAGCAGCAGTGCGTGGGTTCCCAGCGGATTACCCGGGCCCGGTGGAATCATCCTCGGCAGAAAATCCCCGGACGCCTCGTACTCCGCCCGAATACTGGCCGGCGGATACCAGGCCGGCGATTCCAGAGGCATGGTGACCTCTGCATTGGTGAGCGGCGAGGGATTCTCCTCGGTACCCACACCCACCGGGTAAACCTGTACCCCTTCATCGGTAAAATAATAAAGTCGGTATTCAGCCAGGTTGATTACGATACCTTTACGCGGCGTGTCCGGCATGATGTACATTCTGGGCAGGGTAATCATGGTGCCTTCACCGGGCAACCAGGGGTCAATTCCGGGATTGGCCTTCACCAGTTCCAGATAACCCAGGGCACGGTCGTTGCCAATGCCGGCAAAGGTATCTTCGTAAGCGGTGGTGAACACCTGCAACTCACCCGCCAGATCGCCCTTCACCGGAAAGGTGGGCACCCTGGGTGAGCGATCCGGCTTCTCTTCCGGCACTGAGCCATCAACACCAGCCGCCGTGGCCGGTTGCGATGCTGGCTTTTCGCTGGCCTGCAGGACCGGCACGACCATCGTCAGGCCCAACATCAGGGCCAAACAGTATATTAACTGCATAACTCTCGATTCCTGTTCATATTCATCCTGTAGCAACATTGACCACGTCAGAGTTCAGGAGTTCATCAGGGTTGTCCACACGGTGAACACGGCTAGCGCCACAAACAGTAGGCTGGCGCAGATTCGCGCCGTGGCCAGTGGGATTTTATCCATCAACCAGCGCCCCGCCATGATGACAGGCACATTCGCAAGCAGCATCCCCACCGTTGTACCGATAATAACCCATATCGTGTCTGTATACCTTGCAGCCAGTACCACCGTCGCTATCTGGGTCTTGTCACCGATTTCCGCCAGGAAGAACATCACCGTGGTGGCCATAAAGGCCCCCATACCCAGGAACCTTGAATCGCCGTTGTCGTCTTTGTCGGGAATGAGTAACCAGAGCGCGATGGTCACAAAACTCACTACCAGGATCCATGGCAGCCAAACGTCCGGAATCCAGCTGGCAACCCAGGCCCCCAGCCATGCCGACAACGCATGATTAAGAATGGTGGCAACGAGAATACCGAGAATGATCGGAGTACGGGTGGCAAACCTGGCGACGAGAAACAGAGACAGCAGCTGGGTTTTATCGCCGATTTCGGCAACCGCTACAGCCAGGGTTGAAGCAAGAAAGGCATCCATTCAGAAGGACCTCAGGGCGGAATAATGAAGACATGAGACAACACACCTTCCGCCCATTGGAGGTGTCCTGCCCCAGGTCTTGCCAATTCCACTGCAATACAGCTGGAACACGATGGCCACGGAGATTGAGCTCCAAGTATGTTGACCACCGTCTGACCGGATAACCGGTGCAGAGGCTACTCCCCCGAAGGAGCCGCTATGCTAATCAATCACAACATCCAGCGCAACCGGCGCCATCAGGCACGCATTTTCCAGACTGGAATGGCGGCCACAGCCACGAAGACCGCCACCAGCCACCAGGCAGACTCAAAGGCCTCAACGGTGGGCACTCCGCCCTGATGCTCACCAAACTCAATGGTCAGCGCCACCACGTTCACGCCGAGCGCACCGCCCAGCTGTCGCGCGAAATTGATTGTGCTGGAACCCGCACCCATCTGTTCAGGCGCCAATGGATTCAAAGCGCCCGTTGATAACGCCGGCAGCATGAAGCCGATGCCGATCCGGCCAAGAACCGCCCAGCAGGCCAGCCAACCGAACCCGGCATACTGGCCGGTGAGTGCAAACAGCATCGCAGACAACGCAAAAACAACAATGCCGAACAACACCAGGCTACGGGCACTTCGACTGTCCGCCATCCGGCCGGCCAGCGGAAAAATGACGCCGAGCACCACGCCCGCGGGCAACATCAGCAGGCCTGCCTCCGTTGCCGAGAAACCGAGCGTGGTCTGAACAAATAATGGGATCAGATAGGTTGAGCCGAACAATGCCAGCCCCAATGCCATGGCACCCAGGGTCGCAAACAGGAAGACCGGCTGGCGAAGCATCACGAGATTGAGCAGAGGGTGCCTTGCGGTCCGCTCACGCAGGACAAAGCCTGTCAGCAATGCAAACACAATAACGGCCTGGGCCGTGATACGCATCTCTTGGCCGGTCAGCGCCTGCAAGCGGGTAAGCGTATCCAGTGTCAGCGCGATCGTCGCACCCAGCAGCACCAGACCCGGCAGATCAAAGGGATAACGATCCGGCCGTTTGCGCGGCAAGGGAAGAAAGCGCCACGCCATCCAGACGCCCACCAGTGTCACCGGGGCGGGCGCAAACATGACGTAACGCCAGTTGAACTGATCGACCAGAAAGCCTCCCAGCACCGGACCCAGCGCCGGCGCCAGAATCACCCCCATGCCATAGATGCCCATGGCCTGACCACGTCGATTGGCGGGAAAGATCCTGAAAACCAGATACATGCCCATCGGCTGCATCACACCCGCCATGGCACCCTGGCCAATTCGCGCCAGAATAAGCTGTCCGGGGGTGTCGGCGAATCCGCCAGCAATGGAGATCAACGTAAACATCGCCATGGCACAGGCGAGGGTCAGCCGCACACCAAACCGGTCAAGCAGCCAGGCCGAAGCCAGCATCGTGGTCGTCATGGCTGCTATAAAACCGGTCGCCAACCAATGTACCTGCCCCTGGCGGATACCGAACTCAAGCATGATGTCGTGCAGGGCAACGTTGACAACGGTAGCACTGAGCACCGTCGCCATGGTTCCGAGAACCACCGTCAAAACCGCCAGCCAACGCCAGCGGTCACCATATCGGGCCTTAAGGCCCTCTACGGAATTGTCAGGCAAAACTTACTTCTGCTTTTCAGCGTTTTCCATAATTTTATGGAAAACCTTAAGGGCACACTCGATGTCCTTGTCGGACACGCCTTCCAGCATTTCTTCGCGCAGCGTCGCGGCACGTTCGGAAAGCTCATCCATAAAATCCACGCCGGCCTTGGTCAGGTGCAGTCTGCGGGCGCGACGGTCATTCGGGCAGGGACGCCGCTCAATCAGGTTTTGCTGTTCCAGACTGTCCAGCAAACGAACCAGCGTCGGATTTTCAATCGCCATCAGGCCGGCTAATTCCCTCTGGGTCAGCCCTTCACCACCTTGTTGCAGATACACCATGGTGCTCCAGCGGGCCTGGGTGACACCGAGATCTTTCAGGCGTTCATCCAGCATTTTCCGCCAGCGACGGGTCACACGTGCAACAGCAAAGGGAAACTGATCTCTCATGGTATTCACTCCGGATAGTGGCCCTGCCCTGAGGCAACCCCGACGACTGACAAGGCGCTAACGTTATTGAAACTTCACCAATAGTAAGCTAACAATTGTGATAAAAACAATTACGGATTTGAAAATATTACCCGGCGAACGCGAAGCTGCCGTCAACTGGCTTGACGGACCTCCTCCTGCATTTCTTCAACCTCCGGAGACTCGTGGAACTCCTCATTCCGAGGATCAATCTCCGACAACACTGCAGACGCTTCCGGCATGGCAGGAACAAAATGTTCCTGCTCTTCGACCGGCACATCTTCCGTGTGGGTAATCCGGTAACTGGTGATAACGGCCAGTAATAGCAGGAATCCGGCATTGCCATAGAACAGCCCGGCCGGCCCGAGCAGATTGATCAACTCGGCCATCGTTATGGGGCCAATCACGCTGCCAATACCGTAGCTAAGCAGGAGCGTGGCACTGGCCGCCACAATGCGGTTACTGTCCATGCGGTCGTTAGTGATGGCCACGGCAATCGGATACAACGTCGCTGACAAGCCGGTGAACAATCCGACCAGCAGAGTAAGCATCGCCAGGTTAGCAGCGCCAAGCACCGCAACACCGGCAGCCGCCGCTGCTGCCAACAGCGCCACCCAGAACATGACCCGCCGGCGATCAAATCGATCACACACGCGGCCCAGTGGCCAGGCCAACAACATGGCAGCAATAATCGCACTGGCCATAAAGGTGGAGGTTTTTGCAACATCCAGTCCCACCAGGGTGGCGTAAACCGGGCCCATGGCGTAGAAGCCGCCAATCAACACCCCGCTGATCAAGGCACCGGCGACACCGGAAAAGGATTCACGGGCAAGCTTGAACACCGACATGCGACTGGTTTGCTCAATGGGCGGAGCTTCCATCCTGGTGAGGGACAGTGGAATCAGTGCCAGAGTGAGCAAGATCGCGGCCAGGGAAAACGGCATGAAGTCCGCCGGGTTGCCTACATTAACAACGAGCTGGCCACCTGCAGCGGACAGATAGAACACGATCTGATAGACCGCGAACATCGACCCGCGGTTGGCATTGGTGGCACGACTGGAAAACCAGCTTTCAATCACCACCAGGACACCGGCAACACTGAAACCGGACAATACCCGCAATACTGCCCAGAACAGCGTGGAAACCGCCATGGGGTACATCAGCGAGGCGACCGCAGCCATCGCCGCAAAAACAGCAAACGCGCGGATATGACCGACACGACCAATGATCTTGTGAACGTAGAGCGTGCCCACCACAAAGCCGATGGAGTAGCACACCAGCACCCAGCCGATCACATCCGGCGAGACTTCTTCAATACTCAGACGAATACCCAGCAGAGTCATCAGAAAGGCGTTGCCACTGACCAGAAACACAATGCTCAGAATCAGCGCTGACAAGGAAGCGACCATTCGGGTCATGAATGACTCCGCATAAACGGTTAAAAGGGGAAGCACAAAAAGGATAGCAAAGTTATCAATTGCCAGCTGACGACTATTTAATCAGTCAGAGCGATAACGGACACTAGGGACTTGCCGAAACCTTGTACTAAAATAGATGCCTATTTGACATTGTTTTACATTAATGGGTCGTAACAGAACCTGACAGCCGTAGCGAGTAACATAAACGATAAGCTATTTACTGGATAATGAGCGCCTGGTTATGAAGAAAACGGACTGGCCCATTCGTTGGGATCTACTGCTTCGCTATCGACTCATCGAAATCATTGCACTGTGGGAAGGTCGCCTGACCACCAACCACATCTGTCACAGTTTTGGCATCGGCCGCCAGCAGGCCTCGAAGGACATCAATACCTACCTGCGAGAACTGGCTCCGGGCAACCTGGTTTATGACCGCCATCTGAAGGGTTATGTGCCTGCGCGGGATTTCGCACCGGTCGTGACCCGTGGAGAGGTCGCTGAGTACCAGGATCTGCTCGCCCAGCAGCAAAATCTCAGCGAGACGTTTTCCGAGCTTGAACTAAGCATGCCCGGCAATACCGTCATTCCGGGGCCCGGCAGGCGCGTTGCTCCGGAAACCATGCGAGCCGTGGTGAACGCAACCCGCTATCACCGTCAGCTAAAGGCCAGCTATGTATCGCTTAGCCGGCCAGAGGCGGTAGAGAGCGTGCTTGAGCCTCACTCCCTGGTCTGCACCGGCAACAACTGGCATGTCCGGGCCTGGTGCAGCGCCAATCGCGAGTTCCGGGATTTCGCGCTAAGCCGTTTTCAGGGCAGGCCGGAAGCACTACGGCAGAAAGCCCGGCACAACGCCCAACAGGATGAAGACTGGCAGCGCACTGTTACGCTCGAAATTGCACCCGATCAGAGGCTGACGGATGCCCAGCAGCAGATCATCGCCAATGACTACGGCATGGACAAGGGTTACCTGGAGGTGAAAACACGGGCAGCGCTTGCCCCTTATGTGCTCTCGCAGCTCGGCATAACATTTGAGAACAATCACCCCGACCCACTCATTCAGCAACTCGAACTGGCCAATCCGGATCAACTTGGCTTTGGCAGTAAGCGGGAAAGAGCACTGAAAGCGGTGGCCGGTCTCTGATAGACTGGCCCCGTGATAAAACCACCTCTCATTGCCCTGATCCTAGCCGCCGGACCACTGTTTTTGGGTCCGCGACTGGCAATGGCCGATACCTGTGGCGGGAGCGCCACAGGTATTCATCAGATTCAGGGCAACGGCGCCCACTCAACCCTCGCCGGCCAGCTTGTCACTGTCGAAGGCATTGTCACCCATACGGCCGGTTACAAGGGCGGCTTCAACGGCTTTTATCTGCAGCAGGCCGATACCGAAACCGACCGCGACCCCGCCACGTCTGAAGCACTGTTTATCTACACCCGGCGCAAGGCAACCCCCGGACAACGCCTGCGCATCACCGGAGCGGTCAAAGAGTTCCACGATCTCACCGAACTGGTCAGTGTGCGCAGCCTGAAAGTGTGTGGACAGGCACCAATACCCGAGCCCATCGAGGTGTCCCTGCCCTGGTCACAACCCCCAGAAAGCCTCGAAAACATGCGGGTGCGATTCAAAGAGCCCCTGACCATTACTGACCACTACAACCTGGCCGCGTTCGGTGAGCTGACCCTGGCACCCACAGACCAGATAGCACCCACCGAGTACCTTCAACCCGGGCCGCTCGCCGTTCGTCAATCCCGGAACAACATCCAGCAGCGGGTCTTGCTGGACGACGGCAAAAGCCTGAGAAACCCCAAACCGGTGCCCTGGCTGACCCAAGGCGAGGGAACCACGATAAGAGCCGGTGGGACGGTCAGCGGCTTACGCGGGGTACTGGACTACCGCTTCGGCCAGTGGCGCATTCAGCCGTCCGGCACGCCGGTATTCTCCGGTGCCCGGGCACGGCCGGAACCACCTCCCGAGCCGTCCGGCAACACCACCAGAATTGTCGCCCTGAATCTCGAAAACTATTTCAACGGGGACGGTATGAATGGCGGTTTCCCCACGCCCAGGGGCGCAGAGACTGCGGATGAACATGGCAACCAGACCGCACGGCTTGTCTCGGCCATCAAGCTGGCCAATCCAGACATTCTTGCCCTGACCGAAGTGGAGAACGACGGGTATAGCAAGAACAGTGCGTTAGCGCAGCTGGCACAGTCACTCGAAGGTCCATGGAGCTTCGTTGAGACGTCCGGCCAGGACGGTTCTGATACCATTCGTACAGCTCTGATGTACCGGCGTGACCGGATCATTGCCGAGCACGCGCCCCAGCGACTGAATTCCGGCACCTATGCCCATCGTGGCAGGCCTCCAGTGGCGCAGATCTTCCGGCCCGTTTCCGGCGGCAAGTCGGTTCGGGTGATCGTCCCACACCTGAAATCCAAGTCCTGTCGCAATGCAAAAGGAGCCGATGCAGACCAACACGACGGCCAGGGATGTTTCAACGATTTCCGCACACGGGAAGCCCGGGCCATCGCCGCATGGCTCGGTTCGCTCCCCGACACGAAAGACCTGGCCGGCACGCTGATAACCGGCGATCTCAACAGTTATGCTCTTGAAGCGCCGGTTGAGGTGTTTCGGGAAGCTGGCCTGATCAGTCTTGTGCATCATTTTCATCCCTGTGTGCCGGAAAACTGCGCCCACCACAGCTACCGATACCGGGGGGAGAAGGGCTCTCTGGATTACGCCCTCGCCACCCGAGACCTGCTGCCACGGGTGATCACTGCACACACATGGAACATCAACGCGGATGAACCCAGAGCCTTGGGTTACCAACGTACCCCGGAACTGTCCGGCCCCTGGCGAGCATCCGATCACAACCCGGTGATCACCGACATTCGCCTCTGAACTCCCGGCTCCCTGGTTGCCGTGCCGCCAAAGGTTGCAGGCAGCCCGGCAATAGCACCACAACACTCTGCCGCTAAACTGGAGGCCGGATACACAGTAGCGAGGTTGTTGACTCCATGAAGGTTACCGCTCCCAATTTATGGCCAGCCGCCCGTGTCGGGCAACGGTGGTTGCTGCGTGCACGCCGCCAGGAAGCACTGATTGATGGCCACCGCATGGTCTTTCTGGAGCGGGGTCAGCCGGGACCAGGCAAGCCGACGCTGGTATTGCTGCACGGTTTTGCCGCCATGAAAGAAAACTGGGCACTCTGGATGCAGATACTGCCAGCCGACTGGCATCTGCTGGTGCCGGACTTACCCGGCCTGGGTGAGAGCCAGTATCACACCGGCGCCAATTATGGCTACGAAAGTCAGGCCCGACGCCTCAAGGAATGGTTATCCGGATACCCAACCGACAATCTCCATATTGCCGGCAGCTCCATGGGCGGTGCCATCACCTCAGTGCTCTGCCACATACTCGACATCCCTCCGCGCTCGGTCACCTTGCTGAACAGCGCCGGCATCCCCGAACATGCCGACGTCGACATCCACGCCCCGTTCAAATCCGACCGTGACGCCATTCTTATTCCCGGGGACTGGGGCGGGGTTTATCGAATGTTCAACAGTGTCGGCAATGGCAAACCGACCTTACCGGGCATCGCCATGACCGGTCTTCTGGGCCCTGACCTGCTGCAAAGGCAAGGTTCGCTTCGGCACATTTTCAACGACATGCTGGCCGATGCCTTGGCACCGGCTCGTTATCTGGGCGCCGAGACACCGCCGCTGCAGGTGCAATGGGGCGATAAAGATGTCATCACGCCTACCCGCTGTGTTGATTGGTTTGCCACCGCCACACCTCAGGCTGAGGTGCACGTATTCCGCGGCGTGGGACACCTCCCGATGCTGGAAAACCCGGGCCGATCCGCCGCTGTTCTGAAAGCGTTCATCCGCCGCCACCAGCCCTGAACCTTTCGTATGGGATGCCCCGGTGAATTGGCCTCTCTGGCCCGTTGACCCGTCAGCGAAGTCATGGGGCTGAGGCAGACAACGCGCGATAATTGACGGCACTAACATAACAACAATACTCACTGACGAGGAATCTCATGCGCGCCTCAGTTTCTACCTCACAGGATCTGGGCATGCCGGCCATCTATCTGCACACGCTGGCCGAGCTGCTTCACACCCTTGGTGTGGACGAGAAAGATCTCATTCTGCGGGTAGGTCTGGACCCGACCCGTCTCAACTCAACGGATCTCAGGGTCAGTCAGGCCCAGGCTGCCGAGTTTGTCACCCGGGCCATCGTTGAAAGCGGCGAGCCCGGGCTGGGAATGCTGCTCGCCCGGGAACTGAAACTTCCACTACACGGCGCGCTCGGTACCGCCGTGATGAGCAGCAGAACCCTGGCCGAAGCCCTTGAGCTGATGACCCGTTACCTGACGCTCCGCGTGCCGCATCTGAAAGTGCACAAACAAATGTCCGGGCAGAATGCCTGGTACACGGTTACCTGCAATGCCGAGTTGGGTCCTCTACTGGGGTTTGTGCTTGATGCGGTGCTGTTTGGTTGTGTAACCATGGGTGCACAACTGACCGGTACGGCAGTGCCCGGGGTAAAGGTACTACGCCGGGGACCGGAACCGGGCCATTTCAATCGCTTTCGCCGAATGCTCAACATCCCGGTGGAATACGGAGCCAGCGAGAATGCCCTGGTGATCCCAGAGAGCCAGCTAAGCCTGCCTGTGCGTTTCAGTAACGAGCAACTGGCGATCAGCTCGAGAGAGCAGTGCGAAAGGGCATTGAAGGAACTAGAAGAAGACGCCGGATTTGCCTGTCGGGTGCGGCGTGTGATCGAAGCCAGTCATCCCTTCCCGCCCAAATTGGCCCGGGTTGCCAGCACCCTGTTTGTCTCGGAACGCACCCTTAAGCGCCGGCTGCAGGAAGAAGACGCCAGCTTTCAGAGCCTGGTTGATCAGGTACGCCTGGAACGTGCCCGTGACCTGCTGGGCAGCACCGCCATGAATCTGAGCCAGATTGCCGATGCTCTGGGTTACGCCGATGCGGCAAACTTCACCAGGGCTTTCAAACGCTGGACGGGGCTGAGCCCCAGCCACTATCGAACCCGGGCTTCAGGCGTTCTTGAAAGCGCCTGAGGTTGCCGCAATCAGTCTATTCCGATGATCTTATGCATCTGCAGAGTCAGCCGCCACTGCGGGTGTGCCAAACAGTAATCGGTCGCTTTCCGGGTATTACTCTGTTTGACCGGGTCATCACTTTGCTCTGGAATGGAGGCTGAAGCCATCGGCGACAGAAAGTAATGACGGGCACGAATGCGATCCAGAAATTGCTCTGGCGGCGCCAACGGTTGTGGAAACACCAGTTTCAGTTCGTCACACTCGGTGATGACCACCTCGGCATCGGCCTTGGGGCTCACGCACAACCAGTCAATGCCTTTCGGAGCGGGCAGTGTGCCATTGGTTTCCACGCCCACTTCAAAGCCTGCCACGTGAAAGGCGGTAATTAACGGCTCATCCAGCTGGAGCAGGGGCTCACCGCCCGTACACACCACGTAGGGCTTGCCAGGGGCATCCGGCCAAAGGCTGCGGATGTGAGCCACCAACGCCTCGGCGGTTTCGAACTGGCCGCCATTCTGACCATCGGTACCGACAAAATCCGTATCGCAAAAATTACAGACAGCACTCTGGCGGTCACTTTCCCGGCCGTTCCACAAATTGCATTTACTGAACCGGCAGAACACAGCCGCCCGGCCCGCCTGAGCCCCCTCGCCCTGCAAGGTATAGAACGCCTCTTTAACCCGATACATCAGGCTTCTGCCTCATACGCCAGCGGATCCTCAATACCCTGCGCCGCAAAAGCCTCCAGCCGTTCCACGCAGGAACCACACCGACCACAGGCCCGTTCACGGCCGTTGTAACAGGTCCAGGTTTTACTGTAATCCAGGCCCAGTTTCAGGCCTTGCTCAAGAATCTCCCCTTTATCCATGGCCATAAAAGGTGCCTCGATCGCCACCGGCTCATAGTTCGCCACCCGGCACACCGCATCCATTTTTTCGACAAACTCCGGTCGGCAATCCGGATAAATGGCATGGTCTCCACCATGGGCTCCGTACCAGACGGCCTGTGCACCCACCGTCACCGCGTAACCCGTAGCCAGCGACAACAGGATCATATTGCGGTTGGGTACCACCGTGGACTTCATGTTGTCCTCCTGATAGTGACCTTCCGGTACATCGACTTCCGAGGTCAGAGACGAACCGGCCATGACGTCGTTCATGGCACGAATATCGATCACTTTATGAGGAATGCCTTCGGCTTCGCACACCGCACGGGCGGCATCCAGCTCACGGACATGGCGCTGGCCATAGTTGAACGAAAGCGCATGTACCGCCAATCCCCGCGCCCGGGCCAGGTGAAGCAAGGTAAAGGAATCCATCCCTCCGGAGAAGATAACAACGACAGTGTCAGTCATGGAGCGATCACCAGGATAAAAAATTGAATTGTCATCGGGGTTTTATACATCATGGGCATATTGTAACAGCGCCGTAGCCACTTGGGTTCGCACGAGGGAAAGATCGGGAGTAAACTCAGTTGAAAGCGAACAACAATCAGCATCCGCTCAATGACATCTAGAAACGCAAGCCCGGCATTTATCGATTTTGAAGCATCCAGCCTGGACCTGATCGCCAGCTACCCGATCGAGGTCGGTATCTGCATGCCTGACGGCACCTTGCACAGCTGGCTGATTCGCCCACACGGCAGCTGGCAGGACTGGTCAGAAAGCGCTGAAACCATTCACGGCATTACCCGGGCCGAGCTGGAGGATGAGGGTGTTGCGGTCGAACAGGTTGCAGCCGAACTCAACGCATTGCTGACGTCCCAGGTTTTCTGTGACGCCTGGACCTTCGACAGTTTCTGGCTCCACCGCCTGTACCGGGCCGCCGGGATGACGCCCGCCTTTCAACTGGAATCGATTTCCATGCTGCTCAACCCAGCCCAGGTAAAACAGTGGGCGGGCGTTCGCCAGCAGGTCATTGCAGACCTGGGCCTGCCCGTTCACCGGGCAGCCAATGACGCCTTGATTCTGCACAACACCTGGGAGCGGGTTATTTGCCGGGACGAAGCCGCAGTGCAATAACTTCCAGCCCATCACGGACGGTATGCAGCGTCCAGAAGGTGGCCAGAGCCATCAGGCCGGCGCCTGTTACGGTAAACCACAGATTGTCTCCGACGGCTTGCCCCTGAGCGATGATCAGGTAAACAGCAACCGCAACAATCAGTGCAATTTCAACGATAAAATCGGAACGGAACTTGTTTCGGGCAGGTCCAGGGTCTTCTGGCATTTTCTTAGGTTTCAACCTCTGTCGTTGATTAAAAACGGGCGTTCACTCAATGTGTAAATTATCGCCAAATTCCAGGGTTAAAACTGTACGAGTTAGTGGCTACGGAGTAACCGAGACGCTTGACGCCAAGGTTGTTCAGGCAAAAAAAACGCAGCCAAATCGGCTGCGTCAGAAAGGAGAGATCCAATCGACACCTGAACCGCAGGTACCGAGGATTGCACAACGTAAAACACGTGACGGTGTGGATTATCGCTACCGGCGCCCGATACGTCTGTACGGGTTTGCCGAAGAAGCAGGGCTATTGCAAACCGGGCAATTGCCTATACACTGATGACCGAACCACTCAAAGAGCCGATATGACCACAATGATGACCCAGCACACCGTTTATTCAAGCGCCGGTTGCCCCGCAGGGCAGGCCGAGCGTGCCATGGTGAAAGACATCTAACGGCTTTCGGTCAGGTCCCGGGAGCCATTGAGCGACCGGGGCAACTTCTCTGCCAGACCCCGGTTGCTTCAGGCGCCGGGGTTTTCGGTTTTTGCAGCCGCAAAAAGTAAGGAGAAGATCATGAAGAAACAACCGATCAGACGGGCCGCCAACCAGCCGGTCAGCAACCGCAACGCTCCGATCAAGCGCCCAGAGAAGCTGCCACTGCTGGATGCCATCTGCAAAAAACTGAACCAGCGGGTCAATCTGGAGGATGAGCAACGGGTGCTCGGCGTGTACGAGCGCGGCTGGATCTTCAAGGGTGTTCTGAGCAATCTGGATGGCGCTGAAGCCCGTTACGTGAGGGCCCTGGCCACCCGGTACAACTCCTGGATCGCCCGTCAGGTGGCGTAACGCAGGATGAGCTTAGCTGCTGAACCGGTCAATGGTGCCGGTTCAGCCCTTCCATGATGGCCATATCACCGCCGTGTACCATGGCGTAGTTGTTCACCACGTCGTGAATCTTTTCCTGGGAATAGGGCTTTACCACATAGCCATTGGCACCGGCGCTGATCGCCCGCTGAATGCTCTCGATGGAATCGTCCGCCGTCACCAGCACGATGTGCTGATCCTTGCGAATACGCTTGAACCCGTTCATCAGCTCGTGCCCATTACCGTCCGGCAGGCCCAGATCCAGCAGAATTATCTGAAATTCACTGGCATCAAACGCCGCTCTCGCCGAAGCGGCATCCTCGCACTCGGACACCTGGGTGGCACCGGCCTTGTACAACATATCCACCAGCCGTTCGCGCATCAAAGGCTCATCTTCCACTACCAGTACTCTAAGATCTGTCATCCGGCGTCTCCTTGGTTATCCGGCTCGTTCAGTATGCATCGTTTCCGTTCCGACGGGGTAAATCCAGCGGTGGCGGACCCGCCTGCCCATTTTCGGGGCTGGCTCCAGGGTAGGGTTTTTCCGCATCGGTCTCATTGTGCTTCATTCGAGTTGCCCGGGTCAGAATGTTGGCAATGCTCACCGCCGTGGTATAGAGCGATATTGCAATGATCAGCAATACTGGCTGAACAAAGGCGACAAAACCGGGAATCTCGGCATTGCTGGTCATACTCAGCAGCAGAATGATCGCCGGCCCCAAAACCACAAAAAGAGTGAGCGCAATGAAAAATACGATGCGCTCTTTATAACGGCCCAGGTCCTGATTGGTAACCAACCCGAGTACGAATTTGCCAATGGCCAGGCCAGCCAGAATGGCTGCGGCTATGCTGAGATCCGGTTGCAGCAACGTGTGGTAGAGATTGCCATCCCATAGCCGCTGCATGGCGATGACCAGAAAAGGAAAAAGTACGAACAGAATGTCAGCGTAGGTGCCGTACATCATGCTCAGAGAATACTGTTCCTGCTGGTGTCGATTATCGGTCATTGGCCTGTTCCTGTGTGGTCGCGGTTTCCTGGCTCGTTCCAGCCAGGGCCCGGTTTATCATGTCGTCGAGCTTTTCAAGGTCCGAGCCGATGCGCAGCCAGTCCGGATCCTCTGCCCTGGTACGCTGTTCCAGGACCGCCGCCTGCTCGGTCATCAGTGGGTAACCCATAGCGCCGGCGGTTCCTTTGATCTGATGACTCTCAAGCTGCAAGGCCGCCAGATTACGGGTTTTCAGAGCCTCCTTCAGACGCTCCTGCCTGCCCGGTAATCCGGCCAGAAACCGTGATGCCAGGTGACCGATATCTTCGTCTACCGAATCCATGTCGGGCGCTTCCGCCTGCAGGTATCGGTCAAGCAGTGCCTGCAGATGACCGTGGTCAATCGGCTTGTTCAGAACACCATCACAGCCCGCCTCCAGCAAGGCATCGTTTTCAGACTGGTCACCGGCGGTAAAGGCGATGATCGGACGTCGGAAACCCGCCTGGCGCAACAGGCGAGTGGCTGCAACCCCATCCATACCGGGCATATGCCGATCCATCAACACCAGCTGTACCGTGTCTGCCAGCGCTGTCCGCACGGCTTCGTCACCGGACTCCACCATCACCGGCTCGGCTCCGGTACGGCGCAACATACGTTCAACCAACCGACGGTTATCGTCGTTGTCCTCCGCAACCAGCACCCGGCCCGTGTACTGGCGGACACCCGGTTCACCCTGGTCCGGGCACAGCGTCAGATAACGGGCCAGAGTCTCGTAGAAACGCCGCTTATCTATAGGCTTTGCCAAATGCTCGTTACAGCCAGCCATGCGATATTCAGCAATATCTTCGGTCATGACATTGGCCGTAAGTGCAATGATGGGCGTATTGATTCCCGCTTCACGTAACGCCACGGTTGCATCTCGACCGTTCATCACCGGCATCTGGATATCCATCAGAATCAAATCGAAAGGTTCTTTGATTGCCCGTTCAAGCGCCTCGGCACCATTGGTCACATGCACCAGGTCTGCGCCGGTACGGCCTACGAGCAAAGACACCAGTCGGCGGTTCAGGTCGTTGTCTTCGGCACACAGAATCCGGCCCGATAACCGAGGCGCCATCACCATCGCAATTGCACGACGGCGCTGAGTAAACTCCGAAGCATCCCGCAGGAAGTGAACGTCGCCAAGCGTACCTGTATTAATCGACACCTCGAATTCACTGCCTTCGCCGTAGGTACTGGACACCCGGATGCTGCCACCCAGCAATTCCGCCAGTCGACGGGAAATGCTCAGCCCCAGCCCGGTTCCACCGTATTGTCGTGATATCGCGGTACTGCCCTGAGCAAAGGGGTCAAACAACCTTTCGATCTGTTCAGGCTTCATGCCAATCCCGGTATCCACCACCCGGGCATAGAGCGTTTCCTGATCCCGATCACAGCGAATAATCAGGGAGATCGAACCCTGTTCAGTAAATTTGAGTGCATTTCCGCACAAATTAATGATGATTTGCCGGAAACGAGTCGGATCTGTCTGAATCTTTTCCGGCAACGGATAATCACAGATGATGCTGAAGTCGAGCCCTTTTTCCTTCGCCCGGGGCGCAAAGAAGGCCCGAATTTCGTCCAGCAACTCGGGCAGGTTAACGGGCACAACATCGACATCGAGTTTGTTCGCATCAATTTTCGAGTGGTCCAGTATGTCATTGACCAGCTCAAGCAGGTGCCGGCCACTGCGAACCACGGTTTCGGCACTGCCGCGCTTTTCAGCTTCGTTCAGATCCGGGTCCAGCAGCGTTTCACCGTAGCCGATGATCGCCGCCAGCGGTGTTCGTATTTCGTGGCTCATATTGGCGAGGAACTGACTTTTCGCCTGGGCGGAATTGCGCGCCAGCTCCTTCTCCAGGCGCTCCTGCTCACGCTCACGCTCGATCTGCAACCGCTGATGGCTTTCAGTAGCGTCAATGCAGGTGCCTTCCAGGTGCATCGGCAGGCCTTCAGCATCGTACACGGTGTGCAGTGAAATGGTGGCCCATCGCTCTTCGCCGGTCCGTGTCAGATAGCGAGCCTCGATGCCCTTGACCGTTCCCCGGGCTTCCAGCTGCTCCACTACCAGCCGCCGCAGACGCTCATCAACGAGGCAGGTGTCCAGTACATCCGGATTGTGCTTCAGCAGCTCACGACTGCTGTTATAACCCAGCAACTCAGCCATCGCCGGGTTGGCAGTGACAAAGCGCCGGGAGGGGGACATCTGAAACACCCCTTCAATGGCATTATCAAACAGCGACTGATAACGGCGCAGGTTGGCCAGCGCCCTTTTGTTCCACGCCAGGGCTTCACCCTGCACCTGCTTGATCCGGTCCGCCAGTGCGAAGGAGAACAGGATGATCTGCGCCGTCAACCCGAACTGCGGTGCGTAGGTGGTAAAGGTATTCAGCGGCAGATAACCCATAACGGTCAGGGCATAGAGCCCGAAACCTATCAGCGCCAACGTCCAGGCAAAGAAATACGCCCGTGCGGCGGGGTTGTAGTAGTGCCAGGACAGATAGCTCACGACAATCAGAATGATGCTGAGCAGGATCGAGCCCACCACGATCCATTCCATGGCGACCGAATAGGGAATGAAAATAGACAATACAAAGGTGGCTACCACCGAATACAGGCAAAGCATCAGCACATGGTCGAGATCCGGCGACCGTTGTCGGGTTTCCAGCAGAGACCGGGCCATCAACAATCCGAAGAACCAGGTAAGAATAATCTGGAAGTGGAGGTATTCCTTGCTCAACAGCGGTGGGCGGCTATCAAGCAACTGAACCCCGTGCACCTGTTCGGTAGCGGTAAACACCGCAGCGCACACCAGGTACAGCAGATAATAGATATTGCTACGCTCTCGCACCGAAACAGCGACAAACAGGTTGTAGGCAAGGATAGCGAGGATAGCGCCCAGCAGCACTCCACGGACGGCTTCGTCTATGGAGACTTTCTCGATATAGCTGTCCGGGTGCCATAACGTGATTGGCAACCGGAACGCATTGGTGTTGGTGATCCGCAGAAACACCGTGGTCGTGGTACCCGGCTCCAGCTTGAGACGAAAGGTCGGGTTGGGTACCGCCAGGTCCCGGTCATCCCAGTCATCATAGTAACCGGTCTGTCGCTCTCTGATCAGCCTGCCATCACGCACCAGATACAGACGAACCTGATCAACCAAAGGCAGGGCCAGCTCCAGTATCCAGTCAGAGGGCGCATCGACCTGTTGGGTGTTCAGGTCAAAACGCGTCCAGTAGGCGGATTCGGTATAGCCAAAATTAAGCACACCGCTCTGATGGCGGGTGAAGCTGTCAGGGTTGAGTTCGATGACCTGGTCGATAGTCCGGTCCTGGCCAGGGTCCTCGAGGTAAGAGAGGCAGCCACCAAGATCCCGAATGCTCTCCATTGAGTCATTCAGAAGCAACCGGCCATCACGGCAGCCGCTCTGGGCCAGCGCCAGAGAGGGCAGGATAGAAACAGCCAGAATCAGAAGCGTGAGAACCACCCGAACCGGGGCGTCGGCAAACCGTTGCTGCAAAATGTGATCTCCGCGCGGGCAGATGCGTGCTTTATCGTTTATTGTCAGCACACGTCACTTTAGCCGTTCACAACGATTTTCGCACCCCGGGGCCGCACGAAATGAGACATTCCTGCCTTTTTGCCGCTGTTTC
>DATGQY010000114.1:0-4940 GCA_035303925.1 Marinobacter sp. | reverse complement strand
CCGAACACAACTGATCGAAGAGGGCCGCGATTTTCACCTCAACGTCAATCCGGACCAGGAGCTGGGCGTTACCAAGCTGTGGATTGACGTGCTGATGCGTGATGAAAATGGCCACATTCTCGGCATGGTCGGTACCGGGCTTAACCTCGACGACTTTCTTCAGGACATCGTGGACATCGATCAGGAAGGCATCACTACGCTGTTCGTGGATTACAACGGTGCTATCCAACTCTACCGTGACCGCAATTACATCGATTTCGCCAGCATCATCAAACCGGAAGGTCAGAAAAACACTGTCGATCTGTTGTTCGATGAAACCCAGGACAAGCAAAAGATTCTGGGCATGCTGCAGATGCTGAAAAAGCGGAACGGCGAAAACGGCGCGGTCGAGAGCGGGTTTGTCATGGTGGATGGCAGGAAGCACCTGGCCGGGGTTGCCTTTCTGCCGGCTATTGGCTGGTTCGAGATCACCCTGCTGGACCTGAATGCCCTGCTGCCCACCAGTTACCTATGGCCCCTGATTGTCGTTTTCCTGGTCAGCCTGCTGGTGACACTGATCCTTTTCCAACTGATTATCCAGTCGCGCATCCTGAAACCGGTGCTGAGCCTGGAACAGGGCGTCCAGTGTTTGCGAGATGGCTGAAGACATCGGTACGGCCCTATGACCATCCGGGCCGCTGGGGTGGTGACGAATTTGTGGTGTTGCTGTCGCCCTGCGATCAGATAACGCTCGAGCAAATCGCCTGCCGCATTCGCGCCAGTGTAGAACAGGAAAGCAAATACACCGGCTCGCCCTTTACCATCAGCGTGGGCGGGTACTTCTGCCAGCCAGGCGACAGCCTGGACACCATTCTGCGCAATGCCGATCAAGCCCTCTACGAAGCCAAGCACAGTGGTCGCAACCGGGTCTGTATCCGCACGGCGGAAGGTGAAGCGGTTCATACTGCCTGACAAATCTGACTCCCACAGGCAGAACCGTTATACTCCGCAGCATCATCCATTTTAAGCCCAGGTTACTTCTTCATGCTCAATGCCGACGCTCTCAATCAGTTGCGCCAGCTGAAAACCGATATCAAAGATAACAAAGTGGTCCTGGCGGGTACCGTCAAATCCACCAACGGGCGCTTCGGCTTTGTGGCTCTCGATGAGGGGCGGGATGTCTTCCTGCCACCCGAGGAAATGCAGAAAGTGCTGCCTGGCGACCGGATCACGGTCACCGAACAGGAAGTGGAAAAAGGCAAAACCCAGGGCGTGGTGGAAGAACTGCTGGAATCCCACCTGACCACCTTTGTCGGCCGCTATCTGATCAAGGGTAAGGGGCACTTTGTGGCGCCGGAAACCCCGGGGATCAACCGCTGGATTTTTATTCCGCCGAAAGAGCGCATGAACGCTCAGCCTGACGATTTCATCTATTGCCAGATTCATCGCCACCCGATCAAGGACGGCAAAGGCCAGGCCAAAATACTGCGTATTATTGGCAAGGCGGGTGAGCCCGGTATCGAGCGGGCCTTCACACTGGCGAATTTTGACCTCGCGGACACCTGGCCGGAAGAAGTCCAGAAGCAAGCGGACAGCCTCAGTGAAGACAGCATTGCCGCCGTCAATGAAGGCCGTGAAGACCGGACTGCCCAGCCTTATGTGACTATTGACAGTCCGGGCACCCAGGATATGGACGATGCCCTGATGGCGACCCCGAACGCCACTGGCTGGACCTTGTCCATCGCCATTGCCGACCCGACAGCCATCATCGAACCCGGGAGCCCCGCTGAGGAAGAAGCCTTCAATCGGGCCACCGCCATTTATTTCCCCGGTGAACCACTGCCCATGCTGCCCGACAGCATCAGTACCCGGCTTTGCTCGCTGATGCCAGACCTCCCCCGTCTGGTGCTGGTCTGTGATCTGCAAGTGAACAACGACGGCAGTCTGGGCGGCTACAGCTTTCACCAGGCCGTGATCCGTTCCAAGGGCAAACTGAGCTACGAGCTGGTATCCCATCTGATCGAAGGCCGGCAGGACGACGACATAAAAGCCCTGCCCGACGAGGTCAGCAACAGTCTGGATCAATTGCATCAGGCCGCTACCGCCCTGCGCAAATGGCGCGCTGAGCACGCCCTGCTCAGCAGCGATCGACCGGAATTCCGCCTGCGGCTGGACGAAAACCGGCGAATCCGCGTGATTGAACCCGCCATCCAGAATGAAGCCCACCGTCTGGTGGAAGAGTGCATGGTCGCAGCCAACCGATGTGCCGCCGACTTCCTGAATCAGCGTGGCCAGGGCCTGTTCATTCAGCATCCAGGCCTGCGGGACGATCGCGCGGATAATATTCGCAAGCTGCTGGAAGGTTACGCCCCCCACCTGGCGGAACTGGATGCCAATACAGCGGAAGGTTTCAGGGCATTGATGAAGCACTGCGACCAGCTGACGGCCGAGGTGCCGGTAAAATCCATTCTGTCCCGCCAACTGGCTCGGGCGGAACTGGGCTTCGAGGCGGCGCCCCACCAGGGCATGGGCCTGGCGGCCTACACCACGTTCACATCGCCGTTGCGCAAGTTCTCGGATTTCTATGTGCACCGACTGATCAAATCAGCACTCTGGGACACCCCGGTCAAAGCCCTGAACAGCGAGCAACTGGAAGCCCTGCAGGCCACCCAGTTCCGCGCCCGTCAGGCGGCAAACACACTCGAAGCCTGGCTCAAGGCGGACTTTGCCAAGACCCTGCCGGAAGCCGACCCGATGGAAGGCACCATCAGCCGTACCATGCCGTCCGGCTTCTTTGTCCGCCTGGACGCCAATGGTCTGGAAGGGTTTGTCAGCTGCCGTGACCTGGAAGGTAAATTCGGATTTGATCCAGTCACCCTGCGCCTGGTTCATAACAAGAACGGCCGCATCTTCCAGCTGGAGCAACGGGTTACCGTGAGCTTTGCCGGGGTGGATGACGAGCGGAGGCAGATCAATTTCAAACTGCTGAAGGCCGAGGAAGTGCCCACCGGCCAGGACAGCGAGGGCGGTTGATACCGCCCCGGCTTACTTCTCCAGCATTCGGGACAGGCGGGCGTCTTTGGCCTGCCAGAGCTCACCGAGCCAGTCTTTCATATTCCGGCGATGCTCGGCATCGTTGGAGTAATCCCGGCCATTGAGGTGCTCAGGAATCGCCTGGGTGGCGATCTCCATACGAATCTCGGGTACCTTGCCGCACAGAAACTCCCAGAAGGTTGGCGCTCCGTGTGGATAGGCGATGGTGACATCCACCAGGGTCTCGATCGAGTCGCCCATGGCATCCAGCACAAACGCAGCACCACCCGCCTTGGGTGTCAGCAGATGCTGGTACGGAGACTTCTGTTTGTCGTGCTTGGCCTGGGTAAAACGCGTGCCCTCAACAAAGTTCATCACGCTGACCGGGGTATAGCGGAATTTCTCACAGGCTTTACGGGTGGCTTTCAGGTCTTCACCGCGCTTCTCGGGGTGTTTGATCAGGTATTCCCGGGAATACCGTTTCATGAACGGAAAATCCAGACCCCACCAGGCCAGGCCAATCACCGGCACCCAGATCAGCTGTTGTTTCAGAAAGAACTTCAGAAACGGCGCCCGACGGTTGAACACCCGCTGCATGGCAAAGATGTCGACCCAGCTCTGGTGATTGCTGAGCACCAGATACCAGCTTTCCCGCTTGAGGTTTTCCGCCCCGGCCACCTGCCAGCGCGTGCCCTGTGTCAACTTCATCCAGCCGGTGTTGCAGGCTACCCAGGACTCGGATATCCAGATGATCAGTTTGGTGCACAGCACCCGGAAACCCTTGTGGGGTATCACCAGTTTCAACAGTGCCGGGATGTAGAGCAGCAGGCACCAGAACACTGTGTTGATACCCAAAAGAATGGAATTGAGTAAGCCGATAACCGGGGCAGGCAGGAAACTGAGCATGGTGGTCCTGTTGTGGTTGTTGTTGCCAAAAGGATTGCCATGATAGCAATCACCGGGGCTGTTGGGCAGTGGCCAGAAGTGACCAACGCGCCAATCATTAAGGACGGTTTTGCCATGGTCGACGCGGGCATTCGGTTCTATGCTGGGTGATCTCCTGACTCAGCAGTATTAATGGAAACGCCTATGTTCAATCCCCTGAAGTCGGCTTTCGACGCGGCATCGGGCCTGGCCCGTAAAAGTGCACTGTACGCAGGTAATGCGTTTGACCGGGTGTTCCGGGCCGCCAGCCTGGTTCAGGCCGGGCAAACGCCTTTCGAGACCCTCCATTCGGACGGTCTGGTCAGCCTGCGCTATTACCCTCCTCTGCAGGAGGATGCCATCGAGCTGGACGGCATGACCATTCCGGTTGAACGAACAACACACCGCACGCCGATCGTGATCATTCCGCCGCTTGCGGTGAACATGCTGATCTATGACCTGTTCCCGGATCGCAGTCTGGTGCGCTTTCTACGGGCAAAAGGCTTCGAGGTGTACCTGATCGACTGGGGCATGCCCGGGCGTGAGCACACCCATTACAACATGCACACTTATGTCGCTGAGTTGCTACCCGCGAGCCTGAACCGGGTAAGGGAACACAGTGGTGAGCAGGAGCTCTCGCTGCACGGCTGGAGTATGGGCGGCATGTTTACGCTGTTTTACTCAGCATTGAGCCGGGATCAGCACATCCGTAATGCGGTTGTGCTGGGCTTGCCGATTGACAGTCATGCGTCCGGGGCGATTGGCTGGATGTATCAGCGATTTTCCGATGTGGCGGGGGCGGTGCACCGGCGCACCGGTTTCCAGCTGCATGATCTGAAGCCCCACTGGTTCCACACGCCGGGCTGGGCCAACACCATCGGCTTCAAGCTGACCAATCCGATTGGTAGTGTGATGGGCTACTGGGAGTTGATTGTGCGTTTGGGTGACCGGGAGTTTGTGACCAATCATGCCACGACATCGGCGTTCCTGGATCGGATGGTGGC
>DATGQY010000113.1:0-6159 GCA_035303925.1 Marinobacter sp. | reverse complement strand
CGCGGGTATCTGCCCCCGGCGGTTTTTTCTTTGTTATTCTTTGAGGCAGGCAGGATATACGATGAGCAGGTGGGGAAGGCCTTTCCAAAACCTTGCGGAGCCATGGATGGCGGAGCAGAGCGTACATGGATGTATTCACAGGGTGTTTTGGAAAGGCCTTCCCCACATGCTCCTGCCACCGAGCCAGACGGCAAAAGTATCAAGACTCCGGAGTTGCGATGTATGGTTTCTGAAGATAGGAGAACAAAGGTTCTAGAGGATCTGGAACTGGCTCGGACTCGCACCGAACAGCTGATCTGCACGTTGTCAGAGGCGAAACTGGATGTGCCTTACCACCCGGGTGTGAACCCGCCACTGTGGGAAATGGGGCATTCGGCCTTCTTTTACGAAGTCTTTGTTTTTAACCTGCTGGACGGCACGCCCAGCTACGATCCTTCCATGGATGACCTGTGGGACTCCTTCCATATTGAGCACAAGGATCGATGGCGTCGCGATTTGTTTCCCGGTCGGGAGGCCGCGCTTGAGTATTTCAACACCATCTACGGCCGTGTTGCCGAACGTATCAAGAGCCGTGGGCTGACCGACAAAGAGCTGTATCTCTACCGCTACGCCATTTACCACCAGAACATGCACATCGAGTCGCTGATCTGGTGTCGGCAGACCGTGGGATACCCTGCGCCACCTGAGTACAAAGGTGACCGGCCGGCACCTGGCGAGGCGATTACCGGTGACGCGGAAATTCCAGCCGGGCGCTGGGTGATCGGGATGCCCGGTGAGTCGGAGCACTTTGCAACAGACGACTTTGCTTTTGATGCGGAGAAGCCCCGGTTCGAGGTGGAGCTGCCGGCATTTGCGATCAGCCGGACCCTGGTAAGTAACCGGGAGTTTCAGGCCTTTGTTGAGGACCGTGGTTATCAGCGACCGGAACTGTGGTCCTTCGGAGGTCGCAAGTGGCTGGAAACGGACGTCGATGTGTCGCTGGTTCATGGGGTTTCTGAGCCCCAGATGAAAGTGCCGAGGCACCCTTTGTACTGGCGCTGGCATGACAAACAGTGGCAGGAGCGGGTGTTTGATCAGTGGTTGCCGCTGAATCCGGATGCACCGGTTACTCATGTTACCTATTGGGAAGCCGAGGCCTGGTGTAACTGGGCGGGTCGGCGTTTGCCGTCAGAGGTCGAGTGGGAGGTGGCGGCGCTGGGCAACCGACCCGGACAGCCTTTTCAGCGTTATCCCTGGGGTAACGAGCGGGCGGAATCATCGAGGGTAGATATGAACGGTCGCTCTGCGGCGCGCAATCCGGTGGGAGACTTCCCTGCGGGGGATAGTCCTTTTGGTTGCCGGCAGATGCTCGGGACCGTGTGGGAGTGGACCAGCAGTCAATTCCTGCCTTATGACGGCTTCAAGGTGGATATGTATCCGTTTATGTCGACCCTGCAGTTTGGTGATCACAAGGTAACCCGGGGCGGTAGCTGTGCCACGTCATCAAACCTGATTCGGGGTACCTACCGACAGGCCTATCTGCCTCTGCGCAACGATGTCTATACGGGGTTCAGAAGCTGTGCGCGTTAGCCGATCAATTTGAAGGTAGCGGTCTGGGTCGGGTGGCCGGCTTCCGGGTGCAGGTCGCCGATGCCGCCGAAGCTGACGCTATACCCATTGCGCCTGGCGACGCCGTCGGCCCACTGGCGGAACTTCTTTCGATCCCACTCAAACTTGTGGTCTTCTTCGCGGAACTCTCCGGGTGCCAGATCGAACAGCGGGTTGTATTCCCGGTTCGGAGTGGTCATGAACAGGAACCGGGGGCGAAGTTCGCCAAACACCACCAGTTCCACTTTCGACAGTTCGTTGGGATAGACGTGCTCGATGGTTTCGACCATGGCTGCAGCTTCGAATCCGGTGAGTGCCGGCTGCCTTTCAGCGTAGGAACCGCTCACCAGTCGGATGCGGCCGGGGTCGGCCTCCAGCCAGGGCTGGAGGTTCTGGCGGGCCTGGCGCAGCGAAAGGCCGGACTGCTCAAGCCCGACGATGGTCTTGAACTGACTGGCGGCAGCCAGCCGGTACAATAACGAGCCTGAGCCACAGCCTAGGTCAAGAACGGTGCTCGCACCGGTGTTGATCAGCGTTCTTGCTACGAAATTCAGACGCGCCTCATGCAAGGAGGTCATCTGGGTCATGCTGCCGGTGCGTGCTTCGTGCAGGTCAAACATCGCGCGGGGCCTGAGGCTGGGATTCGGATTCTTTGGTTCTCATGTCGTCCAGAAGGTGGCTGGCCAATGCCACCCAGTTTTCTGAGCATTCTGGCGGCAATCAGCTTACCTTCAATATCGTTCATGGCGAGCACGACCGACTGCAGGCCGGGCATGTGCAGACCTTCCCAGAAGGTGGTGTCTTCTGAGTCGGCGAACACCACGTTACGCCCGTCTTTCCGGTGCTGCTCGGCTTTTGCCGGGTCAGAGTCCAGCCCCATGATTTTTGGCTCCTGAGGCAGGAGCCAGTCATAGGTTGCTGTGCCGGTACGGCCCATTCCCATCACCAGAATCCGCGTGTCTCCCAGAGAAATGGGCTGTTCGTCCGGGTGCCGTTTGCGGCTCTCGAAGCGGACGATATGGCGGCCGACTGTTTCGAACAGGCTGTGGGCAAACCGGTTCACCGGCGCGGAGATAACGAACGACAGGGACACGGATATGGCCAGCGGAACCAGCCATTCCGGCAGGGCAATACTGGCTACAATAAGCCCGAACTCGCTGTAGTTGGTCAGTGACAGTGAGGTGAGAAAACTGCTGCGGCCACGCAGGCGGAATCCTAACAGGAGGAAGTAGAAAAGAATGCCTTTCAGCGGCAGGAGCAGGGTGGCGACGACAGCGAAGATCATGGCCTTTTGGTCTGGCAGGCCACCGAGGCCGATTTGCAGGAAGAAACCCACCAGAAAGATTTCTTTCACGCTCCAGAGGGACTTCGCCAGCTCTTGAGATCTTGGGTGATTAGCCAGCATGGCCCCAAACACCAGGGCACCAAGCTCGGAACTCAGGCCGACGGCTTCGAAGCCGAGGCCACCCACGACGAGTGCCAGCAGCAGGCCAAGCAAGACCAACAACTCATCATGGCCGCTGGCATCCAGAAGGCGGTAAAGCAGTGGCCTGAGTAGTGGCAGTCCGAAGACAATCAACGCCCACTCGGAGGGCGTCTTGCCTGCAGCCAGACTCATCACCACCAGTGCAATCAGATCCTGCATGATCAGAATACCGATAGCCACCCGGCCGTGAAATGCTCTCAGCTCCCGTTTGCTCTCCAGAACCTTGGCCGCCAGCACCGTACTGGAAAAAGACAGGGCAATCGCCAGCATCAGGGCGGTTGCCCAGTCCAGGTCGAACAGAAGGTAAAGGCCCGGGGCAAAGACAACGCAGGTAATACCAAAGTGTAAAAGGCTGCCGCCGATGACTTCGGGGCTGACAATGGATTTCAGTTTCAGCTTCAAGCCAACAGTAAACAGCAGCAGAAGCACGCCCAGATGGGCTATGTGTGCCAACACGCTGGTTGGCTCGGCGGTAATGTCCGTGGTTGACGCCAGGCCACTGAGCACAAACCCCGCCGCCAGATATCCGACCAGCGGCGGAAGGCCAATGGCTTTGACAAGTAAACCGATGACAAAGGCGAAACTGATCCAGATGGCTTCAGGCATAAAGCGTTCTTTTGAGGGACAACAAAGAAGTTCTGAAGCCTACCTGTTTTTCCGGATCAAATGTAGTGGCGGTTAGTTGGGGAGCGGTTTTTCTGCCAGGAACGCCCTGAACAGCTCGGCCGACTGCTCGGGTGCCTCCACCATGGGCGCATGACCAATGTCGTCCAGAATGACTTTGCGGGCGTCGGGAATGGCGTCCACGAAGACATCGGCATTGCGATAGTTGATCACCCGATCGAGTTTGCCCCAGACCACCAGTACGGGTGCTTCTATATCCTGGATGGCATTTCGGAAGTCCGGCTCGAAACCGGTATCGCGAATGGCCGCGAAGATGATCTCGTTGACCTCGCGGTTGGCGATGGCCTTTTCCTCCATGACATCAAAAATCGGCCAGGGCACGAAGGGGCGCTTTTCCAGGGCAAAATCGAGCAACCGGTCAAAATCCCCTTCTTCTTTCGGTATCAGCGGGTTGTCACCTTCAACGACCAGGTCAACCAACTCGCTTTCGTATTCAAAAATTCCGGCAGGGTCAAACAGCACGGCGGACTGAACCTGCTGCGGATAGGTGGCGGCATATAAGGCGGTGATGGCGCCGCCCATTGAGTTGCCCATCATGTGAAACCGCTCGACACCCAGTTGTTCGAGAATCTGGTTGAGGTAACTCACCTGGTCTTCAAAGCGGTAACCGGTGTCCATGGGCTTGCTGCTTTCGCCATGGCCGACAAGGTCAATGGCGTAGATATTGAACTCGCCTTTGAACTCTTTGGCCAGCCGGGTCCAGTTGTCCTTGTTGGCGCCGAAACCGTGAATCAGCACCAGGGTATCGGCATCGACGATTTCTTGGCTGCGCAGGTAGGCAATGTTCAGATCACCAACCTTCACGCTTGCGGTTTCCAGACCGGCGCTGGAGCGCTCCCAGCCAATGGCGGATTCGTAGATACCCTGGCGGGAGCAGGCGCTCAGAAGCAGGGTGGCAATAAGGATAAAGACAACGTTGACCGAAGTACGGTGCACACGGAACTCCTTTTCACTGGAACGGATGGACAACAGTACCCCATAAAAAAGCCCGGTCAATGACCGGGCTGACGCTGCCGTAAGGCGACTGAAGAAATTCAGCCCTGCTCCCGGGCGATGGCCCGGTAGGCAATATCCTTACGGTAGAATGCTCCGTTCCACTGAATGTTTGCTGCCAGGGCGTAGGCCCGTTGCTGGGCCTCGGTGACCGTGTTACCCAAAGCGGTCGCGCAGAGTACGCGGCCGCCGTTGGTCACTACCTGGCCGTCTTTCAGGCTGGTTCCGGCATGGAAAACTTTCTCGCCGTCCACTTCGGTTTCCGGCAGGCCGGAAATAACGTCGCCCTTGTGATAGTCAGCGGGGTAACCGCCGGCAGCCAGAACGATGCCTACGGAGGCTCGTTCGTCCCACTCAGAGTCGCACTGGTCCAGCTTGCCGTCCACGGCCGCCTGGCACAGTTCAACCATGTCAGATTTCATGCGCAGCATGATCGGCTGGGTTTCCGGGTCGCCGAAGCGGCAGTTGAACTCGATCACTTTCGGCGCACCGTTGGTGTCGATCATCAGGCCGGCGTACAGGAAGCCTTTGTAAGGATGACCTTCGGCGGCCATGCCGTTGACGGTGGGGTAGATCACCTCGTCCATGATGCGCTGGTGCACATCAGGCGTGACTACCGGGGCCGGAGAATAGGCACCCATGCCGCCGGTGTTGGGGCCGGTATCGCCGTCGCCTACCCGCTTGTGGTCCTGGGAGGTGGCCATGGCCAGTACGTTCTTGCCGTCCACCATCACGATGAACGAGGCTTCTTCGCCGTCCAGGAATTCTTCCACCACCACGCGGCTGCCGGCATCACCGAAGGCATTGCCTGCGAGCATGTCGCGGATGGCGTCTTCGGCTTCTTCCAGGGTCATGGCCACGATTACGCCTTTACCGGCGGCCAGGCCGTCGGCCTTGACCACGATCGGGGCACCTTTTTCACGCACGTAGGCGAGGGCTTCGTCCACGTCGGTGAAGTTGGCGTAGTCGGCGGTGGGAATCTTCTGGCGGGCCAGGAAGTCCTTGGTGAAGGCCTTGGAGCCTTCCAGTTGGGCGGCGCCAGCGCTGGGGCCGAAGATGCGCAGGCCGCGCTCTTCAAACTTGTCCACCACGCCGGCTACCAGCGGGGCTTCCGGGCCGACAATGGTCAGGCCCACATTGTTCTGCTCGGCAAAGTTGGCCAGGCCGTCCAGGTCCATCACGTCCAGGTCGACGTTCTCCAGGTTCGGTTCCCGGGCTGTGCCCGCGTTACCCGGTGCCACGAAGACCTTGTCCGCCTGCGGAGACTGGGCGGCTTTCCACGCCAGGGCGTGTTCGCGCCCGCCACTGCCAATAACCAGAATGTTCATGTGCTGCTCCTGAATACGTTGATCAGTGACGGAAATGGCGCATGCCGGTGAAGACCATGGCAATGCCATGCTCGTTGGCGG
>DATGQY010000112.1:0-10950 GCA_035303925.1 Marinobacter sp. | reverse complement strand
ATCTTCTTGCCGGGCTTGTTGGCGTGGTCAATCACCAGCACTTTGCGGCCGCGATAGCCGGCGGTGGCCGCGCACATCAGCCCGGCGGCACCGGCGCCGATGATGATCACGTCATACTGGGATGTGGATACTGCCATTGCCTGCCCGCCGCTGATAGAAAACCGGCGGGCAGTATATCAGCCTCAGGGTAGCTGTACGGAGCCCTCCATGAAGAACGCCGCCTGGCCGGCAATGGCCACGCGTTCGCCTTTGAGTTCGCAGCGCAGTTCACCACCCCGGGCCGAGAGTTGCTTCGCCTGCAGACTGGACTTGCCCAGGCGTTTGGCCCAGTAGGGCGTTAGCACACTGTGTATCGAGCCTGTGACCGGGTCCTCCTCAATACCCACGCCCGGTGCGAAGTATCGGCTGACAAAATCACAGTGTTCTCCCTCAGCCGTCACAATCAGGCCCTGATTGCCCAGCTGTCCGAGTTTGCGGATATCCGGAGCGGCGGATCTGACCTCCGCCTCGGATTCCAGAACCACCAGGTAGTTGGTGTCATTGGGTACGAAAAAGGCTTCACTCGGTGCGCCGGGCAGGGCTTCAGTAATCAGTGCCGGAGTAGGACAGCGCTCGAAGGGCAGGTTAGGAAAGTCGAGTTCCAGCCAGCCGCCGGGCCTTTTCGAAACCGCCAGCGGTCCGGACTTTGACTGAAATCGAACAGTATCCCCTGGCCATTCCAGCTTGTTGAACACCACCCAGGCCGACGCCAGCGTAGCATGGCCGCACAACGGCACTTCTGCAGTCGGAGTGAACCAGCGAATGCGGAAGTCGGCGTCATCAAGCTCCGGTGTTGCTACCAGAAACGCCGTTTCCGACAGGTTGTTTTCTCCGGCTATCGCCAGCAACAGGTCGTCCGGCAGCCAGTTAAGCAGCGGCATGACGGCGGCCGGGTTGCCACCGAACAGTGTGTTGGTAAAGGCGTCTATCTGGAAGATCGGTGTCTGCATGGTTGGTCCTGTGGGCGTTGAATTGGCTTGTGTCACGTTCGGCTAGCGGCGAACTGTTGTATTTCGCCTTCACTGTAGCAATGAAATTCGGGCAAGGGCGTCCTGCCCCGGATGATCCAGTGCGCCGGTCCGGTCTGGCTGACATGGTATCCGGCCTGCGCAAGTGTCTGGAACGCCTGTAACAAGGTCGGGTGCGCCGTTGCGCGGGTGTCCGAGAGACCGAGCACATCCTTACGGCTGCGCCGGGTGCGTAATTGTCTTACATCGGCTGCCTGGGCCAGCGGTGAGGTTGCTGTTGCCATGGTGAAACTCCTTCTTCTCTGATCCGGATCTCATTGTCTGCCGGGCCAGACTTCCATAACAGATTCAGTTAAGTTGTTATTGAACCGGTACAGTTGTCGGCTTTTGGTATCTGTGCCGTACAGAAAATAGCCGATCTGTACTGCCGGTTTTGTCGGTGGTTCTGGTGCAATAGGCTGATGAATCGATGGATTGTGATGGCGGGAGGCGGATATGGGTGCGCTCTATAATCAGGTGGCTGACCAGTTACAGGGGTTGATTGCGGATGGCGTTTATCGGGCGGGTGATCGCCTGCCCGGCGTCAGGGCTCTCAGTCGACAGTTCGGGGTGAGCATTTCTACTGTGCTGCAGGCACATCAGACTCTCGAAGCCCGTGGTTTTCTTCAGGCCCGGGAGCGCAGCGGTTATTTCGTGTGTCTGCCGGCCCGGGATGTGCCGGAGCCGAGCATGCCGGATCAGCGTACCCGGCCTTTGCCGGTGTCTGCCCGGGAAATGACGCTGGATTTGTGTGCGGATGAGCAAAAACGGATGGTGCCGCTGGCAACGGCCATTCCTCACCCGGATTACCTGCCGGTCCGGCAGATCCAGCAGAGCACAATCTGGGCCGCGAGGCGTGGGCTGGAAACGCTGGATTACGCCTTTCCCGGTAAGGAAAGTTTCCGGCGCCAGATTGCCCAGCGTATGGCAACCCTGGGGGTGCCGGTGTCACCGGAAGATGTGCTGGCCACCAATGGTGCGCAGGAGGCGATTATTCTGGCGTTGCGGGCGGTTACCCAGGCCGGGGACATTGTTGCGGTAGAATCGCCGTCTTTCCCGGGCATTCTGCAGGCGCTGGAGGTGGTGGGCTTGCGGGTGATTGAAATCCCTACCCACCCATCCGAAGGGATGAGCCTGGAGGGTCTTCAGTTGGCGCTTGAGCAATGGCCGCTGAAGGCCTGCGTGGTGGTGCCCAATCACAGCAATCCGATGGGCGCCCGGATGAGCGACGAGCGCAAGCAGCAGCTGGTCTCCATGCTGGCGGCCGCCAATGTCCCATTGATCGAGGATGATATTTACGGCGATCTCTATCACTCGGGTGAGCGTCCGCGGCCGGCCAAAGCCTTCGATCGCTCCGACAATGTGATTTTCTGCAGCTCGTTTTCGAAGACCGTTTCGCCTGGTCTTCGGCTGGGCTGGATGATCCCGGGGCGCCACATGGCCAGCGCCCGCCAACACAAATATTTCGTGAACCTGGCCACCTCTACCATTCCGCAGTTGGCAATGGCGCATTTTCTTGAGCAGGGCGGTTACGACCGTTACCTGCGTCAGGCCCGGCAGCATTATCGTGAGGGCATTGAGCGCCTGCGCGCGGCGGTGGCCCGGTCTTTCCCGGAGGGTACGGCGGTGAGCCGGCCTCAGGGCGGTTTTGTGCTGTGGGTTCAGATGCCGGTGGGTGTGTCAGGGACCGAACTGTACCGTCGGGCCAGGCAAGAAGGCATCAACGTGGCGCCTGGCCTGATGTTCTCCACCACCAACAAATTCGAGAACTGCTTGCGACTGAACGGCGGTAATCCCTGGAGCGAACGCATTGAAAAGGCGGTTATCCGACTGGGTGCCCTGGCCCACGAGATTCGCGATCAGGGCGCCTGAACGCCGCGCAGGTGCTTGGGGTCCAGCAGGCCGGCGGCAATGGCGATGCCGGTCACATCCGGTAGTCGATCGGCACCAAGCCGTTTCATTACACGGGCCCGGTACAGGTCGATGGTTTTGACGCTCACGTCCAGCTGCTCGGCAATTTCCCGGCTGGTGTACCCCTGGGCCAGAGGTAGGAATACGTCCCGTTCCCGGCGGGTGAGGGTGTCGATGAGGGCTTCGGTATCGGCGCTGACCGGGCTCTTTTCCTGAGCCGATGTCGCCTGCTGAAGCGCTTGCTGAACGCTGTCCAGAAGCAGCTGTTCGTTGAAGGGTTTTTCGATGAAATCGAAAGCGCCGGATTTGAAGGCGCGCACAACAATCGGCACGTCGGCGTGCCCGGAGATAAAAATGATGGGCACATTCAGGTCCCGCTTCTGCAGTTCCTCCTGCACATTCAACCCCCCCAGTCCGGGCATCCGGATATCCAATACCACGCAGCCGGGGCGACAACCTTCCACCGCCTCCAGAAACTGCCGGCCGTCACTGTAGGCTTTAACTTCAAGCCCTACGGATTCCAGTAACCATTGCGTGGATTCCAGCATGCCGGCATCGTCGTCGACCACATACACGGTGTTGGCTGGAGACTGGGGATTACCGGACATCGGGATCTACTCCTGAGCGATTTTTCGGAATGCCGCGAGGGTTATTGGCGGGGAACCGGCAGATCAACGCCAGACCTCCGGTTTCGAGTCGGGTGGCATCGAGGAAGCCACCAAAACCTTCGATAATCGAGCGGCTCATGGACAGCCCGAGACCGAGGCCTTTGGGTTTGCTGGTGTAAAACGGCTGGAACATCTGGCGGATGCCTTCGTCACTCAGCCCTGGCCCCTCATCGGATACCTGAATCAGGGTTTCCTGCTGGTCGTTCACGCAGGTGCTGACCACAATGCGCGAGGCTCCGGCGTTGCCCGGGTCCGGATTCGCCTCGACGTTGGCCTCGATGCCGTTACGGATCAGGTTAATCAATACCTGTTCCAGCAGCACCGGATCTGCAGTAATGACGGGGGAGTCACCCGCCAGGTTTTCATACAGCCGCACGCCGTTCTTGTCGGCTTCCCACTGACACAGTCGGACAACGTCTGTGATCACGGCGTTCAGTGATATCGGCCCCATACGTTTCTCACCTTTGCGAAGAAACGCCCGCAACCGCTTGATGACTTCTGATGCCCTGTTTGCGTGGTGCACGATTTTCTGCAGGCCGTCGTCCACCTTGGTGAGTTTTTCCGGCTGCTGGTCCGCTTCTTTCAGAAAACGCTGGCTTGCTGAAGCAAAATTCACAATGGAGGCGAGCGGCTGATTCATCTCGTGGGCAATGCTGGAGGCCAGCTCACCCAGAGTTGCCAGGCGCGCGGTGTGGGCCAGTTCGTCCGCCAGCAGGCGGGTCTGTTCTTCTGACTCCACCCGGGCGGTAATGTCACGGGAGACACTGATCACTTCCACCACGGCACCGGTATAGGTTTCACGAATGGCTCGGCTGGCAATCTCGAACCAGCGCCGGCTGCCATTACGGTGCAGGATTTCCAGGGTCATGGTGGCGTAACCGTCTTCCCCCAGCCGGTGCCGGGTCAGAGCCAGCTGTTCAGCCGCATGCTCACCCTGGAACACCGTTTCGAGCGCCTTGCCACGTAACTCTTCCGGCCAGTAACCGAGCAGTCGCCAGGAAGCAGGCGTCGCGTCAATGAAGCGGCCATCCGGAGCGTGCCGGGAGATCAGGTCGGTGGTGTTCTCGGTGATCAGCCGGTACAGACGGCTGGAGCGGAGCGCCTCTTCCCGGGTGATGATGTCCTGAGTGGCCTCTCGTCCACGCACCAGCACCTGCTGGTTGTCCTGATCGGGAATGAAACACCAGAGGCAGATGGTGCCCGCAAACCGGGATTCGACATTTTCGATGGCGCGGCCCTGATCCAGCGCTGATTTGACTAACGCTGCGGCGTTTACCGGCAGTAACTGGCCAGGGATATCGAGCTGTGCTTTGTTTAGTAAAGCATCCGCTGAAGCATTCGTGGCTAGCACTTCTGCCCTGGCGGTCACGATCAGGGTGGGGTGCGGGTCTTTGGCCAGCAGTGGGCTGAAAGCGGCGGGCTGTTTAGGCTTACTCATAAGGTTATAGTATAAATCCTATAATACCATGGTAGAGTTTCTAGTATTGTTGCTGTGTTCTACCATTTTCGGCAATTTGAAGTATAGCTGCTTTGGCTATTCTTCTGAATACGCCATAAGCCATAAGAACAACATCCGAGATTAGAGGACCACGCCAATGACTTCGATCTTCGACCAGGGCCTGACGCCCCGGGACGCCAATTACGCTGTCCAGTCCCCCATTGATTTTATCGAGCGCACGGCCAGTGTGTATCCGGACTACCCTGCAATCATTCATGGGGCCATCCGTCGCAACTGGGCCGAGACTTATGACCGTTGCCGTCGTTTGGCCTCTGCGCTCAAGGGGCGGGGCATTGGCAAGGGTGACACGGTTGCGGTTATGTTGCCGAACATTCCCGCCATGGTCGAATGCCACTTTGGTGTGCCGATGGTGGGTGCCGTGCTGAATACGCTGAACGTTCGCCTGGACGCCGACGCGATCGCCTTCATGCTGGAGCACGGTGAGGCCAAGGTGGTGATTGCCGACCGCGAGTTCGGTCAGGTGATCAAGGATGCCGTTCGTCATCTTGAACACAAGCCGCTGGTGATCGATGTCGACGACCCGGAGTATGGCGAGGGCGTACAAGTCAGCGATCTCGATTACGAGGCGTTTCTGCAGGAAGGCGATCCGGAATTCCAGTGGGCCTTCCCGGCCGACGAGTGGGATGCCATTTCTCTGAATTACACGTCCGGCACTACCGGCAACCCGAAGGGTGTGGTTTATCACCATCGCGGTGCTTACATCAATTCGCTGGGTAACCAGGCTGTGTGGTCGATGGATATGCACCCGGTGTACCTGTGGACATTGCCGATGTTCCACTGCAACGGCTGGTGCTTCCCCTGGACCATCACGGCCATGGCGGGCACCCACGTGTGCCTGCGCCGGGTGGATCCGGAGAAGATTCTCCAGTTGATTCGCGATCACCAGGTGACCCACATGTGTGGCGCGCCGATCGTTCTGAATGCTCTGCTGAACGCCTCTCCGGAAGCCAAAGCCGGCATTGATCACGAAGTGAAATCCATGACCGCCGGTGCGGCGCCCCCTGCCCAGGTGATTGGTGCCATTGAAGAGCTGGGCATCAAGGTAACCCATGTGTACGGACTGACCGAAGTTTACGGCCCGGTCACCGTGTGTGCCTGGAAGTCCGAATGGGACGAGCTGCCGCTGCGCGAGCGCGCCCAGATCAAGGCTCGCCAAGGCGTTCGTTATCACACCCTGGGTGGCACCATGGTTGGCGACCCCAGCACCATGAAGCCGGTTCCGAAAGACGGCAAGACCATCGGTGAGATCTTCCTGCGTGGTAACACTGTGATGAAGGGTTACCTGAAGAACCCATCGGCGACCGAAGAAGCCTTCCGTGGCGGCTGGTTCCACACCGGCGATCTGGCGGTATGGCACGAAGACGGTTATCTGGAAATCAAGGATCGCCTGAAAGACATCATCATCTCAGGTGGTGAGAACATTTCAACCATCGAAGTTGAAGATACCCTCTACCGTCATCCGGCGGTCATGGAAGCGGCCGTTGTGGCGCGCCCGGACGAAAAATGGGGCGAAACACCCTGCGCTTTCGTCACCCTCAAACCTGAGGCAGGCGATGTGTCTGAAGAAGATATCATCGAATTCTGTCGTGAGCATCTGGCCCGGTTCAAGGTACCTAAAACTGTCGTCTTCTCGGAGCTGCCGAAAACATCCACCGGCAAGATCCAGAAGTTCGTGTTGCGGGATCAGGCCAAAGAACTGAATTGATCTCCTGAACGGTGGGGCCGCCGGGCACCACCGAATTTCATCACAAAAACAACATTGACTGGCACCCTGAATCGGTGTGCCTGGAGGCTCTATTATGCAAATGTTCCACAGAAAAAACGGTGAAGAACAGCCGTTCTGGCCGGCTGGTCCGTTCAAGGTACGTCTTCCGTTTGTCCATTACCGCTGGGAATTCGCGGAGATGGTGCAGGCACTGATCATGTTCGTGGTCAGTCTGGCGATGATTCCGTTGCTGGAAAAATACCTGGGTGTCCCCTACGACGTTGCCCTGGCCTACGTGGTGGTTTGTGGCATCGGCTTCATGCTGCCCGCGTTGCTGGGTGTGCCCCTGGTGCCGGGTTGGATTACGCCCGGTATTCCCGTGGTTCTTCTGTTCCTTTCGGATTACGAGCCAGGGCCAGAGGCCATTCAGGCACTGTTTGCACTGCAGTTCCTGGTTTTCCTTATCTTCCTGATTCTTGGCGTCACTCGCCTCGGCAGTAAGCTGGTGAACTGGATCCCACGCTCCATGAAAGGCGGTATCATCATCGGTGCCGGTATTGCCGCTCTGATGGGTGAAATCGAGGCCGGCGGCCGTCTGGCCAATACCCCGATCTCCCTGATCGTCGGTGGGCTGGTTTGCCTTTACCTGATGTTCTCGGTGTCGTTCAAGGGCTTCGTGGATACCAACGCTCTGGCCCGGAAAATCGCCAACTACGGCATGGTGCCGGGTATGATCGTCGCCATTCTGGTGGGTTTTGCGACCGGTGAATATGCGGTACCCGATGTTAAGTGGGGCATCACCAAGCCGGCTTTCGATCAACTGTGGAACTACCTGCCATTCAGCGTTGGTTTTCCGGATCTGAACATCTTCCTGTACGCCATTCCGACCGCCGTAATCGCTTATGTTATCGCCTTTGGTGACATCGTGGTTGGTCAGTCCCTGATGAACCGTGTTGATCACCTGCGTAAAGACGAAGACATCGACAACAGCGTTGACCGCGTTCACCTGGTCACCGCGATCCGTAACGGTGGTCACGCCTTCTTCGCACCCTATCCAGGCCTCGCCGGTCCGATCTGGACGGCGGTAACAGCTACCATGGCGGAGCGTTACAAGTACGGTCGTAATGCGATGGACTCCATCTACAGCGGTGGTGGCACCTTCTGGATCACCGGGTTTATCGCGCTGTTTGTGCTGCCACTGGTGAGCTTCTTCCAGCCGGTGCTGCCGATCGCTCTGTCCCTGACTCTGCTGCTGACTGGCTACATTTGTTTGATGGTGGGCCTGGAGCAACTGGAGAACAACACCGAGCGCGGTATTGCCGGAACCATGGGTGTGGTGCTGGCGGTGTATGGCGCAGGTTGGGGGCTGGCCACCGGTGCCATCCTGTACTTCCTGATTGAGCGTACGCACCTGCTCGGATTCACCTCGGACCCAGAAGCTCCGGGCGCCGAAAAAGCCGAAGAACACTGAACCTGATGCCGTCGTGTTCGGCGGCGGCATCAACCCACTGTGTGTCCTTGGGAGGCCTTGTGCCTCCCTTTTTTGTTGTTTGACGTAATCAGGCTGCTGAATTTTTCGCCAGTTTGTGCAACACTGTCGGCCTCAAAAATAATGATAAAAAAGGGCGCCCCGGCTCAGGAGTAGCCCGAACCTGGAGGCATGCTGCATGCGAGTTGGCCTGATCGTTGATTCTGCTTGTGATTTACCCTACGAATTTGCCCGCAAACACGACCTGTTTGTCCTGCCCGTCACTGCCATCATTGATGGTCAGACTTACATTGACACCCATGACCCGGTGAAAACCCAGGAGTTCTATCAGAGTGGGCTGCTGGACAAGGGGCACGCTGCTGAAACCCAGGCGTTTTCCGCAGACCAGATCCACGACCTGTTTATGGAAAAAATCGTCACCCAGTTTGACGTGGCCATCTGCGAAACCGTCACCCGAAGCCGAAGCCTGATCTTCCAGAATGCCACTGACGCGATGAATACGGTGATGGCCAACTATGAGGAGGCCCGAAAGACGGCTGGCCGCGACGGCAAGTTTTCCATGCGGGTGATTGATAGCAAACAGATCTTTGCCGGCCAGGGATTGCTGGCGGCCCATACGCTGAAGCTGATCGGCCAGAAGGTTTCCAAGAATGCTCTGAGGCAAGAAGTGGAAACGTTCACCGACAAGATTTATACCTGTGTGATTCCCCGAGACCTTCATTACATTCGCGAACGCGCCCGCCGCCGGGGTGACAAGAGCGTGTCCGCGGTTGCCGCATTTTTGGGGAAAGCCCTGAATATTACGCCGGTGATCTTCGGTCAGGGGGTTGAGGGTAAGCCGGTCGCCAAAACCCGTGATTTCAGCGTTGCGGTTGAGAAGGTAATGAATTACGCCACCGCCCGGGTGGAAGCCGGGTTGCTGACACCTTATGTGAGTCTGTCCTGTGGGCTGAGTTGGACGGATATTGAGGATCTCCCGGGATTGAATCGCCTCCGGGATGCCTGTGAAAGCAATGGTGTAGAGTTGCTGCTGTCGCAGATGGGGATCACCAGCGCGATCTACGTCGGGCCCGGCAGTATCTGCCTGGCGTTGGCTGCCGAACCCCACGAATTCAGCGATTTTCAGTAACTTCTGGTATTGCTCATCCTTGCGGCCGGTTCGATTGACTGGCCCTTTCTCACGCTCTTACCGGTAATTCAGGCAAACCCGACCTGCTGGTTTCCGTGTTAGCCTCAACCACCTATTTCAGGAACCTTGCCAAAGGATGCCAGTGTTATGACCAAAGCCACGCCCACCCTAGCCGAAACCCTGTTTGAGGCGCACGTTAAGCACGAGATGGCCGCTCTCAAAGGAGCCAAGCTGAAGAAGTTCCTGGAGAACGAAGTCGACGAGCTGCTGAACCGGGCAGGTGATCTTACGCTTGAGAAGTTCATCAGCGTTGATCAGGTAATGGGCGTTATCCGGCGTATTGCCGTGAACATGGAGCTGGATGCCGGCATACCGGAGCTGGCCGCTGAAATGGCGACTGAGGTGATGAACGCGCCGGTGCAGTCCGAGACAACCTTGGGCGAGATACTCTCTCGAGATCAGGCCAGCGCCTTTATTGAAGAAGCTCTGGAGCTTCGGCAGCAGCGTGAACGCATTATTTCCGAGATCATGGCGCACCCGGTGTATCAGGAACTGGTGTCCAATGTAGTCTACCACGGCCTGGTGAACTATCTGTACGAGGATAACCTGCTGACCCGGTCGGTGCCTGGTGTGGGCTCCATGATGAAATTTGGCAAGAAGATGGCCAACAAGGCGGTGCCCGGACTGGATGAGACCTTTGAACGCCGCATCAAGGCCTGGTTGTCGGACAGCTTGCCGGGGCTGATTACCCGTAGTGAGCAGTTCCTGCACAAGGCTCTGACCGATGACGAGCTCAGGGATACCGTGATGGCGGCTTGGGTCACGCTGGAAAATGTGACCATCGCAGAGCTCAAGGATGGGCTGGATGATGTGGAGCTCCAGGAGTTCGTGGTGATGGGCTACGACTTCTGGTTGCATTTCCGGAAGACGCAGTATTTCGACGGTTGTGCCCAGGCGGTGGTTGAGCACCTGTTTGCCAAGTATGGCGGTCGGCCGGTCATGGACTTGCTGCAGGATGTCGGTGTGACCCGTGAGGTGATTGTCACCGAGGTTGAGCAGCTGGCATTGCCCATCGTTGATGTGTTGAGACAGGAGGGGTATGTCGAGGCGTTGTTACGCAGGCGGCTTGGCGCTTTCTACCAGTCAGCAGCGGCGAAGAAACTGCTGGTTGATTGATCCGCAGGGGATCTCGAACGCGCACTATCAAAAAGGCCGGAAGACAAACATCTTCCGGCCTTTTTGTTATCGGTAACGACTGGGCTCAGCGCTCCAGGTATTGAAGCTTGTCTGGCTTGCCGTCCCACTCTGCTGCGTCTGGCAGCGGGTCTTTCTTTTCGGTGATGTTCGGCCACTTGCCAGCCAGATCGGCGTTGATCTCGACAAACTGGGTCTGATCGGCGGGCAGTTCGTCTTCCGAGAAGATCGCTTCTGCCGGGCATTCAGGCTCGCAAAGAGCGCAGTCGATGCACTCGTCCGGATCGAT